>DATFCQ010000132.1:0-2905 GCA_035252905.1 Allostellaceae bacterium | reverse complement strand
GACGGCGCGCGCCTCCTCATCGCCGCGCCCGGCGAGCGCGGCGATGATTCGCGGCCGGTCCGCCGCCGGGCGGTTCTGGCTCAATTTGTATTTTCCTTCGAGCCGGGTGACGGCGATCGCGAACCCGACGATCCCCCGGATCATCCCCGCCAGATAGTCCTCGGGCTGATCCTCCATCCGCCAGGGCGCCGGGTTGCCCCTCTCATGGCGCTCGGACAGGCGCTGCAACAGCGCGCGCAACGGGGCCTCCTCGGCGATCAGGCGCACCGTGCCGTAGGCATGGACGTCGGCATAGTTCCAGGTCGGAACGCTCGGCCCCGCCTGATACCAGGTCGGCGACACATAGGCGTGCGGCCCGGCAAACACCGCCAGGACCTCGCCCCCGGCGGCGAGGTGGGCGACCTGCGGGTTGGCGCGCGCGAGGTGGCCGTTGAGGAGGAGCCCGTCCGGCGTGCGCTCGGCGAGAAACGGGACGCGGCTTGCCTGCAGTCCGCCCTCGCCGTGGCTGATCAATGTGCCGAAATCATAGCGCTCGATGTGCGCGGCCAGCACCTCCGGGCGCGCTTCGCTGAAAACAGGCGGCAGATAGACCACGCAATCCCCCCACTATCGCCGATCGGCGGAAGACGCTCCGCCGCGCTATGCCGCCGATTTTGCACGGCCATCACGCCAACAGGTTCTCTCAAACTCGGTGGGAAAACGCCAGCATCGCCAGCAGCCCCGCCCCGGAAAGCAGCAGGACCGCCCCCGAGCCGCGGTTGATCCACCCCAGAATGCGCGGATTGAGCGAGCCGCGGAACACGCCCGCGCCAAGGCTCAAGAGCAGCCACCACAACAACGAGCCGACCCACACCCCGAACACCAGCGTTGCCGCCCGGCCGAAATCGGCCTGATCTTCCGCCGCTCCGAGGCCGGCAAAGATGCCGAAAAAGGCAAAGATCGTCACCGGGTTGGCGACCGTCAGCGCCAGGGTCGCGAGGTAATTGCGCAACAGCCCCTCGGATTCGCGGTGCTCTGCCGCATGGGCCTGCGCTCCCCGCCGCAAGGCGCCGCCGCCGATGTAGAGCAGAAAACAGGCGGCGGTAAAGCGCAGCCAATCCTCGTATTGCAGCAGCCAGTTCGAAATCGCGGTCAGGCCGAACCCGGCAACCGCCCCGAACAGCGCATCGCCGCTCGCCGCGCCGAGCCCGGAGACAAAGCCGGCGAGCGGGCCGTCGAAGATCGTCCGGCGCAGGCACAGGATGCCGACCGGACCGATCGGCACCCCGATGAGCAGGCCGGCCGCGATGCCCTTGGCAAAGAACACGAGATCCATAAGGACCGGACCTCCGGCATCAGCCGCCAGTGTCGGCAATCGCAGCAGCCTGAGCAACACCGCCGCTGCGTCCTGTAAATAGGCGCGCTATGCTGCGTCCGAACCACCCCTCCCCCGGACGAGGCTGTGACGATGACGAGCGAGGAAGACGCCTACCGATTCGAATTTGCTGCGCTCGACGGCGGTCCGCTGCCGCTCGCCGCCTGGCGCGGCCGACCGGTTCTCGTCGTCAACACGGCTTCCTATTGCGGGTACACCCCGCAATATGCCGATCTCGAGGCCTTGTGGCGGCGCTACCGCGAGCGCGGCCTCGTCGTGCTCGGCGTCCCGTCCAACGATTTCGGCCGGCAGGAGCCGGGTTCGGCGGAGGAGATCGCCGCCTTCTGCCAGAAGCGCTACGGCGTCGACTTCCCGCTCGCGGAAAAGACCCGGGTGATCGGCGCCGAGGCTCACCCGTTCTATCGCTGGATCGCGGCAACGCTCGGCGAGGCCGGCGCGCCGCGCTGGAACTTTCATAAATATCTGATCGGGCCGGACGGCGAACTCGCCGGGGCCTGGCCGGCGCAGGTCCCCCCGACCGATCCCCGCATCACCGCCGAGATCGAGCCGCTGCTGCCGCCGGCGCCATAGCCGCTTCCTCAAGTAGCCCTCACCCACCAGCCCTTCGAGACGCCGCCTTGCGGCTCCTCAGGACAGGCGTGAGGCGGGTGAGGACCTCGCCGCAAGGGGCTGCGCCGTTGCGTCGCGGTGCGCGGGGCGGCGCGAGCAGGCAGAAAGGAGAGGCTCCTCGGTCAAGGCCCTTCCTGATGCTGGAAGTCCGGCAGCTTTATAAGCGCTTTGGTTCTCTTCTCGCGGTCGACGGCATTTCCTTTTCCGTCCCGCGCGGCGAAGTCTTGGGCTTTCTCGGGCCCAACGGCGCCGGCAAGTCGACGACGATGAAGATGGTCACCGGCTTTCTTGCCCCCGATTCGGGCACTGCAATCGTCTGCGGACACGACATCAGGGAGGCGCCGGTCGCGGCCAAGCGCAACATCGGCTATCTGCCCGAAGGCGCCCCCGCCTATCCCGACATGACGCCCGCCGATTTTCTCGACTTCATCGCCCGCATCCGCGGCTTTTCCGGCGCCGACAAGGGGCGGCGGATCGACCGGATCGTCGAGACGATCCACCTCGGCGAGGTTCTGGAGCAGCCGATCGAGACCCTGTCCAAAGGCTACAAGCGCCGCGTCGGGGTGGCGCAGGCGCTGTTGCACGATCCCCCCGTCGTGATCCTCGACGAGCCGACCGACGGGCTCGATCCCAACCAGAAATATGAGATGCGCAAGATCATCGCCGCGCTGCAGCCGGAGCGGGCCATCATCATTTCAACGCATCTTCTGGAAGAGGTCGAGGCGGTGTGCAGCCGGGCGATCATCATTGCGCGCGGCCATATCCTCGCCGACGCCACGCCGGCGGATCTGCGCGCGCGCTCGCGCTATCACAATGCGGTCCGCCTCGGCGTCGCCCCGGCGCAGCGCGCAGCGCTTGCGGCCGAGATCGAGCGGCTCCCCGCGGTCGCCGCGGTCGAGGCGAGCGACGACGGCGACGGCC
>DATFCQ010000131.1:0-18595 GCA_035252905.1 Allostellaceae bacterium | reverse complement strand
GCGCCGACCAGCATCAAGAGTCGCGAAGTTTCAGCCATCCGTCGTCATCCTTCGCCAACCGCTTCCCGGTGCGCCGTCGGAGCCGGCACCGGGGCCAGCCCGAAATGATCGCGCAGGGTCGTCCCCTCGTATTCACGTCGGAACAGACCGCGGCGCTGCAGTTCGGGCACAACGAGATCGACAAAATCGGCGAAGGCGCCGGGGAAATAGGGCGGCAGAATGTTGAACCCATCGGCCGCCCCTTCGACAAACCACTGTTCCAACGTGTCGGCGATCCGCTGCGGCGTGCCGCAGACGACCCAGTGGCCGCGCGCCGCCGCAGTCAGGTTGTAGAGGTCGCGCAAGGTCATATTGTCGCGCCGCGCGGTCTCGTAGAGGACGCGCGAGAAGGTCTGGCTGCTCGCCTCATGGGGCGGCGCCGGCACCGGCCCGTCGAGCGGGAAGCCGGAGACGTCGTAGCCGATCCGGCTCGACACCAGGGTCGCTGCGTTGGTCGAGGTCAGCCAGCTCTGCAACAGGGACAATTTGTCCTTCGCCTCGGCCTCGCTCGCACCGATGATCGGCATGACCCCGGGCAGGACCGCGAGCTGGTCCGGCCTGCGCCCGTACCGGGCGAGCCGCCCCTTCAGATCGGCATAGGCCGCCTTGGCGCCTTCCAGTTCCTGCACCACCGAGAACACGACGTCGGCGGTCCGCGCCGCCAGTTCGAGGCCGGACGGCGAGCCGCCCGCCTGGATGATCACGGGATGACCCTGCGGGCAGCGCGCAATGTTGATCGGGCCCCTGACCTGAAAGAACCGGCCCTTGTGGTTCAAGGGGCGCACCCGGGCAGGGTCGAGAAAGACCCCGCTCGTCTTGTCGGCGACGATTGCGTCCTCGTCCCAGCAGTCCCACAATCCCTTGACGACGTCGACGAATTCGTTGGCGACCGCATAGCGCAGCTCGTGCTCCATGTGCCGCTCGCGGCTGAAATTCAGCGCGGCCTTCGGGGCCGAGCTGGTCACCACGTTCCATGCGGCGCGGCCCTGGCTCAGATGATCGATCGAGGCGAAGATGCGGGCGACGTGATAGGGTTCGCCAAAGCTGGTCGATACCGTTGCGCCGAGGCCGATGTGTCGGGTCGAAGCGCTCAGCACCGAGATCAATGTGGTCGGCTCGAAGCGGCACAGAAAGGACGGATGGTCGCCGGGGTCCATGACCAGCCCGTCGGAGACGAACAACAGGTCAAATTTGCCGCGCTCGGCGATCTGCGCGATCTCCTGGATGACCGAAAGCTGGTTGTTGCTGGCGGCGGCGCCTTCGTAGCGCCAGCCGGCGGAGTGATTGCCGGTGCCGAGGACAAAGACGCCGAGATGCATCTGACGCTTGGCTCTGTCCATTCCGCCCGTCCTCCTGTCCCGGGGCGATGTCCCCGCCGCGACCAATCTAGCATGCACCCTTCGGGGGCGCAGGCGGCTAATATCGCAGCGCCTGCGTGCGAGGAGAGCCGATGACGAGATCGCGTCGCTTGCGGCTGGGCGCCTTCATGCGCCCGGTCGGCATTCATACCGCCTGGTGGCGCTATCCGGGCGCCTATCCGGACGCCAATTTCAACCTCCGCCACCTGATCCGCTTTGCCCGAAAGCTCGAAGAGGGCCGCTTTGACGCCTTTTTCATGGCCGATCATCTCTCCGTCCTCAACATGCCGATGGCGGCCTTGAAGCGCAGCGCCACGGTTACTTCGTTCGACCCGCTGACCCTGTTGCCGGCGCTGGCGATGACGACCGAGCATCTCGGGCTGATCGCGACGGCGTCGACGACCTTCGAGCCGCCCTATCTGATCGCGCGCCGCTTCGCCTCGCTCGACCACATCAGCGGCGGGCGCGCCGGGTGGAACCTGGTCACCACCTCCAACCCCGACGCGGCGCTCAATTTCGGCCTGACCGAGCCTCTCGAACATGGCGAGCGCTACCGCCGCGCCCGCGAGTTCTTCGATGTCGTGACCGGATTGTGGGACAGCTGGGCCGACGACGCCTTCATCCGCGACGTCGAGGCCGGACTCTATTTCGACCCCGAGCGGCTGCATGTACTCGACCACAAGGGCGAATTCCTGTCGGTGCGGGGGCCGCTCAACATCGCACGGCCGGTCCAGGGCTGGCCGGTCGTCGTCCAGGCCGGCGCCTCGGAAGCCGGTCGCCAGCTTGCCGCTGAAACCGCCGAGGTGATCTTCGCCAGCGGCAACAATCTCGCCGATGCGCGGCATTTCTATGCCGACGTCAAGACTCGCATGGAGCGGCTTGGGCGCGATCCCGAGCACATGAAGATATTGCCCGGCGCCCTCGCCGTGGTCGGCGACAGCGCTGCCGAGGCGCGCGACAAGCGCGCCCTGCTCGACAGCCTCGTACATCCGGACAGCGGCGTCGCCTCATTGTCGATCGCGCTCGGCCACGACGCCTCGGGGTTCGACCTCGACGCGCCGTTGCCCGAGATCCCGGAAAGCAACGCCAGCAAGAGCGGAAGGCAGAGGATCGTCGAGCGCGCCCGACGCGAGAATTTGACGGTCCGGCAATTGGCCCGGATCGCCGGCGGCTACGGCGGGCTGTCCTTGGTCGGCACCCCGGCGATGATCGCCGACCAGATGGAGGAGTGGTTCTTTGGCGAGGCCTGCGACGGGTTCAACATCATGTTCCCGTACGTGCCGGGCGGTCTCGACGATTTTGTCGACCGGGTCGTGCCGGAACTGCAGCGGCGCGGCCTGTTCCGCCGCGAATACGAAGGCCGCACCCTGCGGGAGAACCTCGGCTTGCCGCGCCCCGGGAACCGGTTCTTTGCCGGCCGATAAGCCGCGTCACTCGTTCTCCAATACCTGCTTCGTCCCGGTCTCCGAGGCGCGCAGGATCGCGTCGAGCAGGCGATGGCGCGCGATGGCGGCGGCGAAATCGGGATCGCAGGCCGTGCCGTCGCGGAGGCTCTCGGCGAGTTTCCGGTAGAGCTGGGCGACATTGTAGGGAGAGCCGGACGGCACTCCCTCGGGCACCCAGCGGTACCTGTCGGGCACCGTCAGATCGGCGAGTTCTGTGCTCGCACCGCGCGCTCCTCGCAGCCGCAATTCCTGGCGCTGCATCGAGTCGCGCGAGGTCGCGGCGAGCTGGAGGTCGCCCGTCTCGCCGTGGATCTCGCACAGGAACGCGGTCCCGCGCGTCATGCCGCCGCGGACCTGAAAGGAGACGACCGCGTCGTCGCCGATGATGCCGTTGACGACAACCTGGTCGGGCACAGTCTTGGCCACGATCTCGCCGGTTTCCTGCAGCGGGATATGGTCGCGCTGGCTGACCGCAAAGGCGGCAAGCTCGCGGAACGCGCCGAGGCAATAGCACAGGGCGTCGATCGTATGGCCTCCGGTGATCGTCAGCAGATTGGCGCCGTTGGCGCGGTCGGCCTGATAGGCGCGGTCGATCGCGGCGCCCCAGTTCGGGGCGCAGGCAATCACCGTCGCCGCCAAGACTCGGCCGACATAGCCCTCGGCGATCAGATCTCTTGCGTATCGGATCGCCGGAGACACCCGGCCCTGCAATCCGACCGCGTGGCGGATCCCGGCGCGCTCGGCGGCGGCGAGCATCCGGGCGGCCTCGCCGCTGTTGCGGCCGAGCGGCCACTCGCAATAGACCGGCTTGCCGGCCGCGATCGCGGCCATGACCGGAGGATAATGGTCGGGCACCTTGACGCAGACCGTGACGAGATCGACGTCCGGGTGCTGCGCCAGCCTTTCAGCGTCGGAAAACGCCAGCGGGATCCCGAAATGCCGGGCCGCCGCTTCGGCCGACTCCTGCCGGCTCGTGCACACCGCGCTGATCTCGAATTCCGGCAGGGCCTGCAGGGCAGGAATATGGGCGATTGCGGCAAACCCGCGCTGCGGATTGGCCCCGACGATGCCCACGCGGATTTTTCTGCTCGCCGTCATCACCGCCTCCGTTGGCCGGGTTGCTTTCGCCTACGTTCGGCCGCCGCCGATCCGTCAGGCCCGCGCCGTCATTTTCGATGATGAAACCGGCCGGCGGGCCGTGATAGGTTTTCAAAATGTCAAAACGTGCACTGATCACCGGGGTCACCGGCCAGGACGGCTCGTACCTGACCGAATTCCTGCTGGGCAAAGGCTATGAAGTGCATGGCCTGATGCGGCGGGCAAGCCTGTTCAACACCGATCGCATCGACCATCTCTACCACGATCCTCATCAGGGTGGCGCCCGGTTGAGCTTGCATTATGGCGATCTTACCGACGGCACGAGCCTGCGCCGCGTGCTCGAGACGGTCGATCCCGACGAAGTTTACAACCTCGGCGCCCAGAGCCACGTCAAGGTCTCGTTTGCGGTTCCCGAATATACCGCAGAAACCGTCGCCGTCGGCACCCTTCGCCTGATCGAGGCGGTGCGCGACCACGTCACGCATGGCGGCCGTCCGGTGCGCTTCTATCAGGCGGGGTCGTCGGAGATGTTCGGTGCAGCCCCGCCGCCGCAAAGCGAAAGGACCCCGTTTTATCCCCGGAGTCCTTACGGCGTCAGCAAGGTCGCGGCCCATTGGTTTGCGGTCAACTACCGCGAGGCCTACGGCCTGTTCATCTGCAACGGCATTCTATTCAATCATGAGAGCCCTCGCCGCGGCGAGACCTTTGTGACGCGCAAGGTGACGCGAGCCGTGGGCCGCATCAAAGAGGGGCTTCAGGACGAGCTCTATCTCGGCAATCTTGAAGCCCGGCGCGATTGGGGCTTTACCGGCGATTATGTCGAAGCGATGTGGCTGATGCTGCAGCAGGAGCGGCCCGACGATTACATCATCGCGACCGGCGAGGCGCACAGCGTGCGCGATTTTGTCGAGCTCGCCTTCGCTGCCGCCGGCCTCGACTGGCGCCGTCACGTCGAGATCGACCCGCGCTATTTCCGGCCGACCGAGGTCGATGCGCTGCGCGGCGACCCGACCAAGGCGCGCCAGGTTCTCGGCTGGCGGCCGCGGGTCGGCTTCGCCGAACTGGTCGAGATAATGGTCGCGCACGACCGCGATCTCGCGCGGCGCGAGCGGACCGTCAGCGATGCCGGGTTTATCGACCCGACCCGCGGCGCCGCGATGACACGAGGCGACTGACGCAATGGCGCCGCAGAGGCTCTTTCGGCTGCAGGGCCGGCGCGTCTTTGTCGCCGGCCATCGCGGCATGGTCGGCGCGGCGCTGACACGCCGATTGGCGCAGGAAGACTGCGAGGTGTTGACGGTCGGCCGCGAAGCCGTCGACCTTCGCGACCAGAAAGCGGTCGCGCGCTGGTTTGACAAGGAGCGGCCGGAGGCCGTGTTTCTCGCGGCGGCGCGGGTCGGCGGCATTCACGAGAACGATACTCGCCCGGGCGATTTCCTCTACGACAACCTCGCGATCGCGACCCATGTGATCGAGGCTGCGCGGCGCACCGGCGTCGCGAAGCTGATGTTTCTCGGCTCTTCCTGCATCTATCCGCGGCTGGCGCCGCAGCCGATGCCGGAGAGCTGCCTGTTGACCGGCCCGCTCGAACCGACCAATCAGTGGTACGCCATTGCCAAGATCGCCGGCCTCAAGCTCTGCCAAGCCTATCGCCGGCAATATGGCTGCGACTTCGTCTCGGTGATGCCGACCAATCTCTACGGCCCGAACGACAATTTCGACCTATTGTCGAGCCATGTTCTGCCGGCTTTGATCGCCAAAATCGACGCCGCCGCGCGGCAGGGTCGGGATACGGTCGAGATCTGGGGCACCGGCCGCCCGCGCCGCGAGTTTCTGCACATCGCCGATCTCGCCGACGCGCTGGTGTTTCTGATGCAGCACTGGTCGGATGCGGAGCCGATCAACATCGGCACCGGCACCGATATCACGATCACCGATCTCGCCGGTCTGATCGCCGATATTGTCGGTTTCAAAGGGCGTTTTGTCTTTGATCCGGCCAAACCGGACGGAACCCCGCGCAAATTGCTCGATGTCTCGAAGCTGACGGCTCTCGGCTGGCGCCCGAAGATCGATCTCGCAGAGGGGATCCGCCAGACTTACGATTGGTATCGAACCGCTCGCGTCGCATAACGCCTTTCCGCGGCCGGATATCCTCGCTGATCGGTCGGAAACGAGAGGAGAGGCGCGGAAAGGCCTATGCGGAACATCAGGAATTGGTTCGGGGCATCCCTCGTTGCGGCTCTCGCCCTGACGGCGCCGGGCGCGGCCGATGCCGCCGCGACGCTGACGACGCTGTGGAAATTCGCGGGCGGCGGCGCACATCCCCCGGACGGAGCCAGCCCCAATGCCGGTCTAATCTCAGACCGCGCGGGCGCGCTCTACGGCACGACCGCGGAGGGCGGCAATGCGAACTGCCCGCTTGGCGGCGGGTCGGGTTGCGGCACGGTGTTCAAGCTGGCGCCGCCGCAGAGGGCGGGCGATCCCTGGACCGAGACCGTATTGCACAGCTTCGGCGGCGGCGACGGAGCCGGCCCCGTTGCCGGTCTGATCATGGACCGCAGGGGTGCGCTTTACGGTACGACCGGAAGAGGCGGCAATGCGAACTGCCCGCTTGGCGGCGGGTCGGGTTGCGGCACGGTATTCAGATTGACGCCGCCGAGGAGGGCGGGCCGGCCTTGGACCGAGACCCTGTTGCACAGCTTCAACGGCGGCGACGGCGCCGGCCCCCGCGCCGGTTTGATCTCCGACCGCAAGGGCGCGCTTTACGGCACGACCGCTTTCGGCGGTGCTTTCAAGAAAGGCGTCGTATTCACATTGACGCCGCCCTCGCGACCGGGCGGCGCCTGGACCGAGACCATATTGTACAGTTTCACGGGCGGCAGCGACGGGGCCTTTCCCAAGGCCGGTCTGCTCTTCGACCGCACGGGGGCGCTCTACGGCACGACCAGCCAGGCCGGGAATTGCCCCTATGCCGGCGGTTGCGGCACAGTGTTCAAGCTGATGCCATCCGCAAAATCGGGCGGCCTATGGACCGAGACCGTGGTGTACTGCTTCAAGGGCGGCGGCAACGGGGCCGGCCCCGTTGCCGGTCTAATCATGGACCGCACGGGAGCGCTCTATGGCACGACCGAGGCGGGCGGCTTTGGCGGGGGCACGGTGTTCAAATTGACGCCGCCTTCGAGAGCGGGCGGCGCCTGGAGCGAGAGCGCATTGTACAGCGGCTTCAATGGCAGCCGCGGGGCCTATCCGGTTGCCGGTCTGACCATGGACCTCTCGGGCGCGCTCTACGGCACGACCGCCGAGGCCGGCAATACGAGCTGTCCGATTCGCGGCAGAACGGGCTGCGGCACAGTGTTCAAGCTGACGCTGCCGACGAGAGCAGGCGGCGCCTGGATCCATACCGTGCTGTATAATTTCACGGGCGGCGGCGACGGGGCCTATCCTTCCGCCGGTCTGATCCCGGACGCGTCGGGCAGCCTCTACGGCACAGCCGAGAGCGGCGGCGATACGAGCTGCCACAGGTCCTTCGGCTGCGGCACGGTATTCAAGTTGGCAATGCCGGCGCGCTTCGCCGGACAGCAAGGCCGGCCGAATTGCATCGGCAAAAGCGTTTCGGCGCTGGCCCGGGAATACGGCGGCCTTGCCGCCGCGGCCGCCGCGCTCGGCTACTCTGGCGTACAGGCTTTGCGGAACGCTGTGGCGGATTATTGCCGTGGATAGCGGCACGGGCGGCACTTAGTTTCCCTGCGCGTCCTCGTTTAAGGCGGAATAACGTAGCACGTATCGCCGCACCTAGACAGTAATGTCCACATTAATATCGATTATCGCCTTCCATTTCTAAAATACTCATTAATAAAGTCATAACCAATATCGCCGTAATTCCAAAATAGGGAGCAAAAAAGGGAGATTTTCCATGTACCCGAGCACCTTCTATATTCTCATGACTGGAAAACTTCAAAAAATAAAGTGGAATTTAAAAAAATATATAAAGTCGGACCGCTCGCTGGGCTGGTGTATCGCCATTTTTGCTGCAGCCGTGGCAAGCGCGCCCATCGCCGCTCATGCAATGGGAGATGAGGAATTCGTGGGGCCGTTCACCACCTGGACGAATGTAAAGGCTGTTTACGGTGCAGCGGGAGACGGCGTCACCGACGACACGGCAGCGCTGCAGAAGGCACTCAACAGCCTCAGCCCTACAAACCCGACCATCTATCTGCCGTCCGGCACTTATTTGATTACGCAAACGCTAAATTTATCATCCCAGCAGTTTGTAAATATTGTCGGGCAAGACCCTTCCAACACGGTTATCATCTGGGGCGGCGCTTCCGGCGGCACGATGCTCAATGTCAATGGTATCGATTATTCGCGCATTGACCGCCTGACCCTCAACGGGCAAAGCAATGCCCGAATAGCTGTTGCCCAGAACTGGGATGGATCGACGGGTTATTTCGATACGGGCAACCAGTACGCCGACGATGTGTTCGAGAACGCTGCAGCGGGATTGCAATGCGGCGCCCTCGGGTATGGTTGTGCCGAGACCTCGATGCTGCGTGACAAATTTATCAATAATAGCTTTGCCGGTGTCACAATGGGGAATTTCAACGCCCTGGATATGTGGGTCTGGTATTCTCTATTCAAGAACAATTCCGAAGGCATAACCAACAATCCAGGCGCAGGAAATTTCCATGTTTATAATAGTATATTCGAGAATTCAACTAAATCGGACATCACAATCGGCAATACGGGCCTTTTCAATTTTCGCGACAATTATTCAATAAACTCGAATCAATTCATCGGCCCTAACAACGGTACGGGTAACCCAGCCAATATCACCGTCGAAGAAAACACAATCCTCGACACGACGAACCCGATCTCGATCGACGTCGGGAATTTTGGGCCGTTGGTCCTGCTTGACAATGTCATTCGTAGTCAATCAACCGTGACAAGCGGTCCTGTCGCCAGGGTGTATACAGGGCCGCCTGCCGATTTATTCTCAATGAACAACACTTTCACTGCTGGCTCTGTTGCTAGTCCGTGCACCTCGTCAGCTCCGGCAGCGGATATCCAGACCGGCTCTACTCCAGGGCACTGCCACGAGATCAACGATCAGGTCGTTTCTCGAAGCACGGTCAACCCGACCATGCCCGCCCTGCCGGGCACACCGCCGAACAATAATCGGCAGATCTTTGAAGTCACGCCCGGCATGGCCGCCGCGCAAATTCAGGACATAATCACCGAAGCAGCGGCCTCGGGAACCGACAAGCCGGTCGTGCATATCCAGCCCGGCTCTTACAACATCACCGCGACGCTCGTCGTGCCTGCGAACAGCGATATGCAGATCATCGGCGACGGCTATTATTCGCGGCTCGTCTGGGCCGGTACGGGGAGCGGCCCGGTGATCCGGCTTGCGGGTCCGAACAAGGCGACCCTGCGCGACTTTTCAGTGAGCGGCAATGGCAAGTCCGGTGATGGCATCGAAGTGGATGATGCCGACCAGGCCGGTAGTCGCATCTTCATGGAACAACCGAATCTTGGGGCGTCTCTTACGAACCTGTTCGTTGATGGCCTCGACAATACGAATGTCGAATTGCACGATATTCAACATAACGCAGATTCAACCGCTGGCATGACAAGCATTGACGTAACGGGGGGACCATCTGCCACGCAAGGAAATTGGCTGGGCGGCGCGACTAACATCTTCGCCGGTGTCTCTGCCGGAAATTATATAAGCTATGGAGTGTCGAACGGCGCGCATATCGATATACGGGATGTTTGGTACGATGGCGGCGGTGGCGGCACGCAAATCGCCAATATCACAGGAGCCAGCACCTTTAGCTATGCAGGCTCGGCGTTGTATCTGTCCGGCAGCCCTTCACCCACTATCATATTTAATAACTTCCAAGGCGGCACAGCAGCGCTCGTTAATCTTAGTATATGGGGCGCTGTCAGTATAACCGGCAGCGGCTCTGGGGCGCAGGTGTTAGGCCTTGGATTGGTCAGCAATTTGCCGAGCGTCTTCAACAACACCTCAAGCCCTGCGGCGACCACCGAGTTCCTGAACGGCCAGACGACTGCGAACCCTCCTTCTGGGTCGGGGAGCTCAGAAATTCCCGAGCAGGGGACGGCCGATCCGACATTTCTAACCGCAGCGCTTAAGCAGCTTCGCACAGCGCAGCCGAGCCTGCTTGCGCCGCTGCCAAGCGGCGTGACAGACGTACGCTTTTACCGCGTATTCGTGGACTCCGCTATTACCGGCATCCATTTGGAAGCCGCGGGTTCCGGCACAGCTCCGCCGCCACCGCCTCCGGCGCCGACGGTTTCGCTTTCGGCCAATCCCACGTCCGTAAACGCCGGCCAGTCGTCGACCCTGTCCTGGAGCTCGACCAATGCTACGTCCTGCACCGGCGGCAACTTCACCGGATCGGGGACTTCGGGCTCGGCCGTTGTGACGCCCAGCGCAACCACCACCTATTCGATTACCTGTTCGGGGACCGGCGGGTCCATTACGGCAACAACCACTGTAACCGTTGTCGCGGCTCCGCCGCCACCGCCTCCGGCGCCGACCGCTTCGCTTTCGGCCAATCCTACATCCGTAAAGGCCGGCCAGTCGTCGACCCTTTCCTGGAGCTCGACCAACGCCACGTCCTGCACCGGCGGCAACTTCACCGCGTCGGGGACTTCGGGCTCGGCCGTTGTTAGACCCCTTGCGACTACCACCTATTCGATTACCTGCTCGGGGAACGGTGGATCTGCTAGGGCAACAGCCACTATAACGGTCAAAGGTCATTACCGCTATAGCGTATTCCCTGAAACTTTATTTTGGCCGTATCAGTAGAATGGGGTGAGCGGGGAGAAATCCATCATGTTTCGCCTACGTGGCGGGTTTCCTCCGATTATCCAGGCTGCATGAAAACTTCTTTATCCTCCAATAATATCGTCATCTCCGCGAAAGCGGAGGGCCAGGAGCAAATGACTGAGACCCTGGATCCCCGCTTGCGCGGGAATGACGGAAAAGAGCCTGAATGGAGATGGTGAGCAGCCAGTTTTCACACAGCCTGTATCGCCGGGATTACCCAAGGACATGGGCCGCCGGAAGCCAGTCGCGTATGCGGACGAGCATTCGGCGGCTCCGCGGCCTCTCATCGGCGCAACATGAGGGTATCGCCGATCACCAGCGCATCCATCTTCGTGCGCAAAAAGCAATCGAGCGCCTCCTCTGGACGACAAACCACTGGTTCGTTCTCGTTAAACGAGGTATTGAGCACCATCGGCACGCCGGTCAGATCCCGGAAGCGGTCGATTAGGCGATAATAGCGCGGGTTGGCCTGACGGGCGACGGTCTGCAAGCGACCGGAGCCGTCGACGTGCGTGACTGCAGGGATTTGCGCCCGCTTTTCTTCCCGGATCTGGAAGACCTGCATCATGAACGGGACGGAATCGTCCTCTTCGAACCAATCGCCGACCGCTTCGGCGAGCACGGAAGGGGCGAAGGGGCGGAACGATTCCCGCCTTTTGATCTTGGCATTCAGAATGGCCTTCATGTCCGCGCGCCGCGGATCGCACAGGATCGAGCGGTTGCCGAGCGCGCGCGGACCCCACTCCATCCGCCCCTGAAACCAGCCGAGGACGGCGCCATCGGCGATCGCCGCCGACGCGCGCCGACATAGCTCCTGCTCGTCGTGGATTTCCTCGACCGTGCAGCCCGACCGCACGATCTCTTCACGGCGCTCGGCAAGGAGCCGCGTAATCTCGGCGTCCGAAAACTGTGGGCCCCAGAATGCGTGATCCATGACAAAGGATCGGGCCCCGCCAAGCCGATGCCACACCATGTAGGCCGCGCCAACCGCACCGCCCGCATCTCCGGCAGCGGATTGCACATAGACGCGGCGAAACGGCGTCATGCGCCTGATCTTGCCGTTGGCAACGGAGTTCATTGCGCAGCCGCCGGCGAGCGCGATGTCGGTCAGCCCGTACCGCCCTTGCAGCATACCGATCAGATGAAAGAACGCCTCCTCGTACATCGCCTGCACCGAGCGGGCGATGTCGCGGTGCCGATCCTCGAGCGGATCTTCCGGCCGGCGGCGCGGACCCAGCAGGTCTTCGAGCGCCGGAGAAAACAGGTCGCCCGTCTGCGGCGCACAGTTCTCCCATTGGTAGGGCATTTCGTCAATATGATGCCGAAAATAGTCGAGACCGAGCTGGAACGTTCCATTCGGCATCAGGCGCACGATCCGGCGCATCTTGTCGAGGCAGGAGGGTTTTCCATAGGGGGCCAAGCCCATGACCTTGTATTCGTCCCCATAATAGGGAAAGCCCAGATAATGAGTGAGCGCCTCGTAGAATATGCCGAGCGAATGCGGAAAGTGGACCCGGCCCGCGATCTCGATGTCGTTCCCCCGCCCGACGCCCCACGCCGCGCTGGCAAAGTCGCCGAAACCATCGACCGAGACGACGACCGCTTCCTTGAACGGCGAGACATGAAAGGCCGAAGAGAGATGCGCGAGATGATGCTCGATATTGTGAAATGTGCCGCGAAAGCTGTCACCGGGAAAGGCCTCGGTGAGAAGCTTGGGCATCTGCTGCCGCCTGCGGCGATTTCTAAGGCGCGCAAGCACCAACTTCATATTAGGAGAATGGCTGATGAGATAGCCGACTTTCCGCATTCTATGGGCGCGGCCGTCCAGATTGACCGCGATATGGTCGACGTCGCCGAGGCGCAAGCCCGCTTCACCCAGGCAGTAGGCGATCGATTGCGAGGGAAACCCCGCCCAATGCTTGACGCGCCGAAAGCGCTCTTCTTCCGCCGCTGCCGCCAGCACGCCGTCCTTCACCAGGGCAGCCGACGAATCGCCGTGGAAGGCATTAATACCGAGGATGATCATGGTGATATCAGTACGATGTTTTGATGGAAACTACTTGCAACCTGTCCGGGTGAGCCGCATTTCGCGCGAACATCGGTCGCCATCGGGCGGAGCCGAAGTACGCTGCAGCCCATCGGCGCGAGCGGGCCGTCCCGCTATCGCGGCTCGGTGCCTTTCGTTCTGCGTACGGGGCGCTGCGGCACTGCGCTCGAGGACCGCCGATGCCCTTTGGGGCGCGATAGCCCGCGGATTGGCCGCACGGTTCGTTGCCGCGCAGGAGGGCCGGATCAGCGGTGCGGGGGCAAGCCACCTGTTCCGCCTGTTTTTGCAGGTGAAAAACAGGAGATGCCCACCCTTCAGCGGCAACCCGCCTGCTGATTCCAGCTTGCAGAAAACTACCACATCAATGCCGCTTCGTCAACATAAGATTGCTTTTTTGGCACGACTAGGTGCGCGGCCCGATCGGAGCCGGCAAGGCATGTTTCCTTCACCCGATCAATGGGGTGAGGGGCGACCCGTCCCTCTCCCTCCGCAAGCCAACCAACCTGCCTGTCAGTTGATGGGGAAGGGGGACCCGACACCGCTTGCTGCATCGCTGGCTGTCGCCCTGGGCCAATCAAAGAAGTATATGTCAAACCTGGAGAGCGCCTGATATCAGTGCGTGACAAGCTTGATGGCCGCTCGTTTCGTCATCTGGAAAGTCCGCGGGAAGCGGGTCTCGACGAAAAAGACCACCCGGTTGGCCGCTTTCGAAAGATCCTTCGGGCGGTGCACTTGCATGCCGTTGACGAGCTCGGTCTTGAGCGGCCTGACGCGGGTCTGAAATTGCAACAGGCGGCTCCGATCCGGGATGAAGTGGGCGGTAAAGGAGCGTCGGGAACACCCCGGCTCCGTCGTGCAGAGGCTGCCGTGGATCGTTTTGGCTGTCCAGAAGAGTACATCGCCTTTGCACAACGCTGGCGCCCGGCAGACAAGCTCCTGCTCACGGATTACTCGCTTCACGAGCTCCTTATAGCGGTCATGATGAAAGGCGATATCGAAGTTTCCGCCGTTTTTCGCCATGTCGATCAGATGGCTCTTGGGGTAGACGAAGAACCGTCCGGCGCCCGCCGCGATATCCTCGGTCGCCACCCACGCGGCCGTCATGCGGCCGATTTCCTCGGCATCGAGGTAGTAGGTGTCTTGATGCGGCCAAGTCACCGGGTTGCCCTCGAAATACATGCTCTGCACGAGCTTGCCGGGCTCGCCCAGAACCGTCGCGACCGCGCGCTGCATATGAGGATGGGTCAAGAGATCGAGCCCGATCCGACGGAAGCCGGCGAAATGGCGGCCGTCGAGGCTCTGGACGTTGAGAAGCGGGTTCAACATAAATCCTTCGTTGGTAAATACATGCCGCTCGGGATTGCCGCTCGCCTGCCGGTAGATGTAGCCCTTGAAGGGTTTGATCTCGGCTGCAAACGAGGCGTTGGCACGATCGCACAGGTCCCGCGGCAGCAAGCCGCGCAGGACGACGTAGCCATTTTCAGAGTAGTATTTACGGATTTCTTCCGCCTGATCGAGAACAAAGTATCGATTGTCATCCTCCTCAGCAACAGGAATCTCGATTTTCTGCCCATCAAAATCCGTGGTCTGATAAAGGCACGGAAATGATTGTTTGGATTCGATATAAACCATCGCTGTCGTCCTTTATCAGAGGTGTTCCTGCCCGCGCTATTGCCTTCTACTCCCGGAATCCATGCGGCGTGGAGCCGGTGGACGGTGATCGGAAAGCGTGGCCAGGGTGTTAGCCGAACCGGATCGTAGGCGGCGGCTCCGCGTCGCGGGTGAGCCAAAGATACACGCAGAGCATATCGCGGGCGACGCAATCCCAGGAAAAATCCCGCGCCACCCATCTGCGGCCTTTATGACCCATCGCCTTCAATACGTCACGCGGCAATGCCATCGCATGCGCCAAGACCGCAGCGAGCGGTTCGGCCCCGTGATCGATCCACCAGCCGCAGCCCTCGCGCTCGAGCCCGCTCCAGGGCGCGCCTTTGGTCGAGATCACCGGCGTTTCGGCAGCGAGCGCCTCCGCGACCGTCAGACCGAAATTCTCGTTCAAAGTCGGGAGGACAAAAATATCCGCGTCCCGGTAGGCAGCGGTTTTCGCCTCGCCGTATATCGGGCCTTCGATAGATATACGGGCGAGGCCAAGCGATGCCGCCAGCGCGCGCAGCTCGTCGTCATGCCCCAGCTCAGCCGGTCCAACGATCCTGAGCCGCCAACCGGGATACCCGGCCTCGACTTTCGACCAGGCATGAACCAGGCGAGCGAGGCCCTTTTTCGGGTGGATGCGCCCGAGCGACAGCACGACACGCTCGGCCGCGGGCCTCGCAGCGGGCGGAGCGGTTATTCCGGGTAAGTCGATCCCGTTGGGGATGATCGCGACGGGATTGGTCAGGCCGACACCGCGGATCTCTTCGTATTCCTGCTCGCTGGTGGCGTGAATGCAGGCCGCATTACGGATCACCGGCCCCTGAAGCAGCGCCCAGAAGGCTCGCTTCTTCCAGCGCGAAAACGCGAGCGCGACCGGGGCCAACATGCCGCGCGGCGAAACGACGAGGGGCGTTACCCCACCTGCCGCGGCTCTTCCGGCGCCGATGTTCGGCATCAGCCACAGCCCATGGCTGTGGATCACGTCCGCGGTTGGCGCGACGTCGTAGAGCGCGCTCGACAACGCTCGTGAACTGCGCAGGCGGCGCAGGATCGGAATATGTACGTAGTCCCAGGCGAAGCGGCAATCGCGATAGCCCTTGTGGCGTGCATAATAAGGGCCACTCTCTGGCTCCGCGACCGAGAGCAGCATTGTTTCCACCCCGACCGATGCAAGCGCCTCGCACAGGCGCGGCACGCTGTAGGAAGGCCCGCCGTAAGCGGGGTCAAGTCCCGCTATGACATGAGCGGCACGAAGCCGGTTGGTCAAGACCTCAGGCTCCCTACGGGTTTGATCACGCTGCCGATGGGATGGCGAAGAATCTTGGCCAGTAGCAATGCACATCCCACCAGGATATTGAGCAGGCTCCTGCCGGGTTGCAACAGCGTCTCTTGAAGAAGCTATATGCGCTTTCCAAAGATGTCGCGGGCGGGCGCGGCAATAACGCGCTCAGCCACCGCCTGCTCGTCTCTAAGGAAAAGAGTGTTCGACATCTTGTAACCGAACGACGACCGGCTCAGCCTTCTCTCGAACGGCTCGTAGAATATCGGCTCGAAGCCAAACGCCCCCAAAGTCTTCTCAATGAAAGGGGTGAGAAGCTCCGACTGAACGGCAAGGAGCTCGGGGGATCCCAACACGCGGGAGGCACCTTTGAGAACCTCCTCCTCGAAACCCTCGACATCCAATTTGATCATTGTCGGATGAGCGGCTCCGCTGAAGTCATCAAGACATTTCAAGGGAACGGTGCGTGCTAGCTGATTACCGGGCGCCGTGACGTGGTTCATTGTGTCGAGCCCAAGAGTGAGGGCCACTTCACCGTCAAATGAACCGAGCGCCACCTCGTGAACCTCGGTCAAATGACCGACCCCGTTCACGAGAATATTGCGACGCAATGTCTTGGCAGCATCCGGATCCGGTTCAAAGGCGACTGCGTTTGCGTGACACACCTTCGTCGCCAGGATCGTATAACTCCCGATATTCGCACCCACATCGACCAACAAGTCACCGGGACGGAGAAGATGGAGGAGGAACGACATCTCGACGAACTCATGAAGTCCGCAGTAGATATTACCAGTTGCCCCGCGCATCCCTCGTCTGACTATGAGAACAGCACCATCGATCCATTCAAATGATATTTCGGAACTTAATCGACTTGCCAATTGCCAACGTAAAAATCGGCCAATCGCCGTAGACGACTTTTGACGATTGATCGGATGATTCACAATGAAATTCAAAGTATTGAACAGCTGCATGTCAGTCTGCAACTCGATCGTGAGCGTTTTCCCCGTGAGGGAATTTGGCTTGCTATTTCGGAATGCGGCTTTTTAACTCGCCGCCACAGCAATAGAGAGAGCCGGCCAGGCCAACACGCCATGCGCCGGGCGGCAGAGGCGCTGGCTCGCCGGCTGCCTGCCCCTCCATCACATCACTATCGGCGCCCGCGAGTGCATCGCATAACGGTAGCACGCTACAAGAGGGCTTTTCATAAACCGTGCCAAGCTCCGCTACAGCACGCACAGCGCGAGCGGGGCCGGTCAAGGCCTCCTCAGTCCAGCCATTTGCCGGGATGGCCGCACCGTCGACGGAATGGCGAGGAACTTCAGCCAGACGACCAGATGCGCAGCGATATAGGCGGCAACACACCCCACAATGATTTCGAGCAGGCTCCCGCCGGGCTGTAGCAGCATAAGACCCGGCATCGCCCGCAACAGGAGCCCGCGCATATCGTCCGCGGCAAGCGCGCGCATGATGCCCTGGTCGAGCCACATCAACAGATAGCCAAGGCTCAAAAAACCGATCATCACGCCCGGAACGCCAAAATTAACGTAGAACTCAAAGACTTGGCCCACACCGATGCTCGTGCCTGCAGCGAAGCGGATGCCTGTGAAATCGCTGACGATGTTGCCGCTGCCCCCGACGGCCGGCTTGCCGGGCCAGACCGCACGCGGGATCAGCGCCCACAGCGGTACTGTGGCGCCATAAGCGAAATCGGACCATCCAGAATTGTGCCGCATGACGGCCATTCCGACAAATGCATTCTGGTTGAGCCGATCGTTCAGAGCAGCAATCTGTGCGTGCGAAGTCAAATCGAGAAGTTCGAATTTCGTAATGATCGACGAGGCCCGGTCAAGGCGGTCGAACAAGCCTGCTTGCTCATGCCAGACGACTTCCCGAATCCCCACGCGTTGACCCATATAGGTGACGAAGAGCGAGAGGCCCAGAAATGCCAATGGCAGAGCGGTGATATAGAACCAGATGCGCCGCCGAGTGATTACAAAAAAGAAAGCAAGAATGCTCAAAACCCAATATACGCCAAAGCCGAGGAAGCCGCCAGTGACCAAGGTCGCCAGAGGCAACAATGGAAGCAGAGCGAATATTGCCAGCATGCGGCGCCGATCGGCTGCTACAGCGGCGCCATAGAGAGCAAGCCATAATCCCAGAATCAGCAATGTCGCCAAGGGCGCGACAATAGAAGTCAGCGAAGGCACTTTGAAGGACAGCGGGAGCATCATGAAATAAGCGACAACGCCGAGAGCAAGCGCGCGCCAACCCAGGCGGTTGAACGCTTGCGCCCGCCGGCGTGGCGGCGCGCCCTTCGCAGCAGCGCGTCGCCGATCGATGCAGCGCGCCAGGACAGCGCCGGCGACAAAAGCGGCCATACCGAGGATCGTCATTTCGAAGCCGAGCTGGGTTTGATCCCGGTCTGATAGACCTACTCCCGAACCGAGAAACGGCAGCACCCCCGGCACGTAGATCAGCGACAAGCCGAGAAAGTACGCGAGCGTCAGCGCCCCGCCCTTGCCCGGCCGCCCGGTCGCGAAGACGACAAGCGCTACAAGCAGTGCCGCCCATATGGCGATCAGATATAACATTGAAAGACCAAATCCCATCGCCTCCTGTCCCATGGCGCCTTCAGCCCACAGCATTGATTCGCGGGGAAAGCCTAGGACCTGTTAGAGCTTGAGATCTATGCCCATATTCTGGGCATGACAGAGGAACATGGATACCAGGTTTTCACCGACGCAGCATGGGCAGTTTGGGAACCGCTGATCGAGCAGGTCAGGCCGCATGGCAAGACGCCGCCGGAGGATCTGCGGCGGA
>DATFCQ010000130.1:0-12486 GCA_035252905.1 Allostellaceae bacterium | reverse complement strand
CGGCGGCGCGCCGCCGCCCCGCTTCGGCGGCGGCGGCGCTGACCGGGCGCGGCGGGCTTCTGAGCCCCTGTTCGAGGTCGAGCCCGGCCAGCCGCCACCCCTGGGTGCCGCCAGCGAGCACCGCGACGCGGTTTGGAACCCCGGCATTGATCAAGGATTGCGCGCCGATGATCCCGCGCGTGCGCCCGGCGCAGGAGACGACGACAAAATTGTCGGCTTCGGGCACCAGATCGGCAAAGCGGTGGACCAGCTCGGCCCCCGGGCACGGGATCGCGCCGGGCACGTGAAAGCGCGCATATTCCTCGATCGGGCGGCTGTCGAGCACGGTGACCGCGGCGCCCGAACGCCGCAGCCGGTCGAGTTCGGCGGCCGAGATCGCCGGCGTGCCGAAGGCGTGCTCGACAATCTCGCCAAACGCCTTGCCCGGGACATTGCTGCTCGGAAACAGCGCGTGCCCGGCCGCCGCCCAGGCCGCAACCCCGCCGCCGAGCGCGTGGAGATCGCGATAGCCGAGCCCCGCGAGCCGGCGCGCCGCCTTCTCCGCGACCCCGTCGCCGTCGTCGATCAATACGACCCGGCACGAGCGCCGCGGCACCAACAACGGGGCCACGGCTTCGAGCCGGCTATAGGGCGCATTGACGGCAAGCAGCGGATGCCCGGCGCCGTGCTGACCCTCTTCGCGGACGTCGAGAAAGGCGATCTCGCCGCCCTCGGCGAGCCATTCCCGGACGCGCGCAACGGTGACGGTGGCAAATTCGGGCATGGAGCGCCTCTCTTATGAGCCGCGCCAGCATCGCAACCCGCCGCCCGCCTGGCAAGCGGCAGCAAGCCCCTCACCCTCTCGCTGCGCGGGTCCCTCCCTCTCCCCGCAATGCGGGGAGAGGGTTGCGGCGAGGGGCTTTTGGTCAGAGGCTCGTTCCCGTTCGGGTCTCTTCGACAAAGCGCTCGGTGGCGGCGTCGATGGCGCGGCCTTTGCGCCCGCGCGGCGGGTGGATGTAGAGGGCGGTGCGCGCGGTGCGCCGCCCGGGATCTTGCGGCGGCGGCAGCGGTACCTCGTAAGTGACCGGAGCGCTGTGATCGGCAAGCAGCAATTCCGGCCGGAACACGCGGTTCAACAGAAACAGGCTCCTGATGAAATTGAACTGACCGCGCATTGCCCCTCTGGCGATCAGACCCGAGACATCGCGCAGGGTGCGCCAGCCGAGGTGTTTGGCGTAGAGGGCGCGCTGCGTCGTCACCAGCTCCTGGTAGAATTCGGCGAGCGGCAGGCGAGTCGGCAATACGGTATGCTGGATGTCGAACAGCCGGTAGTCGCGGGTGGCGAGCCGTCTGTGCTCGGTGACCCAGCTCTCGGTGCCGGGATAAGGAGTATTGACGCTCAGATTGACGATTTCAGGGAGTTCGGCCCCCCATTCGCGCACGACGCGGAAGCGCTCGCGGTCCCAATCGGGATCGGCGATCAGGTTGATCGCCACGGTCATGCCGAGCGAGCGGGCGAATTCGAGCGCCTCGAAATTGCGGTCGAGCGAGACCCGCTTGCGATAGGCGCGCAGACCCTCCTCGTCGATCGCTTCGAGGCCGAGGAACATGTAATCGAGGCCGAGGCTCTTCCAGAAACGGAATACCTCCTTGTGGCGCAGCAAGACGTCGCCGCGGGTTTCGAGGTAATAATTCTTGCGGATGCCGGCGCGGGCGATCGCCTCGCCCAGCGCCATGGCGCGCTCTTCCTGCAGAAAGGCGACGTCGTCGACGATGAACACGCCGGGCTCGCGGATCGCGCGCAGGTCTTCGAGGATCCGCTCGGTGCTGAGGGCGCGGTAGCTGCGGCCGTAGAAGGTCCAGGCGCTGCAGAACGTGCAGTCCCACGGGCAGCCGCGCGAGAACTCGATCGAGGCGCAGGGGTCGAGGTGACCGAGGAAGTATTTGCGGCGGTGGCGCAACAGGTCGCGCGCCGGCCGCAATTCGTCGAGCGAATGGACAAAATGCGGCGGCGGCCCCTCGCCCGCGGCGGTGACGGCTCCCGGCACCGCGGCGAGATCGCCGCCCCTCTCGATCGCCTGCAATAACAGCGGCATGACCGCCTCGCCCTCGCCCTTGAGGACGCAGTCGATGGCGCCCGCGCCGTGATCGAGGATCGCATTCGCGGTAAAGGAGGCGCTGTGCCCGCCGACGGAGATCCGGGTCGCCGGATGGCGGGCCCGGGTCGCCTTGGCAAGATCGACGATCTCAGGCACGTTGGCCAGATAATTGCAGGAGAAGGCGACGAGGTCGGGCCGCCAGTCGTCGACCATGCGGAAATAGGCCCGGTGGCTCTCGACCTGCAGATCGATCAGGCGGACCTCGTGTCCGGCCCGGCGCGCTGCTGCGGCGACCAGTTCGAGCCCCAGGGGTTCGAGCCGCAGAAAGATTCTCGAATAGAGGAGCGGACCGGGATGGACGCCAAGAAACCGCATCGGAGCTTGCTCCCCCTGCCGTTCATCCGGTCGGGACGTGCGGCGTCTCCGGCGCGCGAGCCCTGCGGTCGAACCCCGGAAATGGCCGATCGTTCCGGGGGGCAGTCTAAAAACCTCGCCGGGAACGGAAAAGCGGTTTGTAGCCGCCGCTTTCAGCGCAGGGCTGCGGCGATGTTGCCGCCGTCGACGGTGATGACGTCGGCGGTGGTCTTGCGCGCCAGCGCGTGAAACAGGAAGGCTTCCGCCACGTCCTCGGCCCGGACCTCGCGGCGGAGCAGATTGCCGCTCAGGTACTGCTCTTCGTCGAGGCCGCGCGCCCTGGCCCGGGCGGCGATCAGGTCCGGCGTCAACAGCCCGCTGCGGATGCGGTCGGCATTGACGGCATTGGCGCGGATGCCGTCATCGCCGTAATCGAGCGCGTATTGGCGCACGAGAGACAGCGTCGCCGCTTTGGGCAGGCCGTAGGGCCCGAAATCGCGGCCCGGGTTGACCGCCTGTTTCGATACGTTGAACAACAGGCAGCCGCCGGTGCCCTGGGCCCGCATGATCGCGACCGCGGCGCTGGCGACATTCTGATGGGCAAAGAAATTGATCTCAAAGCTCTGCCGCAATACGTCGTCGGCAACCTCGCCGATGCGGCCCTGCAGGGCCCTGCCGGCATTGGACACGACGATGTCGACCCCGCCCCACTGCGCGGCGATCCGGTCAAAGGCGCGCGCCACCGCTGCCCTGTCGGTCACATCGCAGTGCAGCCCCAGAGCCGGGCCCGGGAGCGCCTTGGCCGCCTGCTGCACCGCCTCGCCGTCGACGTCGAGGAGGGCGATGGCGGCGCCGGCGCGGCTCATCGCCCGGGCGGTCGCCGCTCCGATCGTGCCGGCGCCGCCGGTGACGACCGCGACCTGGCCCAACAGCGGCGGTTCCGCGCCGCGGCCGAGCTTGGCCTGTTCGAGAGACCAGTATTCGATGTCGAACAGATCGGCCTCGGGGAGCGACTCGAAACGGCCGACGGATTCGGCCCCGGTCACCGTCGCGACCGTCGCCTCGGCGAGGTCGGCGGCGATGCGCGCGTCCTTGGCGCTGCGCCCCAGACCAAAGAGCCCGAGCCCCGGCACCAGGATTACGCGCGGCATCGGATCGAGTTCGCGCTTGGGCGCCGCCTTCGGGTTGTGGCGGGCGAAATAGGCGCGGTATTCGGCGACGAAGGCCGCGACCGCCCGCTGGACCGCGCCCTTCCACGCGGCAAGCCCGTCCTTTTCGGGGGGCGGCACGATCAGCGGGTAATTCTTGATGCGGATCGTGTGATCGGGGGTGACGACCCCGGCGCGGCCGTAGCGGGAGAGTTCGGCCCCGCCGACATAGGCGAGAATTTCGGGGCCGGTGCGGAAATCGAGGATGAAGCGCTTTTCGTTGCCGCCGCAATCGGGGTCGGGGATCGCGCAGGCGCCGCGCAGGATCGGCGCGACCGCCGCGACTTCGGCCACAGCGGCCGGCGGCGCAGCCGGCACAAACACGCTGTTGCGGCCGCGCGCGAGGGAGTCTTCGGCCCGGCTGACCGCGGCGACCATCCGCTCATAGGCCTCCCCGGCGCTGCCGCCGAAGGTAAAGACGCCGTGCTTTACCAATACAAGGCCGGCGACGTCCGGATCGGCCTCGAAGACTTCGGCCGCCTTCTTGGCCAACAGAAATCCCGGCATGATGTAGGGCACGATGCCCATCTGCCCGCCATAGAGATCGGCGCAGCGCTTGGCCGCGTCGTCCTGATCGGCCAGGCTCAACACTGCGGTCGCATGGGTGTGGTCGACGTATTTGTGCGGCAGAAAGGCGTGCAACAAGGTTTCGACCGACGGGTTGGGCGCGCCGGGATCCAGCAGATTGGCGCGCTGCAGGCGGACCATGTCCTCGTCCGACAGGGCCGTCCGCCCGCGCAATCGGCGCAGCGGCGCGAGCCTCACGGCAGGCAGGCCGGCCGGCTCGATGTCGGCCATATCCCAGCCGCTGCCCTTGACGCACAACGCCTCGACCTCCTCGCCATTGAGGTCGGCGAGGACGGTCTTGACCGAGGTGTTGCCGCCGCCGTGCAATACAAGCTTCGGGTCGCCGCCCAATAGCCGCGAAGTATAGACGCGCAAGGCGAGGTCGCGCCCGACGCCCTCGGCGGCATAGCGCTCGACCATCCGCTCGGCTTCCCGATCCGACCACAGGCTCCGCATCGCCGCCCTCTCCGGCCCGCTCGCAGGAAGGAGCATCAATGCTACGGCGCGGCGCGCGAGACAAGCGCTCGTTCTCGCGCCGGCACGGCAAAAGGAAGCGCCGGAGCCGCAGCCCCGGCGCTTCCTGTCGGCACTGGTCTTTGTTTCCTGGCGCTTACTCGGCTGCCAGGAACAGCCGCATGACGGCGCCGCTGAAGCTGGCGCTGACGATCAGCAGGGCCGCGCCGATCGCGAGCAGAGCGACGAGGGCCAAGACCCAGGTCGTGTAGATCAGGACGATGCCGAGAATGCCGAGGATGATCGCGGCGACGCCGACCGCGATCTCGATGCCGTTCGCCCCGGCCGAGCCCGCCGCCATCGCAAAGGCCTCGCCGGCGCTGCGGCTTTCAACCGGCATCGGGCCGCGCGCGATGCTGAGCGCGCCGATCAGCAGCAGATCGGCTCCGAAGACGATCACCGCCGCCGGGATCAGGTATCCGGTATGGATCCCGAGAACCCCGAGGATCCCCAGCACGATGCCGGAGATGCCGGCGGCGAAATTGATCATCACATCGCCGCCGATGTCCTTGGCCTGAGCCGCAATGGCGGCATCGGCGGCCGGGATGGCTGCAGCCGTAGCCGCAGTCGCGCCAACCGTTTCCACCCTCCGGCCGCCGATCGCGCGCGAATATTCGGCCGCGGTGTTGAAGCCTTGGACCAATAGGGCGCAGCCGATAATGATCGTCGAGATCGCGCCGAGCATGCCCGGAGCGGTCTGCGAGAGGCCGATGATCGCCAATACGATGACGGCGATCCCCGCCGCCCCTTCGGTCAACAGACCGAATGGCTCGGTTTCGGCGGCAAGGCTCTTGCCTCCTCCTTCGAAGAAGACTGCCATGTCAAGTTCCTCCTACTGCCCGGATCGCGGATGCGACCCGGTGGCTCTCCGCCATGCTGCGCGGGCCGAACGGACGGACACCATGGCGGGAACGCTGCCGTAGCGGGGCAACAGGGCGCTCCGGGCTCGGCAATCCCGCCATCCGCCCGGAGGAAAGCTCTGATGTCCGACCCGCACGCAACAAAACAGTCATGTCGGCAGATCGGTTCCAACCTGCGCGTGTTAAATCCCGAGGAAACCGACTTGTGCCTCATTTTCTCGTTTTTATCGGGAGAAAAACGCTCCTGAGTGCAATGCGAGCAGAGATTCTCACTCGCAAAGAGATCAGGACCGTCGCTCCTCGCCGTTACGCGGAGATTCGGTGATGACCGGTGCGGCGCCGGCCCTCGGGGCACGGCTCCGCGCTCCGCAGGCAGAAAGCGAGTCGCGTTTTACCGCTCGGCCGGCCGCCTCGTTGGCCCCGGGGGCGCACCGCTTCGGCGTGCCCGTCGGAGCGCGGGACGCCCCGCACGCCGGTTCGGCCGGTCGGGAAGAGAGTTAACGTATACAATCAATCTCGACAATTTTAACGGCATTTATATCATCCGCCTCGACCTGCCCGGTCGCGGGCGTTGTACGCCTTGTCGGCCTCTAAATTGATCCTTGCTTCCGGGCGTTGCTCTGAGGCGACACTTGAAGTCTGACTTGACAAAGTATAGATAAAATAAACATCTAATCTGCTGCGATTTTGTTCGCATTTTCATAATACGTGTTGACAGCCTATTAATAAATTGTTAACCCGTTTTCCTCCGTGTCCGGAGGGCCGGCCGGTGATGACTGGATGCTTACATGCCCGGGGAGGTTCCATGACGCTGATATACCCAAACATTGTTCCGGAAAACAACCTTCGTCTGCCGGACGCGCTGACGATCAAGCACGGCCCTGCCCCGCTGCTGTCGCGCTTTGTGCTCGAAGGCGACAAGCTGGCTCGCCGGTCGGGTGTTCGCCTGCGGCTGCGCTACGATTTCGGCGAGCTACTTTATGTGAACAAGCAGCGGGTCGATCATGGTGACTGGTTTCGCCTGGTGAACATGTTTAATCCTGAATATTCAGATTTGTTACCTGAAAATTCTTATTGGATATCTGGAGAAGACGAGCGCGGTGAGATCGTCATTACCCAAGCTGGACGGGTTTATTACTGGCCAAAGACGAATCTTGAGCAGGAAGCTCATGAGATGTTTTATGCCGGCCAGGAGAGAGATCGGCAATGCCTGGTGACCGCCGCGGATGCCAAGGCCATTACGGGGGTGGTTTTTTACGGCGGGTCGGGCTGGGTTCGCCCGGATTATCGCGGTCGGCAGCTTATGCGGATCATTCCGCGGCTCGGACGAGCCTATGCCATCGCCCGCTGGCCGGTTGATTGGGGCGTGTCATTTGTGGCCCCGATTCTGGTCGACAAAGGCGTCGCCGCCGGCTACGGTTACAAGCATTCCAGTTACAGCATCCGCTATCCCGCCTCGCCCTGGGGCGATCTCGAAGTCGTTCTGGTCAGTGTTGGGGCGCGCGAAGCCTATGACGATTTCACCAATTGCCTGGCGGAGTGGACGCGGGGTTCCGCCGGCGTCAGCCGGTTCCCAAGCGGCAGAGAGAACAGCGTGACCAGGGTCTCGGCCGACGGCGTTTTCCAGGGCAGCAGCAGCCTTTCGTAGCGGGTCACCTGAGTGTTGCCCGTTCCGCGCCACCCCGCAATCGCCGCTGTCACGCGATCGCATAGGGGCTGGCCGGAACGGGCCGTGAATTTATAAAATTCGGAAACCCAGTTTCCGTATTCCTTGTCGGGTTGGTCTTCTATTTTGCTGCCTATCGCTGAAATTTTGTAATCATCATTGGTCCACGGGAAACCGTCACCAATAAACCGGAACACGGGGTCCGTTGCTTTCGGCGAGAGGCCGATGACCATCATGCGCGACAGCAAATTGTGGTGGATCGCAAACGAGATCACGCTGGCATCGAAACAGCCGAAAGCCATCCTCCACTTCTGGATCAATGGGCGAAAGGGATTACCGGGTTCCTTATACATGAGTGCAAAATCGATCGGTTCGGTAACGAACCGCTCGCTCGACGGGACGGTCAGAGCGGGAGCGCACAATTCGGCGAGCCGCGCCATGGCACGCTCGGCCGAAAAGGCGAGCTCCGAGCGCCAGGCCGTATCGAAATACCGGATGCGGAACAGGTTGATTCGCGACGACTGAAGCTGCTCCTGGACTGCGAGCAGCGCGGGCAGGGTTACGTTCTGCGGGTGCAGTTCCAGCTCGATGACCGACCGGCTCGGCATCTCCAGTCTGATAAAGCCGAGATTCTTGACCGCGAACAGAGCCGCATCGTAATCGGGATTGGGATCAGGATCGCCCAGGGCGGCGCGAAATTCCGGGCTGTCCTCGAATACCCACTGGCCCTCCGAAGTCGCCAACATCGTCACGCACTTCACGGGAACCTCCCACAGCGTCGCGATCACGAGCCTGATCGCACCCCGTTTTAGGTAAGCCTAGCGTGCTCCACTGGATTTAACAAACGGTAAATGTCACGGATCGGGCTCGTACTTGGAGCCGGTCTTGGCCCTCATCGTGCCGCGAAGTCGGCGGCATTCGCTCGCCCGGCAGTATATCCCGCTCCCGCCTCGTGCGGGACGCACAGGAGCGGCGGCGAGGCCCGACACGACGTTACCGGATGGCATTGCCGAGCCCGCGAAAATCGTTTACCTCCTTCCGCTAAATTCGACCTGGGACGATAGGTACCGTCCGCTCTCCGGCGCCCTAATCCCGGTTCGCGGCAGGAGCACAGGGAGGTTCATACCGCGGCATGCCACAGGGCCCGGGCCGGAGGCTGGCCACGCTCTCCCTGATGCTGGCGACGGCGATGCAGGCATTCGACGCCACAATCGTCAATGTCGCTCTGCCGGAATTGGAGAAGAGCCTCGGCGACGGCATCGAGCTGGGCTCCTGGGTCATGACCAGCTATCTGTGCGCCGCCGCCGTGACCTCCCTGTTGACCGGCGCGCTGCGCCGCCGCCACGGACCGGCCGCTCTCCTGGCCGGGGCGATGGCTCTGTTTGTCCTCGCCTCGCTGTTGTGCGCCGTCGCCGCCTCGCCGACCGCGCTGATCCTTGCCCGGCTGTTGCAGGGAGCGGCCGGCGGGATCTTGTTGCCGCTGGCGCAGGCGAGCCTCCTCGACCTTTATCCGCAGCGGCAGCACGGGCGCATATTGGCCTGGTGGGGCGCGACGGTCATGGCCGGTCCGGTCCTGGGGCCGCTGTTGGGCGGCGTCATCACCGATCTCGCCTCGTGGCGCTGGATCTTTCTGATTAATCTTCCGTTGGGAGCGGTCGCGGCGATCGGGTTGCGGTGGCTTCCGGCCGAAGCCGAGGCGGAGGGCGCCGAGGCGAGCGACCTGTTTGGCGTCTTGCTGCTCGTCGTGGGGATCGCCAGCCTGCAGCTCCTTCTCCAGCGCGGCGTCGGCCGCACCCCGCTCGGCTCGCCCGAATTGATCGGCGAGGCGGGCGTGTTTGCCGTCAGCCTTGCCGCCCTGGCCGCGCGGATGCTGTGGCGGAAGAGCGGCCTGTTCGCATTGGCGGCGTTCAAGGACCGCAATTTTGTGACGGCGCTCGGCTACAATTTCATGATCGGCGCCGTCCTGTTCGCGACGATGGTGTTCCTGCCGGCATTTTGCGAGGGCCCGCTCGGCTACGATGCGAGCCTCTCCGGCGCGATCATGGCGCCGCGCGGGATCGCGACCATGGCGACCATGCTGGGCATGACTTGGCTGATCGACAAGGTCGATCACCGCATTCTGCTCAGCACCGGTCTGGCGATGACGGCGGCGGCGCTCGCCGGCATGGCGCATGTGAGCGCCGCGCGTTGGCTCGCTGTGGCTAGCGCCGTGCAGGGCTGCGGCGTCGGGCTGCTGTTCACGCCGCTCTCCGTGCGCGCCTTTGCGACGCTCGCCAACTCGCTGCGGGGGGATGCCGCCGGGCTCTACAGTGTCATGCGGCAGCTCGGCAGCGCCACCGGGGTCGCCGCCATGACCGCGGTCCTGCAGACCAAGCTGGCCTCTTACCTGACCGAATTCCCGGCACACGGGGCCGGCTTTGCCGCCCACCCGCCCGCTGCCGCGGCGTTTCTCGCCTACGGCGACTGCTTTGCCGTATTGGCGATCGTGACCCTCGCCTTGTTCCCCGGATTGGCGCTGTTTCCCCCGATCGACCGGCCGGCGGAAATGGAAGCGGCCTGACGGGAAGGTCGGCGGACTATGCGGCGAGGCTGGGCAAGAATCGGCGAGGAAAAGCTGCATCGGCTGTGTGCGTGCTTCGAGACGCGTCCCAAAGGGCGCCCCTCAGCATGAGGCGTGTTCTTGATGGCATTAAGAAAAGCCCTCATCCCCCGCCTTCGCGGGGGTAGGCTCTGAGGTGCCTCGCGAAGCGAGGCCTCGAAGGACATACGGCGTCGATTCAGCGAAAATCCGAATTCTTGCCCAGCCTCGGCGCGCATTCCGCCACTGTTTTCCTCACCCCTATAGGCTTCTATTCGGCGGCGGCGCCTTCCGAGCGGTAGGACGAAGCCGCCGGCCAGGTCTCTGCGGTCGGCAGGACGAGGCGCACGGTCGTGCCCGCTCCGGGGCGGCTTTCCAGCGTCAATTGGCCTCCATGCGCCTCGATGAGGCCCTTTGTGATCGGCAGGCCCAGCCCGGTGCCGCCGTAGTGGCGGGTCGTCGCCGCCTGGGCCTGGCCGAACGGTTCGAGCGCCCGCTGCTGCTCCTCCGGCGTCATGCCGATCCCCTGGTCCTCGATCTCGATGACGGCGCTCGCGCGCCCCTCGCGCGCCACCCGCAGACGGATCGTGCCACCCTCGTGCGAAAACTTGATCGCATTGGCCAGAAGATTGAGGAAGACCTGTTTCATGGCGCGCTCGTCGCCCTCGATCACAATGTCCTCTGCGGCGAATTCGGGAATGATCGTCAGCTTCCGGCTGCTTGCCCGCTCGCGCAACAGGCGCAGACTGGCGGCGGCGATGCTCTGCAGGCGCAACTTCTGCCGCAACAGGTCGAGCTTTCCGGCCTCGATCTTGGACATGTCGAGCACGTCGTTGATGATCGACAATAAGTGAAGGCTGCTGCTGTGAATATCCTTCAGGTATTCCAGGTATTTGGGATTTCTCAGCGGTCCGAAAATCTGATTGCTGATGACCTCGGAAAAGCCGATTACCGCGTTCAACGGGGTGCGCAGCTCGTGGCTCATATTGGCGAGGAACTCGCTTTTGGCGTGATTGGCCAGTTCCGCCTGGCGGCGGGCTTCGATGAGCTTCCTTTCCGAATTCCTGAGATCGGTAATGTCCGAGTACATGCTCAGCACCGCGCCGTCCGGCATTGCGCTGCGGCGGATCTGCAAAACCCGTCCGGCGGCGGTGACGCGATCCTTGATCTGCGGCACATCCCGATAGAATTCTTCGACGCGCCTCGCCACTTCGACCGCGGGCACGACCTCGCCGAAATCGCCGCGCATCGCCTGCCGCATCAGGATGTCGCCGAGGCGCATCCCGAGCACCAGCTTGGGCAGATCCAGGAGTTCGCAAAACCGCCGGTTCCATGCCACCAGCCTCCCCTGGCGGTTGAACACGCTGAGCCCTTCGGTCATGCTCTCCAGGGTGCTCTGCAACAGCGCATTCTGACGCTTGGACCGCGCCTCGCTGCGCCGCAGGTCGAGGGTGGCGCGCTCGCCGCGGTTCAGGGTGCCGATGATCAGCCAGGACAGCACGATCGCGGTGGCGGCGAACACGCCGAACCCGGCGAGCAGTCTGAGGCGCGCATCGCTCCACCGCTGCAGGACCCGGGCGCGGCCGCAGGACACCGCGACAATCAGCGGGAAGTCGGCGAGCTTGCGCAGTTCGCGCAATTTCCATTGTCCCTCGCCTTTGGATGCGGCGAGAACCGAGTGCGCCCTGGGATCTGCGAGCACCTTCAGAAAGGATCGGGCGAATTCCGGAACCTGCCCGATCCGGTCGGGCCGGGGCGGTAGGGCCGCGACCAGGGCGCCGCGAGCGAGCAGAAGGCTGGCCTCGTCGGCGGTTCCGCGGACCGCCGTCTGCAGGATTTCGGCGAAGGTGGCAATCGGCATTTCGGCGGCGATCACCCCGTCGAAGCGGCCGTCGCGGTAGAGCGGCCGGCTGAGGATCAGCGAGCGGCCGGCCGCTTGATCCCCCGCGTTCAGGCCGACGAACAGCGGCGCGGCGTTCCGCGCCAGATGCGCGGCAAAAAACGGGCTTGCCGCAAAATCCGGCGCCGCCTGGGGCGGCGGCTCCGCCGCGCTCACCAGACGGCCGCGGCGATCCAGCAGCAGGACATTGCGCAACGGCAGGCTTTGTAGGTGCAGGCTGCGCAGCAGCGCGCCGGTCGCCGGATCGCCCGGAACCGGCGCCGGCGCCGCAATGATCGCCTGCGCGGCGCCGAACAGCAGCGCCGAAGCGGCGACAAGGGAGCGGTTTGTCGCGATCTCGACCGAATGTCCGGTGCCGTCGAGCGTCACCGCCGCGTCGCGCAGCACGCGATCGTGAAAGCGCGCGAGCGAGACCCAGGCGACCCCCCCATAAGCGGCGACGAGAAACAAGGTCAGCGCCATGATCAGGCGCTGCGGCCGGACCCGGCGCAGCCGGCGGGACGGCGCTCCTCTGCCCGCCCCCCACGGCGCGCAACCTTGCAAGGCCGCAACCAACCAGTCAGGCACCTGTGCGCTCGCAACTCTTGTCCAAACGAGGTAGACGGTGATTTTGTTAATTTTTGGTTACTGCCCAGGTTCTGTGAGCGGTTACTCAAGCCGAAGGTCTGCGATCAGGTGCATGGGATCGCTGGTCAGGGTGTGGAGGAGATCCCAACCCTGTTTTCTGGCAGTCGAGAGCAGCGAGCGGATGACGGCAAACTC
>DATFCQ010000129.1:0-4142 GCA_035252905.1 Allostellaceae bacterium | reverse complement strand
GGCCGGCGCGCCGTCGCGCGGGCGGCCGGACGTGCTGCCGACCGGGCGCAATTTCTTTTCGCTCGACACCCGCGCGGTGCCGACCGCGGCGGCCTGGCAGCTCGGCTGGCAGTCGGCGGCGCTCGTCGTCGAGCGCTATGCCCAGGAGCACGGCAACTATCCGACGCGCATCGCCTTGTCGGCCTGGGGCACCGCCGCTATGCGCACCGGCGGCGACGACGTCGCGCAGGCCCTGGCGCTGCTGGGCGTGCGGCCGGTGTGGGAGCGGGCGAGCGGCCGGGTGACCGGGTTCGAGATCCTGCCGGCGGCGGTGCTCGACCGGCCGCGGGTCGACGTCACCCTGCGCGTCTCGGGCTTTTTCCGCGACGCCTTTCCCGGTCTGATCGACCTCGTCGATTCGGCCGTGCGCGCGGTCGCCGCGCTCGATGAGCCGGCCGAGATCAACCCGCTCGCTGCCCGCGTCGCCGCCGACCGGCAGGCGCTCACGGCAAGCGGCGTCGTCGCCGAGGAGGCCGAGCGGCAGGCGCTCTACCGCGTCTTCGGCTCGAAACCCGGCGCCTATGGCGCGGGGTTGCAGACCCCGATCGACGAAAGCGCGTGGGACAATGAGGCCGATCTCGCCGAGGCCTATCTCGGCTGGAGCCAGTGGGCCTACGGCGCCGGCGCCGAGGGCCGGCCGGAGCGGGCCATGCTGGAGGCGCGCCTCGCCGCCGCCGAGGCCGTCCTGCACAATCAGGACAACCGCGAGCACGACCTGCTCGACAGCGACGACTATTATCAGTTCGAAGGCGGGCTCGCGCTCGCCGTGCGCCGCCTGTCGGGCCGCGTCCCGGCGGTCTACCACAACGACCATTCGCGCCCGGACGCTCCGCGCATCCGCAGCCTGCGCGAGGAATTGGGCCGGGTCGTGCGCGGCCGCGCCGCCAACCCGCGCTGGATTGCCGGGGTCATGCGGCACGGCTACAAGGGCGCCGCCGAGATCGCCGCGACGGTCGATTATCTGTTCGCCTTCGCCGCAACGGCGCGGGCGGTCGACGACGCGCATTTCGAGGCGCTCTACGAGGCCTATCTCGTTGACGACGCGGTGCGCGGCTTTATGGCCCTGCACAACCCGGCGGCCCTTGCCGACACCGCCTGCCGCTTTCGCGAGGCGATCGAGCGCGGGCTGTGGCGCCCGCGCCGCAACAGCGCCCGCGCCGAACTCGAACAATGGAGCCGGGGGTGAACGCCAGGATCCTCCTCTCCGCCCCTGGGGGCGGAGAGGGCAATACCGAGGAGGAGCTGAACCGCCGCCACCACGAGAAGATGGCGCGCAGAAAGGCGGTGCGCGAACGCATATTGGCGACCAAGACGATCGAGCGCGGTCTCGTCATCGTCCATACCGGCACCGGAAAGGGCAAATCGACCGCCGCCTTCGGCCTCGTCCTGCGCTGTCTCGGCCACGGCATGCGGGTCGGCATCGTGCAGTTCGTCAAGGGCGCGTGGCAGACCGGCGAGCGCTTGGCGCTCGCCCGCTTTGCCGATCTGGTGACCTGCCGGGCGATGGGCGAGGGCTTCACCTGGGACACCCAGGACCGCGCCCGCGACATCGCCGCCGCGCGCGCCGCCTGGGCCATGGCCCAGGCGATGATCGCCGATCCCGCCTATGACCTCGTCCTGCTCGACGAACTCAATATCGTATTGCGCTACGACTACCTGCCGCTTGCCGAGATCGTGGCGGCGCTGAAGGCGAAGCCGCCGGCATTGCACATCGTCGTGACCGGCCGCAACGCCAAGCCCGAATTGATCGAGGCGGCCGATCTCGTGACCGAGATGCGGCTCGTCAAGCACCCGTTCCGCGCCGGGGTCAAGGCCCAGAGGGGGATCGAGTTTTGACCGCGCGCGCCTTGATGCTGCAGGGCACCGGCTCGGACGTCGGCAAATCGCTTCTGCTCGCCGGGCTGGCGCGCGCTTTCGCCCGGGGCGGGCTCCGGGTCCTCCCGTTCAAGCCGCAGAACATGTCGAACAACGCCGCGGTCACGGTCGAGGGCGGTGAGATCGGCCGGGCGCAGGCATTGCAGGCGCGCGCCTGCTTCGCGCCGCCGTCGAACGACATGAACCCGGTCCTGTTGAAACCGCAATCCGACACCGGCGCGCAGATCGTGCTTGGCGGGCGGCTCTGGGGCCAAGCCTCGGCGCGCGCGTGGCGCCGCCTCGCGCCCGGATTGTTGCCGGCGGTGCTCGCGGCCTTTTCCCGGCTCGCCGCGCGAGCCGATCTGGTATTGGTCGAAGGGGCGGGGAGCCCGGCCGAGATCAATCTGCGCGACGGCGACATCGCCAATATGGGTTTTGCCGAGGCGGCGCAGGTGCCGGTGGTCCTGATCGGCGACATCGAGCGCGGCGGCGTCATCGCCCAGCTCGTCGGCACTTATGCGTTGTTGTCGGAGAGCGAGCGGGCGCTGCTCGCCGGCTGCATCGTCAACAAATTCCGCGGCGATCCCCGGCTGTTCGACGGCGGCGTCGCCGCGCTCGGCGCGCGCACCGGGCTCTGCTGCTTCGGCGTCGTGCCTTATTTCGCGCCGGCCGCGGCGCTGCCGGCCGAGGATTCGCTGGCCCTGGCCCCGCGCGCCAGTTCCCCAAAAGATTCTTTCCCCGATTCAATTACAAACCCTCTCCCCCCTCCGGGGGGAGAGGGAAGGGTGAGGGGGGAACCCCCGCAGCTGGCGGCCGGCATCACCCCCTCACCCCGACCCTCTCCCCCAAGGGCGAGAGGGAGGAGGAATTCAGGGGGAGAGGAGGGCTGTCTGCACATCGCCGTGCCGGTGTTGCCGCACATTGCCAATTTCGACGATCTCGACCCGCTCGCCGCCGAGCCTGCGGTCGATCTCGTCTGGGTGCGCGCCGGCCGGCCGTTGCCGCGCGAAGCCGGGCTCGTGATCCTGCCGGGGTCGAAGGCGACGCTTGCCGATCTCGACGTCCTGCGCCGCGAGGGCTGGGACATCGACATCCTGGCGCATCATCGCCAGGGTGGGCACGTCCTCGGCCTGTGCGGCGGCTATCAGATGCTCGGCCTCCGGGTCGCCGATCCGTCCGGGATCGAGGGCCGGGCGGGGAGCGCGGCCGGGCTCGGCCTCCTCGCCGTCGACACGGTCCTCTGCGGCGAGAAGCGGCTTTCCGCCGCCGCCGGGGTCGAGATCGCTTCGGAAATGCCGGTCGCAGGTTATGAGATGCATCTCGGCGTCACCACCGGGCCGGGAACGGAGCGGCCGATGCTGCGGCTCGGCGGCGGTTTCGACGGCTGCGTCAGCGCCGATGGCCGCGTCGCCGGCTGCTATCTGCACGGCCTGTTCGCCGGCGACCGGTTCCGCCGCGCCTTTCTTGCCCGCCTCGGCGCGGCGAGCACGGTTTCCTACGGAGAGCGGATCGAGGGCGTGTTGGACGCGCTCGCCGGCCATCTCGAATCCTGCCTCGACCTTCCCGCCCTCCTGGGGGCGGCGCGGACGCCCTCTCTCGTCACGGCAGAATGACATGCAGGGCGAGCCACGCGCCGATCAACAACCCGCCCTCGAACAGGCAGGCGAGCCGATAGAGGGCGAGCGCGCGCAGGATGTCGGGGACCGCGGCGCGCGCGCGGCCCTCGCCGATCCACGGGTCGGCGACGACGCCGTCGACGTAATGGCGCGGTCCCGCCAGCGCCAACCCCAGGGCGCCGGCCATTGCCCCCTCCGGCCAGCCGGCATTGAGCGAGCGGTGCTTGCGCGCGTCGCGCAGCATGACCACGATCGCCCGGTCGGGGCGGACGTTCTTGGCAAACAGGGCGGCGGCGGCAAGCAGCAGGCCGCTGATTCGCGCCGGCACGAAATTCATGAGATCGTCAAACCGCGCCGCCGCCCAGCCGAAGGCGCGGTAGCGCGGCCCCTTATGCCCGATCATGCTGTCGAGCGTATTCGCCGCCTTGTAGGCGAACAGCCCCGGCAGGCCGAGCAGCAGGTACCAGAACACCGGCGCGACGACGCCGTCGCTGAAATTTTCCGCCAGGCTCTCGATCGCGGCGCGCGCCACCCCGTGGCGATCGAGACGCTGCGGGTCGCGGCCGACGATATGTCTCACCGCCTGGCGCCCCGCCGCAAGCCCGCCGCGGCCGAGCGCCCTAGCCACGGCGG
>DATFCQ010000128.1:0-2891 GCA_035252905.1 Allostellaceae bacterium | reverse complement strand
GGCGGCGCGGCGGGCGCGCCCTCGCCGAGGCGCATATCGACATCGTTGTTGACCTCTTCGAGGCGCTGGCGCAGCCGGTCGAGCTGGTTTGCCACCTCCTCGACGCGCCCGGTCAGGTCCCGCATCTGCTGTTCGAGCCGCTCCATCCGGATCTCGACATCGGCCGCCCCGCCTCCCTCGGACCCCATTTCCGGGGCGCCGCCGGGGCGATTATAGACCTGCCGCTGCAACATGCTGAGATCGCGTTCGAGCCGGTCGAGCCGCTCCTCGGTCGACAATTCCTGCGTGTGCCCGGGCAGGCTCGGCACCGCCACGGCGATCAGGGCGAGCAATACCGTCGGACCGGAATGCGACAGGATCGAACGCCACATCATTCTTCGGGAACCTTTTACAGCCGCACCAAGGCAGGGCATCGCGGTCTGATGGTTGAGGGCCAACCGCAACGAGGGTTTCGCAAGGCAGCGGTACCAGGGCTCGGTTTACTAGGGTCCGTTTAGGGCAAAAAAAGGGCGCCGCCCGGGCAACGGACGGTTGAGGACCGACCGGGGCCATCGCCTCCGCCCGGTCCCGCCGTCCGCCCTTATTGGACGGTCGTGATGGCCACCCGGTTCTGCGCCCAGGCCGCCTCGTCCGAGCCGGGCACCACCGGACGGTCCTTGCCATAGCTGATCGTCGCGATGCGGGTATCGGGGACGCCGAGCGCCACGAGCACGTTCTTCGCGGCCTCGGCACGCCGCGCACCGAGGGCGAGGTTGTATTCGCGCGTGCCGCGCTCGTCGCAATGGCCCTCGATCCTGACCGCCACATTGGGATAATGGCGCAGCCATTCGGCCTGCCGGGTCAAGGTCTGCTGCGCCTCTGGACTGATGTCCGAACGGTTGAAGGCAAAGAACACGCGATCTCCGGCGGTCTGCGCCAAATCCTCCTGTGAGCCCGGAACGGCCTGCGAACTGACCCCGCCCGGACCGCCGGGCGGCAGCCCGCCATAGGCGCCCGGCCCGGGACCCGGCCCAGGTGCCGGGCCCGGCGGCGGGCTGCTGCAGGCGGCGAGCAACAACAGCCCTCCCGCCAGGGCAATGAGCTTCAAAGACATTGTTCGACCCCCCAAAAGCGGCAGACCCTGCGGTCCTGCCGGTTAGCGAAGCAGCGGCGACCAGGCCGGGTCCGACGCATCCCCCCGCGTCGGAACCTGATGCTCGTTATACCCAGTCAGATCGATCGTATAGAGATGCGAATGGCCGCCGCTGCCGTCGGCGCCGGTGCGGCCCTGGCGATAGAACATTAAGACCCGGCCGTTCGGCGCCCAGGTCGGCTCGGCCACCAGGAAATCCTTGACCAGGAGGCGCTCGCCCGAGCCGTCCGGCCGCATCACGCCGACATAGAAGGAGCCCTCGTCGATCTTGGTGAAGGCGATCATGTCGCCGTGCGGCGACCAGACGGGATCGCCATAGCGGCCCGCGCCGAAGCTGATGCGATGGACGCCGCTGCCGTCCGCATTCATTACATAGAGCTGCTGCGAGCCGCCGCGGTCAGAGGTGAAGACGATCTTGCTGCCGTCCGGCGAATAGCAGGGCGAGGTGTCGATCCAGTCGCCGTTGGTCAGCCGAATCGGCGCGCCGTGGGTGCGCAGATCGAGCACATAGATGTTGCTGATGCCGCGCTGAATGCGGCTCATCACCACACGATTGCCGTCCGGCGAGAAGCGCGGCGCGAAGCTCATGCCCGGGAAGTCGCCGATGACTTCCTGCTGCCCGGTGTCGATATTGTACAGATAGACGCGCGGCGTGCCGCCGGCATAGGACAGGTAAGTGATCTCCTGCGCGCTCGGCGAGAAGCGCGGGGTCAAGACAAGAGCGCGGCCGTCGGTCAAATAGCGGTTGTTGGCGCCGTCCTGGTCCATGATGGCGAGCCGCGTGATCCGCCGGTTGGCCGGGCCCGAATCGGCGATGTAGACGATCCTGGTATCGAAATACCCGTCCTCGCCGGTCAATCGCTTGTAAACCTCGTCGGCGATGATGTGGGCGACGCGCCGCCAGTTCTGCGGCCGCGTCGTATAGCCGAAGCCGGCCAATTGCTGTCTGGCATAGACGTCCCACAGCCGGAACTCGACCCTGACCCGGCCGTCGGGCAGAGCCCCTGCGGTGCCGGTGACAAGCGCCTGCGCACCCGACTGCCGCCATGCGGCGAAATTCGGCGAAGCCGGCGGGTCCGCGGCGGCGCTCAGCGGATCGACCAAACGGAACAGCCCGGAATTCCTCAGATCGGCGGAAACGATTCCGGGGATGTCGCGGCCTGCCTCCGCCTCGCCGCCTCCGGCGGTGGCGAAAGACGGGATCGCGATCGGCATCGGGGTGACGGTGCCGCCGGTGACGTCGATGCGCAATTCGGCCCAGGCTGGCCCGCCCATTGCCAGCAGCGCCAGAACCACCGCGCCGAGACGGATCAGGCGACCTGCGCTCATAGCAGGTCCCGAGGGTTGAAATTCACGACAAACTCCTTCCACGATTCGTATTTGTCGGGCGGCAGGCGGAGCGGCCGGCACGCCGGGTTGAACAGGGCGCGCCGCGCGCTGTCGGCGGCGGCGCGGAACACCGGATCGCCAGCCATGCGCCCCTTGTCGAGCACGATGGCCTCGCGCACGTCGCCATCGGGATCGACAAAGACCCTGATCTCGATGACCAGATCCTTGGCGTCGCGCGCGCCCTCGGGAATGTTCCAGCACCGCTCGATCTGCTGGCGGATCAGGTCGATCTCGCTCGCCGTGAGCCGCTGCCCGAGCGGCGCCCGCGGCTGCGCCGACGCCGCGGCGGAGACGAGCCGCTTGGTTTGCGGCGGCAGATCTGGGGAGGGGGCGTTGTGCTCCGGCGCGAGATTCTTCAATAGCCTCTCGA
>DATFCQ010000127.1:0-20874 GCA_035252905.1 Allostellaceae bacterium | reverse complement strand
AAAAGCGCAGCGCATTCCGCCATGTTCAGTTGAGCCGGCCCTTGGGGCGGCGGCGTTCCCGCTGGCGGCGGACGATCTGGCCGGCCTGGTGGTGGGCGAGGCGCCACTCTCCGTCCTCACGCACGAACAGGTTGCTGGCGGCCAATGTGCCGCCTTCGAGCTCCTCTTCGCACAGGACCAGCGCGACCTCGCCATAGACCAGCACCCGCTCGTCGAAACAGGCGATCTTTGGCGCCTCCGGGTTCGACAGGATCCCCGCCCAGCTCTCGATGATCGCCTCGCGCTCGGTGAGCGCGGTCCAGCCGGGATGCAGACAGGCGACCGGCGCCCGCCGCGCCCACAGCGCGTCCATCGCCTTGAGGTCGCGCGCGGCAAAGGCGCGGTAGAATTCGAGATTGGCGGCGAGCACTGCGTCGCTGTCGGTCATCGCGTTCCGCTTTCCTCAGCCGACCTCCACGGTCGGGGTGAAGATGTAGCCGCTGCCGCGCACGGTCTTGATCATCGTCGGGTGCTGCGGGTCCTCTTCGAGCTTGCGCCGCAGCCGCCCGACCTGAACGTCGATCGTGCGGTCGAACGGCCCCGCCTCGCGGTTGCGCGCGAGGTCCAACAGCCTGTCGCGGCTCAAGACCTGATTGGCGTTGGTGACAAAGGCCGTCAACAGGTCGAACTCGCCGGTGGTCAGCCGCACCTCCTGTCCCGCCGGCGACCACAATTCGCGGCTCGACAGATCGAGGCGCCAGCCGGCAAAGCGCGCGCGCGAGCGCGGCGGCGCCGGTTTTTCGACGGATCGCGTCTGCACCCGCCGCAGCACGCTTTTGACCCGCGCCAGGAGTTCGCGCAGATGGAACGGCTTCGGCAGGTAGTCGTCCGCCCCCATTTCGAGGCCGATGATCCGGTCGACGGTCTCGCCGCGCCCGGTCAGGATGATGATGCCGACATTGGATTCGTCGCGCAATAAGCGGGCGAGCGTCAACCCGTCCTCGCCCGGCAGCATCAGGTCGAGGATCACCAGATCGGCGGGAGACTGCGCCATGGCCCGCCGCATCTCGGCGCCGTCATGGGCCATGGACACGCGGTAACCCTCGCTCGACAGGTATTCCTGGACGACCTCGCAGATCTCTTTCTGGTCGTCGACGACCAGGATGTGAGCGTTGTCGTTCATGCGTCCAACTCGCTCTCCCGCAGCGTCGCCGCGGACCCGGGAGGATTCTGCGACCGGGTCTTGGCGTGCCCTTTCGGGTCATACATATGGTTACAAAATCTTACAGAAAACCACCCCCGATGACATCAACCGATTACACCCTCCCGATAGACTGCCCGCCCATCGGATCGGCCGCGCGGCCGGTTATTGCCAGCACGAGGGGGTATTCGTGGCTGATACGTTCCGGGACATCGAAGCCGAAATCCCGCGCCTGCGGCGGTATGCCCGTGCCCTGACGCGCGACCTCGTCGCCGCTGACGATCTCGTCCAGGATTGCCTCACGCGCGCCCTCGGCAAGCTGCACCTCTGGCAGGAAGGAACGGATCTGCGCGCTTGGTTGTTCACGATCCTCCATAACCAATACGTGAATCATGTCCGCCGCGCCGTGCGCGAGGGCGCTGCGGTCGGGCTCAACGAGAGCGAGCCGCTGCTGACCCGCGCGCCGCAGCAGGGCAAGCGCCTTGAATTGCGCGATCTCGAACGGGCGCTCGCCAAATTGCCCGAGGAACAACGTTCGGTCATCCTGCTCGTCGGCCTCGAAGGCATGCGCTACGAGGAGGTTGCGGCGGTGCTCGACGTCCCGGTCGGCACGATCCGCTCGCGCCTGTCGCGCGGCCGCGACGCGCTGCGCCGGTTGATGGGCATCGTCCTCGACGAGGAGGACAGCGGCCTTGCCCCCGACCCCGCTTCCGCCCGGCATCCGGCCCACCGCACCCCTGGCCTGCGCTCCGAGATCGCCGTTGACCGCGACCGGCTCCTAGCACGCCGGCGCACGGCCCGCGCCGGCAAGGCGACAGCGGCGCAGAGCGCCCAGGCCGGCTGAAGCGGGAGGCTGCGAAAATCCCCATCGCCGCGCAGGGAACCATGCGGGGTGGAGGGTGTTGACGGGATAGGCGAGGCGCCGGACCCTCGCCACCGATCTGCAGTCCGGCTTGGCAAAGTCTCCCTGTCGCGGGTTTGCCACCCGCAACCTCGCCGGCGTCGGCACAACCCGACACCGGCTTTTTTTTGGAACAGGGCGCGCCGGCGCCGCGTTGGCGGGCCGATGAAACCGCGAGGGAGCGGCGCAATCATGTTGGGACGCCACGTCTATCGGGTCAGTCCGGCACAGGGGGGGTGGACGGTGCTCAAGGAGGGAGAGGATCGTCCGCGCGCAAATTTTGCGACCCGGGACGAGGCGACGGACGAAGCCATCCGCCTCGCCCGTTCCGACCAGCCCTCCCGGGTCACCGTCGACAACGGCCAGGGCGTCATCCTCGAAGAGAAATTGTTCGGCCGCGACCTCGCCACCGACCTCGGCGCGTGAGCGGAGGAACGCGGCCTCACGTCAGTCGATACGCTTGCCGTCGAGTTCCTTGCGGCCGCGCTCGCGTTCGCGCGCCTCGCGCGTGCGCTCCTCCTTGCTGCGCCCGAAGCGGGCGCGGTTTTCGGCGGCGCGCTTGTCCTCTTCGGCGCGGGCGCGCTGTTTGCGATAGCGGTTCAGGTTGACGAGCATCCATCCCTTCCGGCGGCGCCGTTGCGGACGCCGCCCGCGACCATGTTGGCATGAACGGCGCCGCCGGCAAGCCCGCCTGTCGCCGCCGGCGAGGATGTGGCCAGGGCCGGCCAATCCTGCTAAGGACAGGGCCGCCTTGCGAGGACCGGACGGTCGCACGATGCGGAAGGAGGTGCCATGGCCGAGAGAGACCCGGCGGAGAGCGGGCGGCGTCTCCATGTCACGACGCTTCTGGTGGCCTCGCGCCGCGCCCTCGATAACGCGCTCGCCGAACTCGGCTTTGCCGAGGACGACGACCGGGTGGTCGAACATGACGGACGCCTGGCCTTTCTGACCTGCTCGCACGAGGAGGACAGCGACGATTTCTTTGCCCTGATCACCGAGTTGTCGGCGCGCGGCGAAAGCTGGGAATTGCAGTCGCGCATCGACACCGAGACGGGGCGCGCGATCTATCTGTCCTTAGCGCGTTACCGGCCGGTCGAAGCGATCGACGCCGTGGTCGAGGAGGAAGCCGAGCCGGAAACCACCGAAGCCCCGGTCTACGACATCGAGACCCCGGACGGATTGCAGGGCCTGAAGCGGGTCTTGAAACGGGTCGAGCCGGCCGACGCCTTTGCGACAATCCGGCCGGGCCGTGACGGGCGCGCTACCGCGCGCGTCCTGCGCCGCGGCTCGCGCCGTGTGCTCGCCGTCGCCACCGCCGGCGACGAAGCGGCCTTGCGCGGGGTGATTCGCGAGATCCTGCCGAACGTCATGCTCGACGTCGCGATGAAGCCGCCGGGCTGAGACGTGCGACGGCGGGCGCACGCGGCCGGTTTCGCTTTATGCTATCATCAGAGGTTGCCCGCGGGGCTGGCACGGGATTTGCGTGCCGTCGCGCCGAAGCCCAACCGGAGGTTCGTGTCATGCTGTCGCGCCGCTCCCTGATCCTGAGCCTGTCGGCGAGCGCCCTCGCGGGCCCGTTCCTGGCGTCTGTGCGCCGGGCCGCCGCCGCCGACAAGACCGTCACGATCGGCATCAACCTGCCCTTCACCGGGGCGGATGCGCATGATGCGCAATTGATCAAGGACGGCGCCCTGTTGGCGATCGACGAGACCAACGCCAAGGGCGGCGTCGCCGGCTACAAGATCGAGGTCATGCTGCTCGACGCCGGCACCGCGACCGCCGGCCAATACGACCCGGCGCAGGCCGCGACCAACGCCCGCAAGATGGTCTCCGATCCCGCGGTCGTCGCCGCTATCGGCCCGCAGATGAGCGGTTCCGGCAAGGCCATGTCGCCGATCCTCTCCGAGGGCAACCTCGCCACGGTGACCCCGGCCTCGACCAACCCCGACATCACCGATCCCCAATATGCCGGCCAGTACCGCCCGAAGGGCAAGGCGATCTATTTCCGCACGGTGACGACCGACGCGTTCCAGGGCCCCAACATGGCCAACTACTACCACGAAACGCTGAAGGTCAAATCGGTCTACATCCTCGACGACAGCGGCGCCTACGGGGTCGGTATGGCGAACGCCTTCGAGGGGCAGGCGAAAAAGATCGGCATGAAGGTGCTCGGCCACGACCAGCTCAACCCGAAGGAGGCCGACTACACGACCACCTTCACCAAGATCAAGCAGTTGAACCCCGACGCGCTCTATTACGGCGGGGTGGCGCAGGCCGGGGTCAAGGTGGTCAAGCAGTCGCACGACATCATCCCGAAGGCGATCAAGGGCGGCGGAGACGGCGTCTACGGCGCCGAGATTTTGAAAGGCGCCGGTTTTCCGGCCTGCGAAGGCTGGTACGCGACGATCGCTGCGCCGAACATCCTGGCCAACCCCAAGGCCGCCCCGATCATCGCCGCCTTTGCCAAGACATACGGCGAGCAGCCCGACAACTATTCATTGACCGCCTATGACGCCGCCCTCGTCATCCTCGACGCGGTCAAGCGCGTCGCCGCCTCGGGCAAGGAGGTGACGCGCGCGGCGGTGCGCGACGCCATCGAGGCCTCGCATGTGCCGACCCTGCAGGGAATGATCAGCTTTGACCAGAACGGCGATCTGAAGGATCACGTGGTCAGCGTCTTCCAGATCATCGAGAACAAGAGCTATCCGCTCGACGACGTCCTGCATCAGTACAAATACCGGGGAGCGGCGCCGGCCAGCGTCTGACCGTCCGAGCCTGTCATGTCCGAAACCAGCGTTCTTCTCCAGCAGGTCGTCAACGGGCTGAGCCTGGGCGCGATGTACGCGCTGTTGGCGCTCGGCTTCACGCTCGTCTACGGCATCATCGAACTGATCAACTTCGCCCATTTCAACGTGTTCATGGTCAGCTCCTTTGTCGGCATGTGGGCGCTCCAATTCCTCGGTATTTACGGGCAAAGCCAAGCCTTGACCGGGTTTGCGCTGGCCGGGGTATTGCTCTTCGCCTTTTTCGCGACAATGCTCGCGGCCGGGGTATTGGGCGTCGCGATCGAGCGCTTCTCGTTGCGGCCGTTGCGCGGGGCAAGCGGCACGACGGGGATGATCACGACGATCGGCGTCTCCTACATCCTGTTCAACGTGATCCTCCTCACCGTCGGCGCCGGCTCGCAGAACTTTCCCGACCCGTTGCCGGTCGCGCGCTGGCATTTCGGCGGGGTCACGGTGCAGCTCAAGGAGGTCTTGATCTGGGGCGTCGCGCTGCTGCTGATGCTCGGCTTGCAGCTCTTTGTCGACCGCACCCGCCTCGGCAAGGCGATGCGCGCCACCGCCCAGGACGCCGAAGCGGCGCGCATGATGGGGGTCAACGTCGACCGGGTCGTGGTGACGGCGTTCTTTCTCGGCTCGGCGCTGGCCGGCGCGGCGGCGCTGATTTTTGGCCTTTATTACGATTACACGAGCTTTATCGTCGGCTACACGGCCGGGCTGCGGGCGTTCACGGCGGCCGTTCTGGGCGGCATCGGCAGCGTCACCGGGGCCATGGTCGGGGGCCTCCTGATCGGATTGATCGAGACCCTCGGCGGGCAATTGATCGCGGTGCGCTGGACCGACGTGATCATCTTCTCGATCCTCGTCCTCGTTCTCGTCTTCGCGCCGGCCGGCCTCCTCGGCCGGGCGAGCCCGACCAAATCGTAAAGATGGCCGAGATCGGCAAGCCGCCGCGCTCCGGGGTCGCCGGCCTCGCCCTGCGGATGCGGGCGCCTCCGCTCGCCCGCCTGTCGCCGCAGCTCCGGGCGCGCTTCGGCGCCGCCCTGGTGCTGGCCGCGGCGCTTGCCTTTCCGATCCTGCACGGCAACGACGCCGATATCGACGCGGCGGCGAATGCGCTGGCTTTTGCCGCATTGGCGCTTGGCCTCAACATCGTCGTCGGCTTTGCCGGCCTCCTCGATCTCGGCTATGCCGCCTTCTTTGCGATCGGCGCCTATGCCTACGGCGTCGCCGCCTCGTGGCAGGTACAGCCGGCCTGGAACGGGTTCTGGGAGCCGTTCCAATGGCTCGACCTCGTCGCCCGGGTCCATCATGCCGGCGGCGACGTCGTCCATTTTCAGGTGTCGTTCTGGCTGATGCTGCCGATCTCGGCCGCGGTCGCCGCCTTTTTCGGCGTGTTGTTCGGCGCGCCCACCTTGCGTCTCAAGGGCGACTATCTGGCGATCGTGACGCTCGGGTTCGGCGAAATCGTGCCGATCGTCGTGCGCAATACGCCGAGCCTGACCAACGGCGCGATGGGTTTGAACGGCGTCGCCGCCCCGCACTTCTTCGGCTATGATTTCGGGATCAGGGCGACGCCCTATTATTACGTCGCCGTCGCGCTTGTCGCGGTCCTGATGCTGGTCAGCCGGCGGCTCAAGGATTCGCGCGTCGGCCGCGCCTGGATGGCGATCCGCGAGGACGAGATCGCCGCCGCGGCGATGGGGGTCAACCCGGTCCGCTACAAATTGCTGGCCTTTGCGATGGGCGCCGCCTTCGCCGGCGCCACCGGCACCCTCTATGTCGCCAAATTGCAGACCGCGACCCCGGAAATGTTCATGTTTCCGGTCTCGGTCATGATCCTCGTGATGATCGTGTTCGGCGGCATGGGCAGCGTGTGGGGCGTCGTCGTCGGCGCCCTGTTGTTGCAGATGCTGCAATCGTGGTTTCTCGAAGATTTGAGTAGCTGGCTGCATGCGCTGGGGCGGCTTGTGCATGTCGCGTGGCTGCAGCGGATCGAATTGGCCTCGTCGATCGAATTGATCTTTGGCGTCATCCTCGTCGTCATGATGCTGTTCCGCCGCGAGGGGCTGATCCCGGCGACGCGGCGGACGCCGGCCCTCGCCCTTGCCGAGCAGAGCGCGCAGCCGACCCGCGGCGGCTTCGACCACCTGCCGGGGATCGGCATGATCACGCAGAGGGAGAGCGGCCGGCTGCTTGAGATCAAGGATCTGACCGTCAATTTCGGCGGCCTCGCGGCCTTGCGCGCGGTCGATCTGGCGGTGCCGGCGCACGGCATCATCGCGGTGATCGGACCCAACGGCTCGGGCAAATCGACCCTGTTCAACGCCGTCACCGGGCTGTTGCCGGAGCATAGCGGCACAATCCGCTTCGCCGGCGAAGAGATCGGCCGGCTCAAGCCGCACCAGGTGCTCGAACGCGGCATCGCCCGCACCTTTCAGAACATCCGCCTGTTTCCCAATCTGAGCGTCCTTGAAAACGTCACGATCGGCATGCATGCCCGGCTCTCGACCGGCACCGTAGGGGCCGTGCTGCGCCTGCCGCGCAACCGGCGCGAGGAGGCGGAAGCCCGCGAGCGCGCGCGCGAAATCCTGGCTCTCTTCGGCAATCGGCTATTGCCGCGCGCCGACCATGTCGCCGGCAGCCTGTCCTATGCCAACCGGCGGCGCACCGAGATCGCCCGGGCGCTCGCCTCGCAGCCCAAACTCCTGTTGCTCGACGAGCCGACGGCCGGGATGAACCCGGCCGAAACCCTGGAACTGGCCGAGCAGATCAAGAGCCTCAACCGCCTTGGCCTGACCATCATGTTGATCGAGCACAAGCTCGACGTCGTGGTCAATCTGGCGGACAAGGTCGTCGTGCTCGACCACGGCGAGAAGATCGCCGAGGGACCGCCCGAGACGGTTCGCCGCAACGAGGAGGTGATCCGCGCCTATCTCGGCAGGAGCGCCGCGCTTGCTTGAATTCCGCCAGGTCGACACCTATTACGGCGACCTCCACGTGCTGAAATCGGTCGATTACCGGATCGAGGCGGGCGAAATCGTCTGCCTTCTGGGCGGCAACGCCTCGGGCAAGTCGACGACGATGAAGACGATCATGGGGATCGTGCGGCCGGCCCGCGGCGAGGTCCGCTTTGAGGGGCAATCCCTCTCCGGCGTCAGCGTCGCCGAGCGCGTCCGGCGCGGCATTGCGCCGGTGCTCGAAGCCCGCCGGCTGTTCCCGCGCATGACGGTCTACGAGAACCTCGAAATGGGCGCCTATACGCGGCCGCGCGGGGCAGGGTTCGAGGAGGATCTGGAGCGCGTCTTCGCGCTGTTCCCGCGCGTCGAGGAGAGGTTGCGGCAGCTTGCCGGCACATTGTCGGGCGGCGAGCAGCAGATGGTGGCGATCGGCCGGGCCTTGATGGCGCGCCCCAAGCTCCTGTGCATGGACGAGCCGTCGATGGGCCTGTCGCCCGCCTATGTCGAGCAGGTCTTCGAGATCATCCAGAAGATCAACGGGCAGGGCACCACGATCTTCATGGTCGAGCAGAACGCCAGCATGGCGCTCCAGATCGCCCATCGCGCCTATGTCCTGCAGACCGGCCAAGTCGTGCTCTCGGGCCCCGCCGCCGAACTGCGCGAAAACGAGCAGATCCGCCACGCCTATCTCGGCGAATTGAAGGTCGCAGCAGAATGACCCGCGATCAGCGGATCAGCTCCACCGCCGCCGCGGCCGCGATCGATTGCCAGGGCCGATCAGCGGTCAGAGACAGCATGCCCGCGGCGAAGGCAAGGCTTCCATCAAAAGGAACGCGCTCGAAGGGCGGAGTCGTCGAGCACGGCCGAGGTCACTCCCGTTCCGTCTCCCGGCGTCGTTCGGCGAGGAATACATCAACCGAGGTTTCCGGCTTGCCTCCCAAAAGACGGTGCGTCATCGCCTGGGAGCGGGCCACCACCTCGTCGATGGTGCGGATGCGGATCTCGCGATCGTGCAATTCAATCACGACATTTCCGCCGTTTTCCAGCCCGACCGCCTTGCGAAAGGCCGCGGGAATGCCGAGGCGGCCGGATCGGGAAACCCGCCCGCGAACTGCTGTCATGGCGCATTTCCTTGTTGCTCCCTATAGGGAATATAGGGTTGAGACCCGGATAAGGGCAAATGAAGCCACTGCGCTCCGCCTCTGCCCGGACCCGCGGCGGTGACACGCCGAACGCGGCGCGCCGCTCAATGATTGAGATGAGCGAGGGCATCGCGCATCGATTGGCTCGATACGGCGATAACTCCGCTGAACGGCGTATCCAATTCCAGGATGACAAAGACCACCGACGCGATCGCGAGCGCTCCGAGCGCAATCGCCGTATAGGACAGAAAATTGCGCGGCGCCGTCAGCCCGAAACTGGCAAACATGATGATCAGCCAGAACACCAGGATCATGTAGAAAGGCGTGGTGATCGAACTCCCCGATTCCTCGATCAGCCGCCAGCGGATCTGCATCAGATGCTGCATCTGGGCAAGGCAGTCGGCGGCCAGCCGGTGATGAATCGGGTCCTGGCCGTCGAGGCGCCGGATATCGAGTTCGATGCGATTCAGCATGTCTCCCAGCGCCGGGCTCTCGGACAGCGGGCTGACCGAGGAAACCGGCAACGCAAAATGGTAATTCCCTGCAGGCCTCGGCTCGTCTCTCCAGGTCGTGGCGATCGCCGAAGCGGTGTAGTCGCGCAATAATGCGCGCGCCGGTTCGGTCGCGCCGTCCCATTCGCGCAGCAGCCGATCGAGCTGAATGATCGCGATCGAAAAGCCTTTCAGGTCGTTGCCGACCTTGTCGTACGAGGCTTTCGCCGACGTGGTCAGCAATCCCAGCACGAGCGCTACGAAGGTGATCAGCATCGTCGCTACCAGCCGCAGGAAATCGGTCATTTCCAGGCTTCTGTGGCGCTCCGACAAAAGCGGATGGACAAGGATGCCGGCGGCCGCGCTGCCGAGAAGGAGGATCAGGACCACGAAGGCGTTGGCGGCAGCATCCATGAGATCGGCGGGTCGCGAGACTAGGCTGTCGATTTGCGAAAGCGCGCGATTATAAGCGAGCGCACCGCCGCGGCCAGGGCGTCCTCGCCCTGGCCGGCCTCGCCGATGTCCCGGCGCTCGACGGCGATGCCGCCAGTCGCGGACAAGACCTCGTGTTCGGTGCGGCCCGAGGAATTGCGCAGGAAGCCGAGGCTCACCCGGCCGCCCCCGACCCGGATGCCTTCGAGCGTCAGATCGGGCAGCCATTCCGGCAGGTCGGGCGCGATCAGCAAGGTGTTGAGCGGCGCCAGCGGCGCCAGCCCGAGCATCGTCTGGACCAGAGAGATCACAGCGCTCGCCGACCACGCCTGCGGCGAGTTGCTGCTGGGATAAAGGCCGGGATGCGGATGCTGCGCGTCCCGCGCCTGACCACCGAGCGCTTCGGGCAGGCGGTTCCAGGCGAACAGCTCGCTTGCCTCAAAGAGGCCCTTGGCGAGGCGATGGAACGCCTCGCCGAACCCGTAGCGCCTCAGCCCGAAGCCGATCAGCGCGGTCGGCCACGGCCATACGGAGCCGAGATGGTAGGCAAAGGGGTTATAGGCAGGATGCGCGCTCGACAGGGTGCGGATGCCCCAGCCGCTGAACATATCCGGCGCCATCAGCCGTTCGGCGAGCGCGGCGGCCTTGTCCGATGCGACGATCCCGTGGGCGAGGCAATGGCCGGCGTCGGCGGCAATGGTCTTGACCGGCTTCTTGTCCCTGTCGAGCGCCAGGGCGAAGAAGCGCTCCTCGGGCATCCAGAACACCCGGTTGAAGCGCTCTTTCAGCGCCTCCGCCTGCTGCAACAGCTCGGACCCGCGCCGGTCCTCGCCGATGGCCAGAAAGGTCAGGCCCATCAGGTGCTTGGCAGCGTAAAACAAGCCTTGCACGTCGGCCACTGCAAGCGGGTTCTCGACGATGCGGCCGTCGGGATAGAGGATCGCCTGCGCCGAATCCTTCCAACCCTGGTTCTTGATGCCCTGATCTCCGGCCAGGGTCTCGTATTCGTAGAACCCGTCGCCGTCGCGGTCGCCATAGCGGTCGATCCACGCCAGGGTCTTGAGCGCCTTGTCCTGCATGTGGCGGACGAAGTCCCTCTCGCCGGTGATCGCGAAGTCCGTGGCGAGAGCGACCAGGAACATGCCGGGAGCGACGTAATCGCCGTAATAGGCGCGAAACGGGTTCTTGCCGAGCAGGGAGAGCGGGCTCTCCTGATGCTGATGGATGATCTTGCCCGGCTGCGCGTCGTGCTGGGGGTCGTCGGCGTCGGCCTGCCATTTCGCGGTCGTTTCCAATACGCCGCGCAGCATCAGCGGGTTCAGAAGGCTCGCCTGCCATGCGGCGATCAAGGCGTCGCGCCCGAACAGGGCCTGATAGATCGGAATGCCGGCGGCCGGCGTATACATCTCCGGCCCGTCGCCGTCGAACAGCGGCAATGAGCCGAGATCGTCGGCGGCCCGTTCCCACGCCTCCTGGACCGTACGGTTCGAGGTTACGAGGCGGACTCGTTCGGCGTCCCACCGCTCCCGCGCCCGGTCGAATTTTGTCGTGCGCGCGCGGACGCCGTCGCAGCCGTAGACGGGTTCGACCGCCTCGCCCAGAAACAGCGGCACGACGTCGATGCCGATACGGACGGGGCGTTGCGGTTCGAGCACAAGCAGGATCGAGACGATTCCCTCGCTCCCCTCCAGGGCTCCGGGTGCGGTAAAGCGCAGCTGCGTGCCGTGCGGCAGATCGGGATGACGATAGCGGAAGGTCAGCGTGCCCCGCCCCTCATGATGGGTCCAGTCCTGCTCGACCGGCGCCTGCTGCTGGCGCTTGCCTCCTTCGACCTCGCTCTGGTCGGCGAAATCTGCCGCCAATTCCCAGGAAAGCCGGATATGGGCCGGGCTCAGGGCATGGTTGGTGACAAGGACGTCCTGATGGAGACCGCCGCCAATAAAGCGATTGACCTGAAGCTCGATCGCCCGTTCGGCGATCTCGCCGCCGCTGCCCGACTTTGGCGATTCGGGTGTGCCCGACGGCAGGGCGGAAAAATAATACCCGATCATTGAATAGCTATCGGTCCCATTAGCCGAGATAAACTTTGGCTCCTTTCCCTCAACATTGCAGCGCATCTTTGAAAGGAAGCGGGTTTTTCGGAAATACAATCCCTCAAGGCCTTGGCCAATCGAGCCGCGAATATCGGTGACCAGGGAGGAATGGCCGCGATAGATGATCAGAAATTCGGGGTGGGTTTTGAAACGGTTGAGATCCATAATCATCACCCTTTGCTCTCGCAAAGTTTCAACAGGAGATGCTCGGGTGTGTTCCGGCCGAAACCGGTCCTTGCACGGCCGGCGGGCTGTTCATCGGGGTGGTTGCGGCGGGAAATCCGGCACGGGGCGCCCGGGGATATGGCGGACGGCGCCCGAATGCCAAGCGGAACGACGCGTTCCGTTGCAATTCAAACGGCCGTCGCAGGCGACAGGCCGATTGCCCCGGTGTAAGCTGCGGCGGGGTACGGCATCGGGGGGTGCACGGCGATGAAACGGTTGCGTCGGCTGGGGCTGATCGTCGGGATCTGCGGGCTTCCGCTCGCCGCCAGTGCGGCTAGCGCGGCCACGCCGAAAGCGGCGCCGGCTGCGTCGCAGCCTGCGTTCGAGGTGCGCATTGCCGCCGTCGTCAACGACGAGGTGATCTCGGGCGAAGATCTCGCTTCCCGACTCAAGATGGTCTTGCTGTCCTCCAACCTGCCGGATCGGCCGGAGGTGCGCGCGCGACTCACTTCCCAGGTCTTACGCACCTTGATCGACGAGAAACTGCAATTGCAGGAAGCCAAGCGCCAGCACGTCACCGCTACCGACGCCGAGCTGAAACGGGCGATCGGGCAGCTGGAAAAGCAGAACAACATGCAGTCTGGCCAGCTCGAAGCCTTTCTGAAGGCGCGCGGCATCGATCCGGGCGCGCTGATCAATCAGATCACGGCGGCGATCGTCTGGGCCAAACTGGTCAGACAGCGGGCGGCCGAGACCAGCCCCCTCTCCGACGACCAGATCGAGCAGACCCTGGTGCGCCTGAAGCAGAATGCGGGCGAGCCGCAGAGTCGGGTCGCGGAAATCTTTCTGCCGGTCGACAACCCGAACCAGGACGAGGAAGTCCGACAATTAGCCCTGAGGCTGACCCAGCAGATGCGGCAGGGCGCCCGCTTCTCGGCGATCGCCCAGCAATTTTCGCACTCGGCAACCGCCGCGGTCGGCGGCGACATCGGCTGGGTCCGGCCCGACGAGCTCGATCCCCGGCTCGGCAAAGCGATAGAAGGGATGCGGCCGGGCGAATTGTCGCCGCCGGTGCGAACGCGGGCCGGCTATTACCTCCTGCTCGTGCTCGACCGCCGCAGCGGCAAATCGGGCGACAAGGGCGACAAGGAAAAAGAAGACGAGACCTGGCGCCTCGCGCAGGTCGTCTTTCCGCTGCCGCCGCAAGCCAACGCGGCCGCGCGCCGCGCCGCCATCGCCGCCGCCGAAAGCGTCCGCGCAGCCGCCCCCTCGGGATGCGATCAGCTGATCAAGATCGGCAAGGCCCGGTCCTCGCCGATGGCCAGCGAGGGGAACCTGCGGGTCAGCGAGATTGCTCCGGCGATGCGCAAGGTCCTGGCAGCCCTGCCGGTGGGACGGCCGTCCGAACCGATCGTTCAGAAGAACGGGGTCGGCGTCGTCATGGTGTGCGAGAAAGAGACGCCGCACTCGACCGTGCCGACCCGCGAGGAGGTCGAGGAATTGCTAATCCGCCAGAGGCTTGACACAATCGCTCGCAGCTATATGCGCGAGTTGCGGCAGGCGGCCTATGTCGACGTCAGAGTGTGAGGCCCCGCTCGCCGTCACGATGGGCGAGCCGGCCGGGATCGGCGGCGAGATCGCTCTGCGGGCGTGGCTGGACAGGAAGGCGGCCCTGCCGGTCTTCTATCTGGTCGACGACCCGGACCGCCTCGCCGCTCTTGCCAAGAGCCTCAGCTGGCCGGTTCCGGTGCGGCCGATTGCTGCTCCCGAGGAGGCCGCCGGCGTTTTTGCCGAGGCCCTGCCGGTGGCGCCGCTCGCGACCGCCCCGCGCGCCCGGCCGGCCCATCCCGACCCGGCCGATGCGCCTGCGATCATCGGCGCCATTGAAAGCGCCGTCGCCGCCGTGCAGAGCGGCCGCGCCGCCGCAATCGTGACCAACCCGATCCACAAGGAAAATCTGTACCGCGCCGGCTTTCGTCATCCCGGCCATACCGAATATCTGGCCGAACTCGCCGGGACCGGAGAGGCTCCGGTAATGATGCTCGCGTCGCGCGAATTGCGCGTCGTCCCGGTCACGATCCACCTGCCCCTGCGGCAGGCGGCGGAGAGCCTCTCCGCCGCGGCGATCGTCCATGCCGGCCGGGTGACGGCCGCCGCGCTCCGGCGGGATTTCGGCATCGCCGCGCCGCGCCTTGCCGTGGCCGGCCTCAACCCGCATGCCGGCGAGGGCGGCGGGCTCGGCCACGAGGACATCGAGACCGTCGCTCCGGCCATCGCCGAACTCTGCGCCGCCGGCATCGATGCGCGGGGGCCCCTGCCCGCCGACACGATGTTCCACGCCGAGGCGCGGCAGGGCTATGACGCGGCGCTGTGCATGTACCACGACCAGGCGCTGATCCCGCTGAAGACCATCGATTTCTGGGGCGGCGTCAATGTCACATTGGGGCTGCCCTTTGTGCGCACCTCGCCCGATCACGGCACTGCCTTGGCGATCGCCGGGCGCGGGATCGCCCGCGCCGACAGCCTGATCGCGGCGCTCCGCCTCGCCGCCGCAATGGCAGCGCGGCGGTGCACCGCCGCGCCGGCATAGGCCGGTTTCACCGGATTGGTCCGCAAAACCTCGCAGCCGCCTCGCCCCCACCCTATCCCTCCCCCGCACGCGGGGGAGGGGACCGTGGCTCTTCCTCCCCCGTGAACACGGGGGAGGGGCGGGGTGGGGGCAGACCGCCGGCCGAAGGGAATGCGCGCGCGCCCGCGCTGCCGCCGCTGCGCGAGGTCATCGCCCGGCACGGCATCGCGGCGAGAAAAGCGCTCGGGCAGAATTTTCTCTTTGACCTCAACCTGACCGGGCGGATCGCCCGCGCCGCCCGGCCGCTCGACCATGTTACTGTCGTCGAGATCGGGCCGGGGCCCGGCGGCCTGACCCGCGCTCTGCTGGCCGCCGGGGCATTGCGGGTCGTCGCGATCGAGCGCGACGAGCGCTGCCTGGCGGCGCTCGGCGAACTGGCCGCCTTCTATCCCGGGCGGCTCGACCTCGTCGCCGGCGACGCCCTTGCGCTCGATCCCGCCGCCCTCGCGCCGCCGCCGCGCAAGATCGTCGCCAACCTGCCCTACAATATCGCCACCCGGCTCCTGCTCTGCTGGCTCGACCGGATCGGCGAATACGAGAGCCTCGTGCTGATGTTCCAGCGCGAGGTCGCGCGGCGCATCGCCGCCCACCCGCACAGCCGCGATTACGGCCGGCTCTCGGTATTGGTCCAGTGGTTGTGCGAGCCGCGCCTCCTGTTCGATATCCCGCCCGCCGCCTTTGTCCCGGCGCCAAAGGTGACCTCGAGCGTCATCGCCCTGCGGCCGCGCCCGGTTCCGCTGGCGCCGGCCGAGAAGACGCGGCTCGAAAGCGTCCTTGCCGCCGGGTTCGGCCAGCGCCGCAAGATGCTGCGCACCAGCCTCAAGGCTCTCGGGGTTGCGCCGGAACTCCTGCTCGCGCGCGCCGGAGTGGCGGGGACGGCACGCGCCGAGGACCTGTCGGTCGCAGAGTTCTGCGCGCTCGCCCGCGCGCTCGGGAGCGCGGGCGTCTCGCCTACAAAGTGACTCGCGGGCGAGACGCCCGCGCTCCCGATCAGCCGGCAAACAGACGATCGACGAAATCGGCGAGGCCGATCTGTCGGCTGCGCTTCAGCCGCTCGGCGGCGAGGATGGCGGCGACCTTGGCGACGCTGTCCTCAATGTCATTGTTGACGATCACGTAATCGCATTCCGGCCAGTGGCTCGTCTCCTCGGCCGATTTGGCGAGGCGCGCGGCGACGACGGCGGCGCTGTCCTGGGCGCGCGCGCGCAGTCTCTGTTCGAGCGCGGCGAGGCTCGGCGGCAATATGAAGATCTTGACGAGGTCGCACGGCAGGTTGAGGCTCAATTGCCGCGCGCCCTGCCAATCGACGTCGCCGACGATGTCGCGCCCGGCGGCGATCGCCGTCGCGATCGGAGCGCGCGGCGTGCCGTAGCCGTTGCCGAAGACGGTCGCGTGTTCGAGCAGTTCGCCGCGCTCGACCATCGCGTCGAAACGGGCGCGGTCGACAAAGTGATAGTCATGCCCGTCGACCTCGCCGGACCGCTTCGGGCGCGTCGTCACCGAGACCGACAGGGCAAGCGCCGGGTCGCCGGCCACGAGCCGGCGCGTAATCGTCGTCTTTCCGGCGCCCGAGGGCGAGGCGAGGATCAGCAGCAACCCGCGCCGGCGGATGACGGGAGGGGTCATTCTATATTCTGGACCTGTTCGCGGAATTGCTCGATCACCGCTTTCAACGACATGCCGATCCGGGTCAATTCGATATCCGCCGATTTGGCGCACAACGTATTGGCTTCCCGGTTCAGTTCCTGGCACAGGAAATCGAGCCGGCGCCCGACCGGCTCGCTTTGCGACAGGAGTTCCGCAGCCTGATCGAGATGAGCGCGCAGCCGCTCGATTTCCTCGCGTACGTCGGAGCGCGTCGCCAATAACGCCAGTTCCTGAACGATCCGCTCTTCCGGGATCGTCGGTGCCAGATCGGCGAGGCTTTCGAGGTTCGCCCGCAGCCGCTCGCGCAAGGCCTCCGGCTGCGCCGCCGCGCAGGCTCCGGCAGCGTCGACCAGAGCCGTCATCTCGACGATCTGGCTCTCCATCAGCACGGAGAGGCGCGCGCCCTCCTCCAGACGCGCCGCCGCGAGCCGATCGAGCGTCGCCGCCCAGCCGGCGAGGATGGCGAGGCGGCGCTCTTCGATGGCGGGTTCGGCCTCGTCCTCGACGGTCTCGACGATCCCGCGCACTGCCAGAAGCCCGTCGAGGCGTGGCGGCGCCGCATCGATTTCTCCTCTGAGTTCATTCATCAACGCGACGAGCTGAGCGAGAGCCTGCCGATTGACGCGCAATGGCGGCGGCACCGTCCGGGTGACTGTCAAGGTAGCGGAAAAATTGCCGCGTCTAAACCTTTGCGACAGCTCGGCGCGCAATCGCGGCTCCAATGCGTCAAAACCGGCGGCCAGGCGCACCCGCAGATCGAGCGATCGGCCGTTGACGCTTTTGACCTCCCAGATCCAGGCGAGGCCGTTATCATCGCCCTCGGCCCGCGCGAACCCGGTCATGCTGACGACGCCCACGGCCGCCGCCCTCCCCATTGCCGAGACCGAGGTTATAACGGCGCGCGGCACCGGGACAATCCACCCGGCCGATGCCGATCACGGCGATCGGCGCTCAATGACTGGCCTGGGGGCTTGCCTGGGGACCTGCCTGAGGGCTGGCTGGAGGGATTGCCGAGGGGTTTGCCGAGGGATCGGCCACCGCGCTGTGGTGGTAATGCGCGACATTGCGGTTTTGCTCGGCGAGGGTCTTGGCGAACACGTGTCCGCCCCCGCCGTCGGCGACAAAATAGAGGTCGGAGGTATCGGCGGCACGCGCCGTCGCAAGCAGCGCGGCCATGCCGGGGCTGTCGATCGGCCCCGGCGGCAGCCCGTAAACGCGATAGGTGTTATAGGGCGAATCGGTGGCGAGATCGGCACGGGTCAGCGGGCCCTTGAACGGCCTGCGGCCGTCCTCGCTCAGCGCGTAGATCACCGTCGGGTCCGATTGCAGTTTCATGCCGAGCCGCAGCCGGTTGAGAAACACCCCGGCGATCCGCGCCCGCTCGACGGGTCGGGCGGTTTCCTTCTCGACGATTGAGGCAAGGATCAGGAGCTGTCGCGGGCTGTCGACCGGGGGCTCGGGACGGCGCTCCGCCCAGGCCCGGGCCAAAGCGCGCCGCATCGCCCGCTGCATGCGATCGATCAGCACCGTGCGCGGCTCACCATAGCGATAGAAATATGTGTCGGGCATCAACGTGCCCTCGCCCGGACATCGACCGGTCTCGCCGGAGAGCGCCGGCGCCGCCGCGACGAGCGCCAGGACCTCGGCGCAGGTCAGGCCCTCGGGGACGGTCAGCCGATGCGTGACGGTCTTGCCGCTGGCCAAGAGTGCGGCGGCCTCGATCGCGCTCGTCCGCGGCGGAAACCGGTATTCGCCGGCCATCAGCGCGCCGCGCCGCCCCGACACGACCGCGCCAAGGATGAAGGAGAGACGCGAGCGCACGACCCCTTTGTCCCGGAGCAGCGCGGCAATCTGCGAGAGCCCGGTGTCCGGCGGGATGACGATGATGCGGGCGGCGCCGAGCGGACCAGGGCCTGTGACATCCTGATAGAGGCGGTAGCCGCCGGTTACGGCGAAGACCTCGCCGGCAAAAAACGCGAACCAGAAGAGCAGGCGCAAAAGCCGGCGCATTGCGCGATATCCCGGCCGGACCGGCGGCCTGCCCGCTCAAGGCGGGCTTGCAAACACCAGGGACGCATTGGTGCCGCCGAAACCGAACGAGTTCGACAGCACATAGGCGACGCGGCGCTCCTTGGCCGTCTTCGCCACCAGATCGATGTCGCAGGAGGGCGACGGGTGGTCGAGATTGAGGGTCGGCGGCACCACCTGATCGCGGATCGCCAGGATCGCATAGATCGCTTCGACGCTGCCCGCCGCTCCCAGCAGGTGCCCGATCGCCGATTTGGTCGAGGACATCGAGAGCCGATAAGCATGAGGACCGAACAGCCGCTTGACCGCACCCAGTTCGATCTCGTCGCCGAGCGGGGTCGAGGTCCCGTGCGCGTTGATGTAGTCGATCTGCTCCGGGGCGATCCGCGCCCGGTTCAGCGCGTTGCGCATCGAGCGGTAGGCGCCGTTGCCGTCCTCGGCCGGTGCGGTCAGGTGAAAGGCGTCGCTCGACATCCCGTAACCGACGATCTCGGCATAGATACGGGCCCCCCGCATCCGGGCGTGCTCGTATTCTTCGAGCACCAGGATCCCGGCGCCCTCGCCCATGACAAAGCCGTCGCGGTCCCGGTCCCACGGCCGCGAGGCGCGGGGCGGGTCGTCGTTGAACGCGGTCGACAGGGCGCGCGCCGCGGCAAACCCGGCGAGGCCCAGTCGGCACACCGCCGCCTCGGCCCCGCCGCACACCATGACGTCGGCGTCGTCGAGCATGATGATCCGGGCGGCGTCGCCGATCGCATGCGCCCCGGTCGAGCACGCCGTCACCACCGCGTGGTTCGGTCCCTTGAAGCCGTAGCGGATCGACACGTGACCCGAGGCGAGGTTGATCAGATTGGCCGGAATAAAGAACGGCGACAGCCGGCGCGGCCCGCGCTCGTTGAGGGTCAACGCGCCCTCGGTGATCCCGGGCAGGCCGCCGATGCCGGAGCCGATCATGACCCCGGTGCGCTCGCATTCCTCCTCGGCGGTGGGCGTCCATTCCGCATCGGCGACCGCCTGGGCCGCCGCAGCCAAAGCGTAGACGATGAACCCGTCCATGCGCCGCTGGTCCTTCGGCGGCACCCAGTCATCGGCGTTGAACAGCCCCGCCGCGGTCTCCCCGCGCGGCACCTGGGCGGCGATCTTGACCGGCAGATCATCGACCGCGAAGCCCTCGATCGCCCTGACCCCGGAGGCGCCGGCTACGAGGTGCCGCCAGTTCGGCTCGAGGCCGATGCCGAGCGGCGTCACAAGACCCATTCCGGTGACGACGACGCGCCTCATCCTGGCCTCGCGATGGAGTGCGGGCGTCTCACCCGCGAGTCAATGTGCGGGCGAGACGCCCGCGCTCCCAGGCTCAACTATGCGACTCGATAAAGCTGACGGCATCCTTAACCGTCACGATCTTCTCGGCTGCGTCGTCGGGGATCTCGCACCCGAACTCCTCCTCGAACGCCATCACGAGCTCGACCGTATCCAGGCTGTCGGCGCCCAGATCGTCGATAAAGCTGGCGTTCTCGGTCACCTTCGACTCGTCGACGCCCAGATGTTCGACGACGATCTTTTTGACTCGCTCGGCGACGTCACTCATCCGTTCCGATCCTTGATGGGTTGACTGAAAACTCTCGCAATCCAGGGGGTCGGGCGACATCCGCCAGCGGGTCGCCATCAGGGAGGCTCGGGGGGCAGGGTCACATAACATGATTCCCCGGCGCTGCCAATTCGGCTGAACCTCCGTCTCCGGCGTGGCGATCAGCCCTGGGGCGACGGCTCTATAGCATGACCATGCCGCCATTGACGTGCAAAGTTTGGCCGGTGACATAGGCGGCCTCGCGGCTGGCCAGAAAGACGATTGCGGCGGCGATCTCGTCGGGCTGGCCGAGACGGCCGATCGGGATCGCGGCGGCGAGGCGGTCGCGCTGCTCGGGGGCGAGCCCTTCGGTCATCGGCGTGGCGATCAGCCCCGGCGCCACGCAATTGACGGTGATCCCGCGCCGTGCGACCTCGGCGGCAAGCGCTTTCGTCATGCCGATCAATCCGGCCTTGGCGGCGGCGTAATTGGCCTGCCCCGGATTGCCGGCCACCGCCACGACCGAGGTCACCGCAACGATCCGCCCGTAACGCCGCCGCACCATGCCGCGCAAGGCTGCACGGCTAAGCCGGAAGGCGGCGCTGAGATCGACCTCCAGCACCGCCTGCCAGTCCTCGTCCTTCATCCTGAGCGCCAGGGCGTCGCGGGTGATCCCGGCATTGTTGACGAGAATGTCGACCCGGCCCATCGCCGCTTCGGCGTCGCGGATCAGGCGATCGGCGGCCGCAGGATCGGAGAGATCAGCTTCGGCGAAGCGGGCGCCGGCGCCCAGCTCCGCGGCGAGCGCATCAAGCGCCGCACGGCGCCTTCCGGCGAGCATCACCGCCGCGCCGCC
>DATFCQ010000126.1:0-11056 GCA_035252905.1 Allostellaceae bacterium | reverse complement strand
CAGCAGGGCGGCGGCAACAAGGGCGGCGGCGGCGGCAAGGAAAATGACGCTCGGCAACCCGCCCGCGCCGACCCAGGCCCCTGACGCCGCGAGCAGCTTCGCGTCGCCGCCGCCCAGCCCGTCGCGGCCGCGCGCCTTGCGGTAGAAAAAAGCGATCCCGGCCAGGATCGCATAGCCGAGCGCGGCGCCGAGCGCACGGTCGAGCAGCGCGTCGGGAGCCAGTCCTGCCGCCGCGATCAGCCCGGCGAGGACGAGCGGCAGGGTCAATGCGTCGGGCAGGAGCCAGCACCGGGCATCGACCCAGGCGAGGACGAGGAGCCACCAGCCCAACAGGCAGTCGAGCCACCACCGGCCGCTGTCGGCAGCAAGCGCGGCGAGGGCGACGGCGAGCGCGGCCAGCTCGACCGCCGGATAGAACCAGCCGATCGGCTGGCCACAGCCGCGGCAGCGGCCGCGCGCCGACAGCCAGCTGACCAGCGGCACGAGGTCGCGCGCTGCGAGACGGCGTCCGCAGTGCTCGCAGGCCGAGCGCGCCCAGGCGATCGGGCGCCGCTCGGGCAGGCGGCGGATCAGGACGCCGAGAAAGCTGCCGATGAACGGCGCCGCCGCGATCATGAACCCGCCGAGAGCGCCGCCAGACGCCGGCCGATCGAGGAGTTGTGCCAACAACACTTGCCGCGGCCGCTGCGGTTGACCGATGATCCCGCGCGCATTACCAGCTGCGCGCAAGCGGATATGTCGCCGTCATGAGCTTCGAGGCAAGCGCTTCTCCCGTCATCGACAATGCCGAGACCGCCTTGGCGCGGCTCGGTGCGGCTCTGGTCGAGGACAGCGCGATCGACCAGCGCACACTGGAACGGGCGCGCCGGGTCTCGGCCGAGACCGGTGGGCGGCTCGACCAGGTCCTGACGCAGCTCGGGCTGGTCAGCGAGCGCATGCTCGCCGAATCCCTGGCGCGTCTGGTCGCGGCGCCGCTCGTCACGCCGGCGGATTATCCCGAGGCGCCGCTCTTTGCCGACCGGCTCGGCGCCAAGTTTCTGCGCCGCGCGCGGGCCTTGCCGATCGCCGCGGACGAAGATGCGGTGACCGTGGCGATGACCGATCCGCTCGACAATTTCACCCGCGAGGCGCTCGCTGTGGCGCTCGGGCGCCGGGTCGCGGTCGCGGTCGCGGTTCCGATCGAGCTCGAAGCCGCCTTCAATCGCCTCTACGCCGACGCGGCGCCGCAGGAGGGCGAGGAGGCGGCGCTCCTCGACACGGTCCTGCCCGGCGCCGAGCCGGGCGAGGAGGATGCCGAGCGGCTCAAGGATCTGGCGAGCGAGGCGCCGGTCATCCGGCTGGTCAATCAGATGATTGCGCGCGCCGTCGAAACCCACGCCTCGGACATCCACCTGGAGCCGTTCCCCGACCGGCTGCGGGTGCGCTACCGCTATGACGGCGTGTTGCACGAGGTCGAGCCGCCGTCGGCGCGGCTCACCGCAGCGGTCATCTCGCGCATCAAGATCATGGCCCGGCTCGACATCGCCGAGCGCCGGTTGCCGCAGGACGGGCGCATCAAATTGACCGTGCGCGGGCACGAGACCGATTTCCGCGTGTCGACCGTGCCCTCGTTGCACGGCGAGACGGTGGTATTGCGCGTGCTCGACCGCACCGCGGTCGCCTTCGATTTCGAGAAATTGGGGTTGCCGCACGACATCCGGGGCGGCGTCGAGCGCGCGCTCGAACTGCCCAACGGGATGGTGCTGGTCACCGGGCCGACCGGCAGCGGCAAAACGACGACGCTCTATACCGGGCTTTTGAAGCTCAACACGGCCGCCCGCAAGATCGTCACGGTCGAGGACCCGATTGAGTACCAGCTCGACGGGATCAACCAGATCCAGGTCAAGCCGCAGATCGGGCTCAATTTTGCCAGCCTTCTGCGCTCGATCCTGCGGCAGGACCCGGACGTCATCATGATCGGCGAGATCCGCGATCTCGAAACCGCCGAGATCGCGGTGCAGGCGGCCCTGACCGGGCATCTCGTGTTGTCGACCCTGCACACCAACTCGGCCGCGGCCACGGTGACGCGGCTGCGCGACATGGGCCTCGAGGACTATCTCTTGGCGGCGACCTTGAAGGCGGTGCTGGCACAGCGGCTGGTGCGGCGGCTGTGCCCCGATTGCAAGACCACGGCGCCGGCGCCCCCGGCATTGGTCGAGCGCTTCGCCCTCGACCGCTTCGCGCCGGGCGGTCTGATCCGGCTCTCCCAGGCGGTCGGATGCCCGAGCTGCCGCGGCACCGGCTATCGCGGCCGGCGGGCGATCGCCGAACTTCTGGTGCCGAACCAGGCGACCCACCGCCTGCTGTTCGAGCGCTCCGACGAGGCGGCGATCGAACGCGCCGCGGTCGAAGGCGGGATGCGGCCGATCTTCGACAGCGGCCTCCTCGCGGTATTGGCGGGCGACACGACGATCGAGGAGGTGGTGCGCTGCATCCGGAGCGAGGCGTAATATCAGGTTCTTCTGGCCGAAACTCATGAAGCTCGCCCCCTCCCAAACCCCCCCTCATGGGGGAGGGTTTACCTTGCGCTCCCTCGCTCTTGATGGGGGGAGGGCCGGCCCTTCGACAAGCTCAGGAGGAGGTGACGCAGCAATGAGAAAAAGGATTACGGCGGAGGTCAGGCGGATCCTGCTGGAAGTTATGGATGATTAAGAAGAGACAGCCTTGGGCAGCGAGTTCTCCCGGCGATGAGAAACTGACATGACGGCGTTCCGCTGGGCGGCGATCGAAGGCGGCGGCGAGGTCGCGCACGGCGTCATGGAGGCGCCCGATCGCGCCGCCGTCGTCGAGCGGTTGCAGCGCCAGGGCCGGATCGTCCTGCGCGCCGACCCGGCCGACCGGCGGCGGCGCCTTTCCGAATTGCTGCAGGTCGACCTCACGCGCTCGCGCCCGCTCGACAAGACGGCGCTCAGCGAGGTCACCCGCGAATTGGCGATCATGCTGGCGGCAGGGCAGGACCTCGATCGCGCCTTGCGCTTTGTCGCGGAAAACACGAGGAGCGCCCGCGCCCGCGCCGTGCTCGGCGTGGTGCGCGACAAGGTGCGCGCCGGCAGCGCTCTCGCGGCGGCTCTCGCCCAGGAGCCGAGAAGTTTTTCCAAGCTCTATGTCGGTCTGGTGCGAGCGGGCGAGGCGGGCGGAACCTTGTCCCTGACGCTTGACCGGCTGGCCGGATTGCTCGAACGCGAGAGGAGCCTCAGCGCGAGCCTGCGCGCCGCGCTCGTCTACCCGGCCCTGTTGGTCGTCGCCGCAGTCGGCTCGATCGTATTGTTGCTCGGCTATGTCCTGCCGCAATTCACGCCGATCTTCGAGCAGGCCGGGGCGCAATTGCCGGCCGCGACGCGGATGTTGTTGGCGCTCGGGGCGGCGTGCAGCGTGGCGGGCCCGTGGCTGTTGCTCGGTCTGCTCGTCGTCGGCCTTGCGGTGCGCCAGTTGCTCGCGCGCCCCTCGTACCGGCTGCGCTGCGACCGGCTTCTGCTCCGTCTCCCGATTGCGGGTCCGCTGTTGCGCGAGACGGTGGCGGCGCGGCTGACCCGAACCCTCGGGGGCTTATTGCAGAACGGGGTGCCGCTGATCCCGGCGCTCGGCATCGCCAAGGACGCGCTCGGCAATCTCGCCGCCGCGGCGGCGGTCGAGAAGGCGGCGCTGGCGGCCAAGGGCGGCGCCGGCCTCGCCCGACCCTTGAAGGAAGCCGGACTGTTTCCGCCGCGCACGATCCACCTGTTGCAGCTCGGCGAGGAGGCGGCGCAGCTCGCGACGATGGCGCTCAAAGCCGCCGATATCCACGAGGAACAGGCGCGGCTGACGATGCAGCGGCTGGTCTCGCTGGCCGTACCGATCATCACGATCACGATGGGCCTCGCTGTCGCCGGCATCGTCAGTGCGCTGTTGACGGCGATGCTGAGCCTCAACGACCTTGTCCGCTGATCCCGGTCCGCAAGCGCGTGGAGAAATTAGGAGAACCGTCATTCCGGGGCGCGGGCGGAAGCCCGCGAGCCTGGAAACCATGCACACAGGCCTTAAAATGCCTGGCAAGGATCTGTGTTCATGGATTCCGGGTTCGGCCCGTAGGGCCGCCCCGGAATGACGAGCCTAGTTGGAGGCTCTTTCTTCACACGCTCATCGGTCGGAGGTGTCCGGAGGGGCTGCGCCCTGCGGCCGGTTTTACGTTGATCGAGATCCTGGTCGTGCTCGCGATCCTCGGCCTCGCGCTGGCCCTGATCGCCGGTTACAAGGGGCCGTGGAGCGGGACGCTCGATCTCAAGGGGTCGGCCACAGAGCTGGCGCAACAATTGCGTTTAGCGCGATCCGAGGCGATCCTGCGCAACCAGCCCGTCGAATTCGCCCTCGACCTCGCGCACCACCGCTATCGCGTCGGCGACGGGCCGGCGCGCGCGCTGCCCGCGCAGATGGCTGTCCAAATGGTGACGATCGCCGGCGAACGGCGCGGCCTCGGCGGTGCCGCCATCCGCTTCAATCCGGACGGCAGCTCGACCGGGGGCCGGATCTCGTTGAACGCCGGCCGGCGCGACATTGCCGTCGGGGTCGACTGGCTGACCGGAAGGGTGACGGTTGCCGAGACTCGCTGAATCTGGCTTCACCTTGCTCGAAGTGCTGGTGGCCCTGGCGATTGCCGGTCTGGCGCTCGCCGGCCTGTTCGCGGCGGGCGGCACCGGGCTGTTCGCCGCCGATACCGCGGCGCGGGCCGAGGAGGCGCTCGAACGCGCCCAGTCGCACCTTGCCGCGCTCGGACGGGACGGGGCTCTGCATGCCGGCGATTCCGCCGGCGAGGACGGCGGCGGGTATCGCTGGCAATTGCACGTGCATCCCGTGGCGAGCCGCAGAGTGGCCCCAGCGAACGGCGTCTTCGGATCGGCCGGGACGACCACACTCTACGAAGTCGAGGTCGTGATCTCGTGGCGGGCGGGCGGTCACACACGGCGCGTCGCATTGCGCAGCCTGCGCCTCGCCGGCGCGACGGGGATGGAATGACCGCGCCCGCCGATCGCCGGTGCCGTCCATCCCCGGAAGCCTTGCGCCCTGGCCGGGAAGCTGGCGGGAATAGGTATCAGGCGTGGCGGGGAGTCGTAGCCCCTCACCCTCCCACGGCTTCGCCGCGGGTCCCTCCCTCTCCCCGCGCGCGGGGAGAGGGCTGGGGTGAGGGGCAGTCGTCCTTCCGTCTTCGCAAGCCGGCCGTACCTCCCTCCGGCAGCCGCCGCGAGGGCGGGTTCACCTTGCTCGAAATCCTGGTGGCGCTTGCCGTGTTCGGTCTGCTGATGGTCGCTCTCGCCCAGGGAGTGAGGAGCGGGCTGGCGCTGTGGCAGGCCGAGACGCGCCGGATCGACCGGATCGCCGATCTCGACGCCGCCGAGCGGCTGCTGCGCGGCCTGTTCTCGGCGATACCCTCTCCGCTCGCCGCCCGCTTTGTCGGTGCGGGCGGCCCCACAGCCGGGCTCGAAGGCAGCGCCGACCGCGTCTCGTTCGTCGGCGTCATGCCGACCGGGCTCGGCACCGCTCGACGCGCGCAAATGACCCTCGAATTGCGGGGGACGCGGCTGGTTCTGATCTGGACCCCGAAGCCGCACGAGACCCTGGTCGGACCCCCTCCCACCCCGATCGAGACCGAATTGGTGCGGGGCGTGGAGCGGCTCGATCTCGCTTATTGGGGCGCGTTGCTTCCGAATCAGCCGGCGGCCTGGCAGACGCGATGGAAGAATTCGCTGCTGCCGCGTCTCATTCGCGTGCGCCTTGCCTTTGCCAAAGGCGATCCCCGGCGGTGGCCGGACCTCATCGTAGCGCCGCAATTTTGAATTCGGATTGCGTTTGCCTTCTTCGGGCCATAATCAGGAATTCACTTCTCGCGTGCCGGCCATTCCTGTTCCTCAACAGGGCCGCGTTCGGGGGGCGAGGGGTCAGAGCATCACCGGGATCGGCTTGGCTGCGACAGCATGGTGCGCGATTTCTTGAACTGGTGGTTGGAACAGCTTGCCGAGCTGCTGCCGCGCTCCTGGCGCCGCTCGGTCGCCGCTTCCGACGACGCGCTGGTGCTGAGCCCGCTCGCTCCGCTCGGCCGCGGGGTCGAGGAGGTGGCGGCCGGATTGCGGCGCAACGGCAAGGAGACGCCGCTCGGCTCCTTCGGACTCGGCGCCGCCGCGCTCGGCCGGTTGCCGCAGCCGGCCGGCGGGGCCTATGTGCTGCGTCTCAGCGGCAGGGACGTGCTGGCCAAGACGCTGACCCTGCCGTTGGCCGCACAGGCCGATCTCTCCCAGGTGCTCGCCTTCGAGATGGATCGGGAGACTCCGTTCAAAGCCGAGGAGATCTATTGGAGCCACCGCGTCGCGGCGGTCGAGCGGGACAGCGGCCAATTGTCGGTGCGCCTGTTGCTCGTGACCAAGGCGAGCCTCGCCCCGCTGCTTGCCGCGCTCGGCGAGGCCGGGATCGTCCCCCGGCGGGCCGAGATTGCCGACGGTCCGGACAGCGGCGCCACTCTGCCGCTCGACGGCAATGGCGGCCATCTCGGCCGGGCCTCGCGCCGGCTGGTGCGTCCTCTCGCGGCCTGCTGCGCATTGTTGGCGCTTGTCGCAATCGCCACGCCGTTTGTGCGCCAGGCTCTGATGCTCAGTACCCTCGACCGCCAGATCGCCGCGGCGCGGGCTCAGGCAAGCGAAGCCGGAGAATTGCGCCGGGCCGTCGTCCGGCTCTCGGCCGGCGCCGCATTGATCCCTGAGGAGCGCCAGAAAGCGACGCATCCGCTCGCAGTGTTGGCGGCGGCGACTCGCGTGCTGCCCGACGACACCTACCTCTCGGAGCTGGAGTTGCGGGGCGGCAAGGTGACCCTCTCGGGACGGTCGCACGCCGCCGCCCGCCTGATCGGCGCGCTCGCGGCGGCCGGCGCCTTCCATAACCCGGCCTTTGCCGCGCCGGTAACCCGGCTCGAAGCGCTGCATGCCGAGGTGTTCACGATCGCTGCGGAGGTGGGGCCGTAATCTCCCTTGCCACCATGCCGACCGGAAGGCGGGGGCGGGCCTTGGCGCTGGCCTTGGCGGCCGCCGTTCTGGCCGGTCTCTACCTGATCGTCGCAGCGCCGCTCGTCGGGCTTTTCGCGCAGCGCCAAAGCATGATCGCGGCGCGCCACATGCTGCTGCCCCGATTGCAAGCCGCCGCGGCCGAATTGCCGGCCCTGCGCACCCGCGTCGCGCGCCTGCGCGCCGAGGAGCGGGCGCGCAAATTGACGCTCGCCGGCGCGACCGACGCGATCGCTTCGGCCAATCTCGAAAGCCGCATCGAGGCCCTGGCCGCCTCGGTCGGCGCCACGATCGGCAGCACGGAAAGCCTGCCGGCCGAGCCGCGCGGCCCCTATCGCCGCATCGGGCTGCGCCTGGTCTTGACCGGCCGCTACGAGACCTTGGTGAACCTGCTCGCCAAGCTCGAATCGGCGGAGCCGCCGCTGATCGTCGACAATCTGCAATTGCACGGACCGCTGGCGCGGCCGGGCATGGAGGGGTCGGCCGCGCTCGATGCCGGGCTCGACGTCTACGGCTTTCGCAGCGGCGACAACGCGGGTTCGGGCGGACCATGAACGAACGTGCCGTTCTGCATCTCTTGCTCTTTGGCTGTGTGCTGTTCGGTCTGATCATCTTCGCCGAATGGCGCGGCGCCGCACCTGCCGACCCGACCGGGATCGCGCTCGCCGTCCCCCGGCCGGCGCCGCCGGCCGCGAGCCCTTCCGTGCACGCTCCGCGCCTCGACCAACTGGTCGTGACGACGCTCGCCCGGCCGCTGTTCAGCCCGACGCGGCGCCCGCCGCAGGACAAGGACGGCGGCCCCGGGACCGGCAATATCGCCGATATGAGACTGACTGGGATCGTCACGCAGCCCGGCGAGCGCCTGGCGATCTTTGCCGTGACCGGGGCGAAGGCGCTGGCAGTCAGGGAGGGGGAGGAAGTGAGCGGCTGGCGGGTTGAGGACATCACTCCGGGCACGGTTCTGCTCTCCGGGCCGGGCGGCGCCACGACATTGCAGCCAAAGCCGGATACGAACCTCGTCAGAACCGTCCCGGCGGCGGCAATCGTTCCGGCGCCGGCGACCCGGCCCTTCGGAAGCACGGGGATCATGCGGCCGCGCGGCCCCCGTCCCGCCGCCAACCCGGCCTTTCCGCGGCCGTTCCGCCCGGTTCCGAGCGGAGCGCGACAATGAGAACCGCGCTGGCCTCATGGCTCGGCCTGATCGCGGCCCTGCCGCTCGCCGCCTGCCACAGCGCCGGCTCCCGCCCGGGGCTATTGCCGATCGAGCAGCCGGGCAGTCTGCAGCCGGCGGCGCCGCGCATCAGCGGCGTGATCCCGCCCGAACGCGGGGTCGAGCGCGTATTCGCTTCGGAGCGTTCGCCGGCGCGGCCGGTCGTGTCGCCGGAATGGAAGGCTCCGGCCGGGACGCAACAGGGCGCGGTCACGCTCGACTTTGTCGACACCGACATTCGCGAGATTGCCCGCACGATCCTCGGCAAGATGCTCAAGGTCAATTACACGATCGACCCGGCGGTGCACGGCACCGCTTCGATCGAGACCGGCAGGCCGCTGCCCCGCTCGGCCCTGTTGCCGGCGCTCGAGACCGTTCTGAACCAGAACGGGGCCACTCTCGTCCGCCGCGACGGCCTCTACGCCGTCGTGCCGATCGCCGCCGGGGTCGCCGGCAACCCGATCTTTGCCGCGAGCGCGATCGGCGCCGGCACGGCGGTGGTGCCGCTGCGCTACGCCTCCGCCAAGGACATGGCGCGGCTGCTCACGCCTTACGTGTCCCAGGGCGGCAAGATTACCGCAGATCCGGCGCACAACGCCCTGATCGTCAGCGGCGACCAGACGGTGCGCCGCGCCCTGGTCGCCTTGATCGAGGCGTTCGACATCGATGTTCTCGCCGGCCAGTCCTATGCGCTCTTTCCGGCCGGCGAAAACGACCCGAAGAAACTCGCCGCCGAGGTTGAGAAAGTCCTCGAGGCGCAAAACGGGGGAGCGCTTGCGGGCATCATTCGCGTCCTGCCGATGGAACGGGTCAATGCGGTGCTCGTCGTCTCCTCTCAGCCCCGCTACATCAATGCCGCTCGGCGTTTTCTCGCCTTGGCCGCCCGCGCCGAAGACGCTACGGCGCGCAGCTGGCACGTCTATTACGTGCAGAACGGCAAGAGCACGGACCTGCAAAACCTGCTGCAGCGCGCGTTCACCCCGGGGCATGTGACCCCGACCCCGGCGCCGGGGACGACCGCGCCCGGCAGTGCGCAATTGACGCTGGGCACCGGCGCCGCCACCGGCTTCGGCCGGACGAGCACAGGGCTGGGCGCCGGCGCCGCCGGCACTGCCGCGGGATCGCTGGGCACCGGCGCACAGGCCGGTCAGATGGCGCTCGCCGCCACCCCGCTCAGATCGGAGGCGCCGGCCCAGATGCCGGCGACCGAGCCGCTGTCGCCGGAGGCCGAGGGCCCGGAGGCCGCCAACCGCATCCGCATCATCGCCGATGCGGCCAATAATTCGCTGCTGATCTATGCCACCCCGAGCGAGTACTCGGTCATTGACGGCATGCTGCGCAAGGTCGACATCGTGCCCCTGCAAGTGCTGATCGACGCCACGATCGCCGAGGTCACGCTCAACGATCAATTGCAATACGGGACGCAATTCTTCTTCAAGGTCGATCACCTACTGAACCAGATCGGGGCGCCGCCGAGCTTTGCGCCGCTGTCGGGCCTGCCCTCGGCCAACGGCTTCGGCGGGTTCGTGTTGAGCAAGTCGCCGGCCTTTGCGCTCGAAGCGCTGTCCGCCGTGACCAAGGTCAAGGTCCTCTCGTCGCCGCAGGTCATGGTGCTCGACAACCAGCCGGCCCGCCTGCAGGTCGGCCAGCAGGTGCCGATCCTGACCGGCACCGCGCAGAGCACATTGGTGAGCGGAGCACCGATCGTCAGCAGCATCGATTACCGCGATACCGGGGTCATCCTGCAGGTGACGCCGCGCGTCAATTCGGGCGGCCTCGTCACCCTCGATCTGGCCCAGGAGGTGAGCACCGTGACCCAGCCCGCCGCCAATACGGTGCAGAATTCGCCGACCTTTGACGACCGCATCATCCAGACGCGGGTGGCCATCCAGGACGGCCAGACCGTAGGCCTCGCGGGTCTGATCCAGGACAGCGACCAGCAGGGGAACGGAGGCATCCCGCTGCTCAAGGACATCCCGCTGCTCGGCAGCCTGGTGTCGAGCCAGGGCAATCTGCGCAGCCGGCGCGAATTGCTGGTCTTGATCACGCCGCACGTCGTGCACGACCAGCGCGACGTGCGGGCGCTGACCGAGGATCTGCGCAACCAGTTGATCAACGCCGCGCTGGTGCCGCAGCAGATCGAGCACCACCGGCCCTCGGGTCTGGCCAATCCGAACGGCCTCTAGCGATGGCCGGCCGGCGGCCGCGTCTCCGATCCTCGAAGGAGGCGGGGTTTGCGCTGCTGATCGTGCTGTGGACCCTGGTTCTGATCGCCTTCCTTGTCGCCCATCTGACGGCGAGCGCCCGCAGCGAGACCCACATCGCCGAGAACCTTGTCGCCAACGCCGCCGCGGAAGCCGCCGCGGACGGGGCGATTGCCGAGGCCATCTTCAAATTCACCGACCCGCAGCCGGAACTGCGCTGGCCGCTCGACGGAGCCTGGCACGAGGTCGTGATCGGCAACAGTCGGGTCGCGGTGCGGCTCGAGGACGAGGCCGCCCGGGTCAATCCGAACCGGGCTTCGCCGGAGCTGATGGAGGCGCTCCTCGTCGCCGCCGGCAGCGACGAGGCGAGCGCCCGCCGGCTGGCGAGCGCGATCGGCGCCTGGGTCGGCGCCGGCTCGAACGTGTCGCAGGCCGCACTCCTCGCCGAGTACCAGGCGGCCGGCCGCGATTACGGGCCGCCGGGAACGCCGATCGAGAGCCTCACCGAATTGCGCCATGTGCTCGGCATGACCCCGGCGATCTTTGCCGCGATTCGCCCGCATCTGACCCTGTTCGGTCCG
>DATFCQ010000125.1:0-6335 GCA_035252905.1 Allostellaceae bacterium | reverse complement strand
GCGACCCAGCCGTAGCGATGGTCACCGTCGAGCAGATGGAGATGATCGCCGATGCGGTTGCGTTCGAGCCAGGCGACCGCCGCTTCCAGTTCGGCCAGGGTCATCTGGGCGCGGCTCTTGCCGCCGAGCGCCCGCTTCAGCGCGGCGTTGTAGGCATGATAGGTCCCCTGCCCGCGCGGCGCGCGCAATTCCGCCGCATCCTCGACCACCTGGGTTGCGACCATCTCGCCGATGCGCGCCCGCAGGCGGCGCTCGGCGAGATGGGGCGGTTCCAGAACTTCGTCCTGGGCCTCCTGCCGCTCGGGGCGCCGCAATCCCAATTCGGGGCCGGGCGCCAATGTCGTGAAGCGCAACCCCAGAGCATTGCTTTCCAATGGCACGATCTCGCTGCGCTCGGCGGGGTCGTCCCCCGACGACAGCTCGAGGCTGCCCTGCTCGCGCAGGCGCGGGCGCCGCGCCAGCAGGCCCTGTTCCGCCTCCATCCGCTCGCGGAAACGGGCGAAGAACGGGTCGTCGGGGTGAAACACCAGCGCCCGCTGCGTTTCATAGGGCCCGCCCCAGGGATCAAGGCGGGTCGCCCGCGCCACCATCTGTTCCAGCCACGGCCGGCTGCGGATCTGCGTCAAGGCCGCCACCACCGCCACCTCGGGCGCGTCCAGCCCCTCATAGGCCATTGCCACCGTGATCAGGATCGAGGGCTCGGGCAGGAGCCGGAAGGCGGCCAGGGTCTCGTGCGCGTCGGCGCGCTCGGAGATGGCGAGCCGCGCCGTCGCGGCGGCCTGGTCGGCAGGCAGCCAGCGCCGCAGCCGCTCGAGATAATATCGGGCCGTGATCTGGTCGGGGGCCACCACCAATAATTTGCCGAGGCCTCGGGCGACGGCGCCGGGGGTGAGCCCCTGTGCCGCCCGCCGCTCGGCGCGCAACCTGCGTGTGGCGAGAAACGCTTCCTGCAACAGCGTCTCGGCGAACCCGGTGCGCAGTGCGGTGAACAGCGCCGGCCGGGTTTCCGGCGTCGGCACCGGCGCGCGCAGCCGATGCGGCCCGACCTCGCGCTCCTTGTCGTCGCGCCAGCGCGCCTCCCCGTCGAGGGCGCCGAAAGTGACCGGCAACACCGCCCGCTCGGCCAAGGCCTGCGCGCGCGAATAGCCGATGACCGCGAGACCCGGCGCGTTCAGATCGACCTGGCGCGTGCCGAGGCGGGGACCGCGCCGGTAGGGGAGCCACAGAATGCCGCGCCCGTCCGCCCGCTCCAATGTGCCCGACAGCAGCAGCCGCACGCGGGCACATTCCAAGAGCGGCAACAACGCCTGCGACCAGCCGGCCGCCTCATCCCATGTCGCCGCCGCCTCGCCCGAAGCGGACGGCAGCAGCCCCGGGTCCAATTCGGCCAAGGCCGGCAGATGATGGACTTCGTCGACGACCAGCAGGTAGCGGTGGCGGCGGAACTCGGTCAGATGCAAATCGGGCGCGGCGGCGACGCCCTGATAGGTGGTCACATAGCCGTTGAGCCCGCGGCACGGGTCGGGCAGGTTCTCCGCCGCGCGCACGCTCAAACCGTGGCCCAGGGCAGCGCGCCAGGCCGGGTCGGCAAAGGCTTCCTCCGCCTGCAGGCGCAGGCTGTCGCGCGGCACCACCCAGCATATCCGGTCGACAATTCCGGCGCGTACCAGCACCTGCGCCATCAAGACCGGCAACAGCGACTTGCCGCCTCCCGGCGTCACCGCCGCCAATACGTCGCGCAATCCGGGCTCGCCTGCCGCAATGGCGTGAGCGACGCCGAGGAGCTGGCGCTGGTGGGAGCGCAGGGAACGGGCGTGCGGCGGCATGGGCAATGCCATGGTACAAACAATGAACTCACTTTACATCGAATTCTCGTAACGGCGGGCGCCGGAACAGCGGGCTGGCCGGGCCGGCACAGGAGGGCTTCGCGATTGACCGCCGGTGCGATCGCTTCTACAGCGTGCAATCCGCTCTCGAACGGAGATATCGGCGCATGCCCACGATCGAACCCTATGCCGCCGCCGGCGTCTGGGATCCGCCCCTGTATGCGCAGGCGGTCAAGGTCTCGGGCGCCCAGACGATCCTCTACATCTCGGGCCAAGTCGCCTACGGCCCGGACGGCGGCCCGGCCCATCCCGGCGACTTCAAGGCGCAGGCGCGCGCCGCCCTGCAGGCGCTGAAAGCGCAGGTCGAGGCCGGCGGCGGCACGATGGCCAATATCGTCAAGGTCAACACCTATCTGACCGACATCCGGCACCGCGCCGATTACGGGCCGATCCGCGAGGAGTTCTTCGGCCGGAAGATGCCGGCCCACACATTGGTTGCGGTGGCCGCGCTGGCCGCCCCGGAATTCCTGATCGAGATCGAGGCGGTCGCGGTCTTGTAGCGCGGGCCGGTATCGCGCTGCGCCGGCCGCTTGCGTTCGCTCCGGGCCGCCGCTATAACCCGCCGCTCCAAGCGGCGGCGGGCCGCGCTTTGGCGCCCCTCGGCATGTCTGCCCCCGCCCCCCGATCAAGGACGGCAAAAGTGCCCAAGCTCAAGAGCAAGAGCGGTGCCAAGAAGCGCTTCGGTCGCACCGCCACCGGCAAGGTCAAGCGCAACTGGGGCCACAAGCGCCACCTGCTGATCAACAAATCGAAGCAGGGAAAGCGGCTGCGGCGCGGAACGACGACCCTGGAAGCCGGCGACGCCAAACTGGTATTGACCTATATGCCTTATCTGCGGGGGTGAGGGATGGCGCGCGTCAAACGCGGCGTGACCGCTCACGCCCGCCACAAGAAGGTTCTGGCTCTCGCCAAGGGCTATCGCGGCCGCGGCGGCTCCGCCTACCGGGTCGCGATCGAGAAGGTCGAAAAGGCGCTGCGCTACGCCTATCGCGACCGCCGCAACAAGAAGCGCGATTTTCGCGGCTTGTGGATCCAGCGGATCAACGCCGGCGCGCGCGAGCACGGCCTCACCTATGCGCAACTGATACACGGATTGAAGCTCGCCGGCCTTGGCCTCGACCGCAAGGTCCTGTCCGATCTGGCGATCCGCGAGCCGGAGGCGTTCGCGGCGATCGTCGCCACCGCGCGCGAAGCGCTACAGCGGGCGACGCCGGCCGCCGCTGCGGCATAGCCCCTCACCCCGACCCTCTCCCCGCAATGCGGGGAGAGGGAGTCACAGCGGATGAGGAAGACATCGACGGGAAGGGGCCGCCGCGATCGGCCCCTTTTTCGTCATTGGTGCAGGATTTGGTCATGGCTGAATTCGATCCCCTGAGCGGCGAGGTTCTCCAGGCGATCGCCGCCGCTCCCTCACCCGAGGCCTTGGAAGAAATCCGGGTCAGATTGCTCGGCCGCCGCGGCAGCGTGACCGAGGCGATGAAGGGGCTGGGCCGCCTCGACCCCGAGGAGCGGCGCCGGCGCGGCGCCGAATTGAACGAGGCCAAGGAACGCATTACCGAAGCCTTGACCGAGGCCGCGGCGCGGCTCGGCCGGGACGCACTCGAACAGCGCCTCGCGCATGAGCGCGCCGACGTGACCCTGCCCGTCCCCTTTGCCGAGGCGGGGCGCATCCACCCGATCAGCCAGACCATCGACGAGATCGTCGCGATCTTCGGCGAGATGGGCTTTGCCGTCGCCGAGGGCCCGCATATCGAGGAGGATTTCTATAACTTCACGGCGCTCAACATCCCACCTGAGCACCCGGCAAGACAGGAGCACGACACGTTCTACCTGCCCGAGCGCGCGGACGGCACGCGGCCGGTCCTGCGCACCCATACCTCGCCGGTGCAGATCCGCACGATGCAGCGGCAGAAGCCGCCGATCCGCATCATCGTGCCGGGCCGCACCTTCCGCTGCGACCACGACGCGACGCACAGCCCGATGTTTCATCAGGTCGAGGGGCTGGTGATCGACCGCACCACCCATATGGGGCATCTGAAAGGCTGCCTGATCGAGTTCTGCCGCGCCTATTTCGGGCAGGGCGACCTGCCGGTGCGCTTCCGGCCGAGCTATTTCCCGTTCACCGAGCCCTCGGCCGAGGTCGATATCGGCTGCTCGCGGAAGGGCGGCGAACTCAAGATCGGCGCCGGCGGCGACTGGCTCGAAATCCTCGGCAGCGGCATGGTCCATCCACAGGTCTTGCGCAATTGCGGGATCGACCCCGAGATCTATCAGGGCTTCGCCTTCGGCATGGGGATCGAGCGGATTGCGATGCTGAAATACGGCATCCCGGATCTGCGCACCTTTTACGAGGGCGATCTGCGCTGGCTCAGCCATTACGGGTTCGCCGCCCTCGACGTCCCGTCACTGGTGCGCGGCGCGCTCGACGGAGCCCCGGCATGAAGACGACATTCGCCTGGCTCAAGACCCATCTCGACACGGGCGCGCCGCTCCCCGCGATCGTCGAGCGCCTCGTCATGCTCGGGCACGACGTCGAGGCGGTCGAGGACCGGGCGCGGGGGCTCGAACCCTTCCGCGTCGCCCATGTCGTCTCGGCCGAACCCCACCCCAATGCCGACCGCCTGAAGCTCTGCTTTGTCGATACCGGCAGCGAACGGGTGCAGGTCGTATGCGGCGCGCCCAACGCCCATACCGGCATGAAGGGCGTCTTCGCCCCGCCCGGAACGGTGATCCCGCGCACCGGCGCGGTGCTGAAGGAGACGGTGATCCGCGGCGTCGCCTCGCGCGGCATGCTGTGCTCGGCTTACGAACTCGGCCTCGGCGAGGACCATGAGGGCATCATCGAACTGCCGGACAACGCCCCGCTGGGCGCCCGTTACGCCGACCTCTTGGGTCTCGACGATCCCGTACTCGACGTCAAGGTGACGCCGAACCGGGCCGATTGCCTCGGCGTGCGCGGCCTCGCGCGCGATCTTGCCGCTTCCGGGCTCGGCCGGTTGAAGCCGCTCGACGCGACCCCGGTTGAGGGCCGCTTCGTCTCGCCGATCGGCCTCCACATCGAAGACCTGACCGCCTGCCCCTTGTTTCTCGGACGGCACCTGCGCGGGGTCACGAACGGGCCGAGCCCCGCCTGGCTCGCCCGCCGGCTCGAAGCGATCGGATTGCGCCCGATCTCGGCCCTGGTCGACCTGACCAATTTTCTGACCTATGACCTGAACCGGCCGCTGCACGTCTTCGATGCCGGCAAGGTCAAGGGCGATCTCGTCGTCCGCTTTGCCCGACCTGGCGAAAAGCTGCTCGCCCTCAATGGCCGCGAATACGACCTTGATGCAGAGATCACGGCGATCGCCGACGACAATGGCGTCGCGAGTCTTGGCGGGGTCATCGGCGGCGAAGCGACCGGGTGCACCGAAGCGACGCGCGAGGTCTTTATTGAGGCGGCATTGTTCGATCCGCTGCGCACCGCGGCGACCGGCCGCAGGCTCAACATCGCGAGCGACGCGCGCTACCGCTTCGAGCGCGGGGTCGACCCGGCCTTTGTCCGCGACGGGCTCGAAATCGCGACGCGGCTCGCCCTCGAATTGTGCGGCGGCGAGGCGTCGGAGATCGTCACCGCCGGCGCCGAACCCGAATGGCGGCGGCGCTACGTCCTGCATGCCGGGCGCACGGAAAGCCTCGGCGGGCTCGCCGTACCGCCAGAGCGCAGTGCCGCGATCCTCGACGCGCTCGGCTGCACGGTCGAGGCTGTCTTGGGGCCCCCGCGCCCCTTCGAGACGCCGCCTAGCGGCGGCTCCTCAGGAGTGTCGCGCGGGGTTGGGCCGGCGGGCGATCTCGCAGTCGAACCGCCCTCCTGGCGCAGCGACATCGAAGGCGAGGCCGATCTCGTCGAGGAGGTGTTGCGGGTGGAAGGTTACGAGCGGATCCCCGCGGTGCCGCTGCCGCGCGAGACCTCCCTGCCGCGCCCGGCTCTCGCTCCGGCCCGGCGGCGCAGCGAATTGGTGCGCCGCACCTTGGCCGCGCGCGGGCTCGTCGAGACCGTCGCGTTCTCGTTCATCTCCTCACGCGAGGCGGCGCTGTTCGGCGGCGCCAGGCCGGAATTGCGCCTCGTTAACCCGATCAGCGCCGATCTCGACCAGATGCGGCCGTCCTTATTGCCGGGGCTTGTCGCCGCGGCGCGCCGGAACGCCGATCGCGGCTTTGCCGATGCAGCCCTGTTCGAGCTGGGGCCGCTCTATCGCGACGATACGCCGGAGGGCCAGGTCTTGGTCGCCGCCGGACTGCGCAGCGGCCGCACCGGCCCGCGCCAATGGCGCGCGCCACCGCGCCCCGTCGATCTGTTCGACGCCAAGGCCGACGCGCTCGCTGCGCTCGCCGCCGCGCGCGCTCCGGCCGGCAATGTCCAGATCGATGCCGAGCCACCTCCCTGGTACCACCCCGGCGGGGCCGGCA
>DATFCQ010000124.1:0-12252 GCA_035252905.1 Allostellaceae bacterium | reverse complement strand
TCAGATCGGTTTGGTAGCGTACCGCGGGGCGGCTATAGTATTGGCGGGTGGTCGGGGTCCACATATGACGCTCCAAGCTGGCTGGTAACCGCTTGGAACCATATCACCTTGGCCACTCACCTTCCTTTCGAAACGGGCTCTAAAATTTCTCGAAGTCAAAAAATAATACTCGCTCTCCTCCTCGAAGTTGAAAACACCTCCCCCTCTTTTTTCTTCCGAATGCGTGGCTTTGCACCGGGATACCCCGCGTATTATTACTTATTCCTAAAAACTATTACTTGAAGAACTAGGACACAAGATATAGGAAATGAGGGCGGCGGCGACGGATCGGAAAGGCATCCTTTGACCGCCGTCGCAACTTTTCCGTCCACCCGGTTGAAATACGCTCCCGTAAAAAGTGCTTCTGGTTACAGTTTCGGTGTCGGAGTGCGTCTAGATCCTCGTCGCCCCCGCCGTCCCCGCGGACGGGGGCTTTCATCGGCGGCGTGATCTGAGTGCTGTTCGCGGCGTTGCTGCAAGAGCTGTTCGATCTGCCGTTTCAGTGGAGGCAGGTCGCCCCTGACAGAGGGCCAGACAACGCTGACATCCACATCAAAGTAACCGTGGATCATCTTGTTGCGCATGTCGGACATATCGATCCACGGCACTTCGGGGTGAGCCGCCACGAATTCCGGCGCGTGTATCTGAATTTGGCGGGACGCCTCGCCGATGATCTCGATATTGCGTATGACAGCATCCTGATCGCGCTGGCTTTGTTGGAAGGGTCCAAACCTCCCAAACGTTCAGTGTATTCCGTCGCTCGCTGAATCGCCTGTGCGATGTATTCCAGATAGTCCTCAATGCACGCCGGATGCCTCATAACGGCTCTGCTACTGCCAGCACACGATCCCTGAATTTCGCGGACAAAAACCCCGGAGTCAGAACCGACACCCGAACGCCGAGCAAGTCTTGCGCGGCGCGTTCCAATCTTATGAGCGTGAATAGGGTTGTTGTTTCCGTCGCATCCACCAGCAAATCAAGGTCGCTCTCGTCGTCGGTGCCGGTCAAAACCGATCCATAGATGCGCGGGCGCGTCAGGCCGTGGCGGCTGACAAGCTCGCATAATTCCGCTCGGTGAGCGGCCAAGGCTTCGGATGGTTTCATCGGTGAATAATAACATAAGCGCAGTGTGTAATCCTAGAGACTCAGAACCTGTTTGAGTTCTTGTCATAGCCATGACCCCTTGCCTTTGCCCGCTCTTTCCTTCCTCATCCCGGCGCAAGCCGGGATCCATTGTTCCACCGCTTGGAATTTTCAAGCAGTGACACTGCCCTCCCAGCCATCATCCGCGCGTACCGTGGAAGCATGGACCCCGGCTTTCGCCAGGGTAAGCAAATATGAGCGGTAGTTTTTTCACACGCTGCGAAAGCGACTCAAACAGGTTTTCAGACGGCGGGCCTCGTCGCACGGCGCATAGTCGAAATGCTGCGGGCATACCTGTTCGCCAGTTCCTGCAAGATAGCACCCTGCGCGCGCCGCCTGGCGGCTTCTTTCCGCTGTGTGGGCGGCCCGCATGCAAGCCTTCAGCAGGCAGTCCGATAGCTGACCGCACAATTCCGCCACATGGACCCAGCAGTCGAACAGCGGCCAGACCCCTTTGTATTCGGCAAGGTCGATGCGGTCGAGGTCGTAAGGCGGCGGCGCAACGAGCTGCATCACCAACTGCGTGCGGACGGCCCACGGATCGCTGCTCTTTTGCGGTAGAGCTCATCCATACCAGGATCCGGCATCACCCGACAATCCCGGCCTCGTGTAGCGCGCGGATCTCGGCCTCGTCGTAGCCGGCTTCGCGCAGGACCCTATCGCTGTGCTCGCCGAGTTCGGGGGCGCGGCGCGGTATCGCCTTCTCTTCGCCGGCGATGAAGATCGGGCTGTTGACGGTGAGCCCGCCGTCCTCATAGGGGACGAGCGCCTCGCTCTCCCGCATCTGCCTGTCGGCGGCGATGTCCTCCATGACCGTGACCGTGCCGAAGACCAGCCCCGCTTCGTCAAGGAGCGCCCGCCATTCGGCGAAGTCCCGGGTCGCGAACGCCGCGTCGAGCAGGGCGACGAGGTCCTGGGCATGCGCCTCGCGCGAAGCGACCGTGGCAAAGCGCGGCGCGTCGAGCGCGGGCAGGTCGAAGACGCTTTTGAATTTTTCCCAGCGCCATTCGTCGGAGGCGATCGACAATAAGAGCCAGCGCCCGTCGCGGCAGCGGTAATGGACGCGGAGCGCATTGACCGCGCGCTCGCGCGAGGGCTGCGGCGCAACCGTCTCGCCCTGCAGGGCCGCCTGCACCGCGCAGCCGTTCGCCCACAGCCCGTTGGCCAACAATGAGGAGGCGACATAGGCGCCCTTTCCGGTGCGCTCGCGCCGATAGAGCGCGGTGACGATCGCGCCGTAGGTCGCCATCGCCGAGGGGTGGTCGCCCATGCCGGGCAAAGAGCGCGCTGGCGTCGCCTCCTCGCCGGCGCGCACCAGATGCATCAATCCCGAGCGCGCCCACCATGCGGTCGCATCGAAACCGGGCTTGTTCGCCTCCTCGCCGCTCTCGCCATAGCCCGAGAACGAGGCATAGATCAGCCGCGCATTGAGCGGCGCCAGATCCTCGTAGGTGATCGCGAGGCGGCGGCGCACCGGCGGCGGGTAGTTGGTGATGAACACGTCGGCGCCGCCGACGAGACGGTAGAGCACGGCGCGCCCCTCCGCGGCGGACAGGTCGAGCGCGAGGCTCATTTTGTTGCGGGCGTCGAGGGCAAAGCCGGGATTGAGGGCCGGCGCCGGTCCCAACGGCGGCACGGCGCGCCGGCGATAGGGGTCGCCCTTGCCGGGCGGCTCGATCTTCGTCACCTCGGCGCCGAAATCCGACATTATCGTCGCCGCCGCCGGTCCGGCGATGTAGCTCGCGCAGTCGATCACCTTGAGCCCGGCGAAAACCAGTTCGTTCATTGAATTTTCCTCTATGCGATTGCCTTACATAGCCTCGCCGGAAAGCCCCTCACCCCGGCCCTCTCCCCGCGTGCGGGGAGAGGGAGGGACCCGCGCAGCGGGAGGGTGAGGGGCGGCGAGCGACGAATTTCTGACCGAATTACACGGCGAGGCGGAAGGCGTCGCCGTCCCGTACGATCCGGCCGGCGGTGGCGCCAGCGAAATGCGTGCCGATGACGAGGACCGGCGCCCCCGACAGCCGCGCCAGCATCCTCTCGCGCGTCAGCCGCGCCGCGTCCGGGTCGCTGTCGGCGGTCGACGACCACTCGGGCCGCGCGATCTGGCAGGGATGATGCATGAAGTCGCCGGTGATCAACGCCTCTTCGCCCTCCGAAACGATATGCACGCTGACATGCCCCGGCGTGTGCCCGGGGGTCGGCACGAGGCTGACCTCGTCGCAGACCCGGTGATCGGTCTCGACCAGATCGGCGAGCCCGGCATCGACGACCGGCCGCACCGAGTCGGCGAGCACCGGAACCATGTCATCACGCCCACTCTTCTCACCCGTCCAATGGGCGAACTCGACGCGGCCGAACAGGTAGCGCGCCTGCGAGAAGGTCGGGACCCAATGCCCGTCCTTGAGCATCGTGTTCCAGCCGACATGGTCGACATGCAGATGCGTGCATAAGACGGTGTCGATCGTCTCGCGCGGATATCCTGCCGCCGCGAGATCGGCGAGAAAATTCGTCTGCAGCCGGTTCCAGTTCGGGATGCGGCGGTTCTCCTTGTCGTTGCCGAGACAGGTGTCGACGATGATGCGCCGCGACGGCGTCTCGACGACGAGCGCGTGGATGCTCATCCGGAGCCGCCCTTCGTCGTCGGCAAAATGCGGGTAGAGCCAGGCGATCGGCCGGATCGCCTCGCGCGTCGCCTGGGGCAGGATGAAGCGGCTGCCGCCGGTCACTTCGAGTTCGACGATCTTGGTTACCGTAACCCTGCCGATCCGCCATTTCATCGCCGCCCTCCGCGCGTCCCGCCGTGCAACTTCCCCGATGCGCGCGGCCGACGCAATGGCCTCCAGGGGGCCTCTCGGGGCGCAAATGGACAGAGGCGGCGGCCGGGGGTAGGCTTCCGGACACGCGGGTTCGGCTGCGGGAGGACAGCGATGGACGATCTCTCGGAGGTCCTGGAAACAACCGAGGCGGAGCGCCTCGCGACCGGCTTCGGCTTCACCGAGGGGCCGCTGTGGCACCCCGACGGCTTTTATTATTTTGTCGACATCCGCCGCAGCACCCTGCACCGGCTGACCCCGGGCCAGGAACCCCAGACCGTGCGCAGCGACACCGGCGAGGGCAACGGCACGACCTTCGACCTCGACGGAAAGCTCGTCATCTGCGAGGGCGGCAATCGCCGCGTCACCCGCTGGGCGGCCGACGGCAACAGCGAGGTCCTTATGGACCGCTGGGACGGCAAGCGGCTCAACCGCCCGAACGACGTCGTCTGCAGATCGGACGGCAGCATCTGGTTCACCGACCCCGGACTGCGCGTGCCGGTCCCCGAGCGCGAATTGCCTTCGGCCGCGGTCTATCGCGTGAAACCGGACGGAACCCAGAGCCTCGTCGTCGAATGCGAATACCCGAACGGCCTCGCCTTCTCGCCGGACGAGCGCATCCTCTACATCGCCAATACGCGCTTTGCCCAATACATCCACGCGGTCGAACTGGACGGCGCCGGCAATGTCCTGCGGCGGCGGATCTTTGCCGATATGTCGTCGGACGAGACCGACGGCGTTCCCGACGGCATGAAGGTCGATACGGCCGGCCGCGTCTTCTGCACCGGGCCGGGCGGCACCTGGGTCTTCGCCCCGGACGGGCGCCGGCTCGGCATCATCCGCACCCCCGAGGTCCCGGCCAATGTCGCCTTTGGCGGCCCCGATCTGAAGACCCTGTTTCTGACTGCCCGCACCTCGGTCTACACCCTGCGCGTCAAGACAGGGGGCCAGCCGCATCCCTGGTATCGCCGGCGCAGGCAATAGGAGAACCGCGATGAAAGTCGGTATCGCACTCAACATGCTGTGCGAAGAGGGGCGTCCCGACGTCGACGTCGTTTCCGATCATCTGGCGTTGGGCGACCTCGCCGAGCCCCTGGGCTTCGACTCGTTGTTCGCGCTCGAACACCACTTCACCGGCTATGCGATGTCGCCGGCGCCGACCCAGCTGCTCGCCTATTACGCCGGGCGCACGAAGCGGCTGCTGCTCGGCACCGCGGTCATCGTGTTGCCGTGGCACGATCCCGTGCGCATCGCCGAACAGATCGCATTATTGGACATTCTGTGCGGCGGGCGGTGTCTCTTCGGCTTTGGCCGCGGCGCCGCCAGCGTCGAATATGCCGGGTTCCGGGTGCCGATGGAGGAGGCGCGGCCGCGCTTTGCCGAGGCGGCGCAACTGATCCGGAAGGCCCTTGCCGAGCCTGAATTCGAATGGCAGGGCGAGTTCTTTCAGATCCCGCGCATGTCGATCCGGCCGCGCCCGATCTCGCACCCGGAGCGGCGCTTCTACGCTTCCTCGGTCAGCCCCGAGAGCGCCGAGATCATGGCCAAGCTCGGCTTCGGCATCCTCGTCGTCATGCAGAACGAATGGGAGAAGGCGGCGGAGAGCATTGTCAGTTATCGCGAGATCGCGCTGTCGGTCGGCCACAACCCGCCGCCGCCGATCATCCTGACCAATGTCTCCTGCGCTGAAAGCCGCGCGGAGGCGCAGGAGCGGGCGATCCGCTGGCTCGGCCGCAAATGGGAATCGATCGACGCCCATTACCGTTTCTCCGACGGCCATCTCGCCACGGTCAAAGGCTACGAATCCTACGGCAAGATGGCCAAGACCTATGCCCGCCTGCAGAGCGAAGAGGAACGCAACAGAGCCACCGAGTTCTACGTCAAGATCCAGATCGTCGGCGCCCCCGACGACTGCCTGCAGCAGATCGCGGAATTGCAGCGGGTGACCGGGCTCGACCACCTCGTCACCGAATTCTCGTTCGGCGGCCTGCCGCACGCCGACGCCGAAAAGAACATGCGCCTCTTTGCCGAGCGCGTGTTGCCGAGACTGCAGCAGGACCCGACCTTCGCCGCGCCGGAGCCCGCCCGCGCCGCGCCCGCCGCGGCGAAAGGCTCCGACCTGTTCGCGCCGGCGTGAATCAGAACCTGTCCGGCGTCCGATCCGAAATGGGTCAGGCATGGGCAATGGACCAGAGCGTAAAGGTGCCGGCAAATCCTTTCAATTCCACGTGATTGTGCCTGTGCCACTGCAGTTCTTCGTGGCGGCGGGCGCCGAGGACATCGATGTCGGCCTTGGCCTGCTCGCTCAGCCATATCTCTGCACCTTTGATCGCGCTAACGACACGTGCGGCGAAATTGACCGTCCTGCCGAAGACGTCGCCCTCCTCGATCTGCAGGGGGCCGATATGGATCCCGGCCCTCAGCCGGAGCTCCGGAGCTCCCGGATCGGCGTAGAGCGCACGGGCATAGTCGAGCGCCGCTGCGACGGAGCGGAACGCGGCCATGACGCTGTCGCCGATGGTTCGGATCTCATATCCCTTGTACCGGACAATGAGCTTCCGGCTTTGTGCGAAATGGGACTGTTGGACTTCATACATGCGTTCATCCCTCATGCGCTCGCCCAATGCCGTTGAACCGACGACGTCGGTGAACACGATCGCCAGGGTAACGCGTTCGTCGCCCGCCCATTCGACGAATCTCGAGCTGTGCGTTTCGGCATTGGCCGACAGGACAAAGGCATCGAAATCCCGCTGCCGATCGGCTGCCAAATCCATCGCTGCGACTTGCGAAGGGTACCGCCGGGCGAGCACTTCCCCCGGGTCGACAATGGAGACAGTGCCGCCGCAGGGACAGGAGAAAACATCCTTGCCCTGGCTCCGCAGAGCCGAGACATAGGGGTCGGGCACGGGCGTACTGCAATTTTCGCAGACAAACAGCCGGACGAGCTGCACTGTCCCATGGAGCGCACGCCGACCGACATGCGCCAGAGCATATTCTTCGAAGTGAAACCGGGTCTCCTCGCTGGCTCCATCGAAAAACAACAGCAGCCGTCCTCGCCCCTCGCCAAGCTCCTGCAAGTAGATCCCGCACTTTCCTCCGGCGTGCGCGGTAAAGAGCACCGCATTGCGCCACATCTCGGTCCGCGCCGTCTCGAAGAGCTGACTGTGACCCAAACGGACTGCGAGGGTCGCGTAGATGCTTTGCGTCGGGCCTTCAAAGCTCACGGCGACCGCTTTGCCCGGCGGATCCGGCGCCTCCGCGTAGTCGCGGTTGAATTGGGACGGAAAGGCGAGGTAACGCCCATCCGCCGCGCTCTCCCGCAGCGCCAGGTCATAGCGAACGAGTTCCTCGACCGTGGCATGCAGCAACAGCTGCTCCTGCTTGCTGTCGCTGATTCTTTGATCCTCCGGCACATGAAAGTGTCCGGTCAGCGCCATCTCCTCGTCGATCGAACCCAGGCCGTCCGGCTCGTTTCTGGCTGCAATGACCAGCGCGGAGGCATAAGCGTCCAACAATTCCGGTTGCAGCAATACATAATCGCCAAAGCTCAGACGCCGGATCAAATCACGGTTCTCAAGCCGGCCGATGCAGACATCGAAATCGGCGCGCAGATCATCGTCCTCCGCGGTCGCCTCCGGATGTTGCCGCGCGAATTCATGAAACAGCTGAGCCGCCGGGACGAGCAGTCGGCCGGTCTCTTTGGCCTCGAGCAGGTAGGATTTGATCGTGGCGAAGAGCTCGGACGATGTCACAGTCGGCAGCTCGTCCCACGGGATCGCGTCCTCGATAGCCGTCCGCAACTCGTCGATCTGCCATCCCTCCTTGGCGCTTGTCGCATAATAGCCGGCAAAATTGAATTCCTTGACGAGCGCCTCGAGCCGCTCCTTGCTGACGGGCACGCCGCCGCGATCGGCGCGCGCCGAGACCAGAAATTTGGCCAATGGAACGGCCTGCTCCCCCTGACGCTGGTGCGCCGCCCGCAGCGCCCGCTCCCAATGGATGACCCCTGCCAGCGGGTCGGTCTCGCTGCGCGCGTCGAAGACAACCAATGCGACTGCCACCTCGCTCAGGTGCAACTGATGAATGACGCGGTATCCGGGCTGGCCGGCGAGATCCCACAACAGCGTTTCGCGAGTCCGCCTGCGCTCGCCGGGCAGTTCGTCTTCTGAGGTGCCGAGCGCCCATACCTGCCGTCCCGCCGTCGAGTCGGTCGGTGCGAACTGGCGCCCGCCGAGCACCAGGCTAAGGCCGGTCTTGCCGACCCCGGTGTCCCCCACCAACACGACTTTCGCATTCGCATAATGAACGGTGCGCGATCGCTCGGAGCGCCGCCGCTCGCCCAACAGAACCTCGAGGTCGAGTTCATAGAAGGCGAGACGTGCGCCAGCCGCGGCAAGGCGCGGAAGCGATGGATGAAAGCGCAGGCTCCGAAAGCGGTAACGGGCATGCCGCTGGATTACGGCGACGACATCCCAGGTTTCGGAATTCCAGATGCGGATGGTGTCGTCCCAGCCCATAGTTGCAAACAAGGGCCTGCGCTTATGAAAACTCAGCGCGACGACCGATCCCCGATGACCCTCGAGAATACGGCGAAGCCTGCTGTTGGGTACGTCCCAAAGCTTTACGGTATTGTCGAGGCTGCCGATCGCCAGCATGCCTCCGCTTGGCTCAAAGCCGATGCTCGAAATGGGACTGCGGTAATTCTCAAACAAGCGGGATAATGTGCCGCTTGCCGTATCCCAGAAAATGACGGTCCCGTCGGCACCCCCTTTGGCCAGTATGCGCCCGGTCGGGTCGAAGACCAGACTGGCGGTCTCGCCGCGCGGTCCCCGGAACGTACGCAGCAACTTGCCGCTATTCGCGTCCCACAGATTGACGGCACCGTCATCGGTGCCGCTTGCCAGCATGTGCCCCGCCGCGTCGAAGGCAATACTGGCAGCATTGCGGCCTTCGGTCGGGAAGGTATGAAGCAATTCGCCATTGGCGGTGTCCCAGAGGTTGACGGTCCCGCTGGCGCTGCCGCAGGCAAGCCTGCGCCCTGTCGGGTCAAAGGCCACGCTTGCAACCTCGCTGCGCCGCCATTCGAATGGGCTGCGCCGCCATTCGAAGGTGCGGAGCAACTTCCCGTCGATCGTATCCCAAAGCGTTACGGTGCCGTCGAGGCCGCCGCCGGCGAGCTTCTCAAGGGCCGGATCAAAGGCAGCGCACTTGATCGCCCGATGGTTCCATTCCAGCGCGCGCCGCAATCGGATTCCAGGCGGCACACTGGCGGCCGCTCGATGCCTCCCGCCTCTTCTTGGCATCGCCCTCTCGCTTGCGCCGATATCGAGAGCATCCCCCCGACAGGTGCCAATGGCAAACTCTAGCCCGCAGGCGCTCCGAACATCAACGGCAGCCCTCAAACCGCTGACAAGACAAGATGGACAAGGACCGTGCGGCTTTCTGATCCCTCCGAAGGGGCGGATCGCGGGCGGGGTGTGTCATCGCCCGGCTCGGCTTGGCGGCCCCGACAACAAAGGGCGCTTTCGATCCGCGGAGCGGATGCCATCGCGCCCGCCGCCGCGAAAGGCTCCGATCTGTTCGCGCCGGCCTGACGACCTCGCCGTTTCCATTCCGGCGCAAGCCGGGACGGCGGTGGAACATTAAGGAATGAGGCTCGGGTACGGGCCGGTCCAATGCGGGTTGTCGCGCGCGACCAATTCGATTTTCCAGGCGCGTTTCCATTCCTTGAGCTGCTTTTCGCGCAGCTTGGCGGCTTCCATTGTCTCGTGCGATTTGAACCGGACAAGTCGATCCACGCCGTATTTCTCCGTAATCCGGAAACGACCTTGTTCTTGTGCTCCCAGATGCGGCGCGTGAGGTCGGATGCCGAGCCGAAGAGCCTGTTTGAGTGAGGAAAGCGGCGGAATGCGCTCCGTTTCGCTACGCTTTTCCGCCCCACGACGCTCCCGAAAAGCGTAGGGCGGAATAGCGTAGCGTGTTCCGCCGACTTCGGCGCGACGACTCAAACAGGCTCTTGGAGTCAGGGTGATCTCACTCCGCGGCTGCCGCCTGCCGCCGCCGCCACGTCGCCAATTCGTCCCAGCTGTCGGCTTCCATGAACTGGGCCCAGCGGCGGTAGAGGTTGCGCATCGGCTCTTCGCTCGACTGTATCTCGGTGATGTCGATGACCGCGCCGTCGATCTTGATCCCGTCCCATTGGTAGTTCTCGACCGCGGCGCCGAGCCCCTGGGCATAGCAATAGGGGTGGCGGCGGGCGATCGTGCCGCGGCTGGCGGCGTGCGCGTAATTCCAGTTCTCCATGTCGTCCTGCTCGGTCAGCCCGCCCGGACCGGAATAGCGGATATAGTATTCGCGCAGGAAGTTCTTGACCTCGGCCGGAGCGTCCTTGTCGACAAAGTACCAGCGCCAGGCTTCGGTTGCGTGCGGGCCGCGCGGGTGCCACACCCCGATCGAGCGCGGCTGGCGCGGATGCAGGGCGACATTGGGAAAGATCTCGCCGGGGGCGCCGACGAGGCGGGCGTCCCTGCCGCCGCGCCGGCGCCGCTCGGCCTCGCAATGGGCAAAATATTCGGCGACGGTCGGCGCGTGCTGATAGGCCGGCGGGGTCGGCCGGTCCTGCGGCAATAGATAAACGATCGTCTGATGGCCGCGGTCGGGCGCCGTCACGTGCAGGCGGCGGCCGATCATCCGCTCCTGCATGTCGCGACGGCCGGTGCCGGAGGGCCCGATGCCGACGAGATCGACCGAGCGATGGCTGATGTTGTGGTAAGTGTCGCCGCTGAAATTCTCGGCTGGGAATTTCCAGTTGCAGGGCATGACCCATTTCTGCACGCCGACCAGAACCTCGGCCTGCCCCTCTCGCCCGTCCCAGCCGTCGACGACGAGATCGAGAAAGCGCGCAAAGCTCCCCAGATATTCGAGAAAGGGCGGCGCCTTCGGGTCCCAATTGGCCCACACCGTGCCCTTGTAGCAGCATAGTTGCGCGACTTCGACGAGCCCCCATTGGGCGCGGTCGAGCGTGCCGTGATAGGCTTCGCGCCAATAGGGCACGCCGACCAGCCGGCCGTCCGGGGCGTAGCTCCAGCCGTGATAGGGGCAGGTGAAGACCGCGGTATTGCCCTCGTCGTAGCGGCATACCTTCATGCCGCGATGACGGCAGGAATTGAGAAAGACGTGCACCGCACCGGCGCGGTCGCGGGTGAGGATCACCGACTCCTCGCCCATCCGCGACACGAAATAGTCGCCCGGGTTCGGGATCTGGCTCTCGTGCCCGACAAACAGCCAGGACCGGCCGAACACCCGTTCCAATTCCTGCCCGTAGATCTCCTCGTCGACAAAGATCTCGCGGCTGACGAGCCCCGCCGCGGCATCGACGAGGCCCGTTCTGTAGCCGGATTGCCGTGCGGTCGTCATTGCCGCCTCCCGACTTCAAAGAGCAAAAGGGATCATCGCTGCGGCGCGCCCCGCCGGGGGTCGCCCGTGACGAAATTCGTCTGCCGCGCACTCGGCTCTGCCCGCAACACGCAGCCCGCCATCCTTTCGAGGATGCGCGCGGCGACCGGGAACCCCTCGCCGCCCCAACCCTCCGCCTGGGCGCGGGCGAGGACGTCGTGGGCGAGGAGGCCGGTCGCGGCGGGCGCGCCGACCTCTCGGGCGAGCGCGCAGGCGAGAGAGAGATCCTTGGCGACAATGTCGAGCGTACCGCCGGCCGTGAAAGTGCCGGTCAGCACAGAGCGCGGGATATTGTCGAAGGTGCGGCTCGCCCCGGCGCTCACCGGCACAATCTCAGCGAGGACGGCAAGATCGATGCCGGCCTTGGCGCCGATCAGCATCCCTTCGAGCGCGGCGACGAAATTCGTATAGCCGAGATATTGGGTCACCAGTTTGGCGACGCAGCCGGCCCCCGCCGGTCCGACGTGAAAGACGTTGCCGGCCATCGCCTCGAACAGCGGGCGGCAGCGGGCGAACACCGCCGCTTCGCCGCCGGCCATGACCGTCATGCCGGGGGGACGCCCGCTGACCGGCGCGTCGAGCATGTCGACCCCGCGGGCGCGGCAGGCTTCGGCGACCCGGCGCGCGACTTCCGGGGCGTTGGTCGTCAGGTCGATCAGAACGCCGCCGGCGGCAAGCCCGGCGAGAATGCCAGAAGCCGGGTCGAGCACCGCCGCTTCGACCTCGGCGGGGCCGGGCAGCGAGGTCAATACGATCTCGCTCGCCGCCGCCGCGGCGCGCGGGCTCTCCGCGGCCTCCG
>DATFCQ010000123.1:0-25652 GCA_035252905.1 Allostellaceae bacterium | reverse complement strand
GAGAATGGCCCATAACAGCGGGTTGGGGACGCCGATGAAGTAGAGGCCGACGCCGACGATCACGCCGAAGCTCGCATTGAGGCCGAGCTGGGTCAGGAAGTAGCGGCTGAGCCGCCGCCCGGCGTCATTCATCGCCACCGTGGTGCGCTGCAGGTCGCCCGACCCGAGTAGCCGGATGCCGCGATCGCGCAGATCCTCCTTTTGCAACAGTGTAAAGATCGTCACAATCAGGATAATGCCCGCCGTCGCCACCGGATAAAGCAGCGGCTCCAGGATAGTCTTGCCGAACTCGACGACCGAGGGGGCCGGCTGCGTGATCACCACCGGGACCGGCTTCTGCTGCGGTTGCTGCCGTCCCGGCGCCTGTGCGCTGGTCGGAGCGGGCGCGGGCGCGGCGGCATGCGGGGCGGGACCAGTGAGCTGATGGCCGAGGTTGCTGAGTTTTTCCGAGAACTTGTTGATCGTGACGTCCCGCAGATGGGCGATCTTGCTCTCGATCGTCGTCTGGTACTGCGGCAGTCCCTTGGCGAGCTGCGCCATCTGCGTGCCGATCGCGCTGCCGAGGGCGAGAATGAGGCCGAGCGCCAGTACCACGGCCAGGATCACCGACAAGATCCGCCCGAGCCAAGCTCGCCGCAGCAGTTCCACCAGCGGGCTCAGCACAAAGCTGAGCAGCATCGCCAGGGTGACCGGGATCAGAACCTCGCGCGCGAGATAGAGGGCGGCCACCGCCACGGCGGCGACCACGATCCCGACCAGGCCTCGCAGGCCGGGAGTTCCCACCGGTTCCATCTGGGAGGAATCCGCGGACGCGGGCTCCGGCGGGTGCGGCGAGTTTGGCACGGCTACGGCGCTCCGGCAGGGCGGGGAAAGGTCTGCATCACGTCGCGACAATGCGCGGCGCCGGCAACGCTGGCGGCACCCGAGGAATGAGTGCGGTCGTCCTGGCGCGGGAGAAAGATGCGCCTTGGCAGCACGGTGGCGGAGACGACCAGGCATGCCTCATAGATCACAGTGGGCGAGAGGATCGCGACGAGCATCAAGGTCGCCATGTTGATCTCCTCGCCCTTCCTCTCTTCAGTCGTCGCGCAGGCCACCGGCCCCAAACCCGGCCCTAATGTGGTTGGCTTTGGCTCGAAGGTTGACGAGCGGGCTCGGTATTCTGAGGCCTGCGCTTGGCGGCCTTGTGGTGCCCGATGGCGCAGCCGGCGGCGGCCCCTGCCCCGGCGTGATGGCCTGCAACATGGCCTGCCAATCCACCGGCCGCTGCACCTTTAAGGCAACCCTTCGCCACGGCCGGGACCGCAGAGACCGGTATTGCGAGAGCCAGGATTACCGCTGACACAATCGACTTCATGGAAAGCTCCTTCCTTGACCTTCGCAAACGCCTTGATCTTGATCCTTACCGGGGAAAGCCAAAGACCGCCGACGCCCCCTTTTCAGGAGACGATCCGCTCGGCCTCCACGACAGAGATGCGGGGCTGCGTTCCCCAGATCCCGCCGAGTCCACTGAAAATAGCGCCGAGCAAAAGCGCGACGAACGCCCAGATAGAGGCTTGCGACAGGACATCGGCCGCCTGACCCGCCGTCTGCTTCGCGCCCTGCACAACCTGCGACTTGGTTTTGTTGAATTGAGCCGCCCATTGGTCGAAGCGTTTGGCGGCATTGTCCTTGCTAAATCTTCCAATTCTCTCGGATGATGCCTCACGAACGGCAGATACAGGCGCTGCCGACCGCTCGTCTGGCGAAGCGAAATTTCCAGACGGGCTCCCGAGGATCATTTCCCTATCGGCACGTCGGAGCAGGGCAACCGTGCCTTCATGATGGTGAGCGATCCAGCACCTTTGCCACTAGCAGACCAAGCCCAAAAGCGATCACAATGCTGGCGATCGGATAATTCTGCACGCAACCGCTGAGAGTGTTCAGTCCAGTATTTCCTCGCTTTTCGATCTCTCCTGCGAAGTCCTGTGCCCGCTTGCCGAGTGCACCGGTTTGCTCGGCCGTCGCGGCCACTGCTTGCCGCAACCCCGCCGGCACGCTGCCGGCCGTTTCCGAAACACTCTCCCCCAGCTTTCCGGAAAGCGCCGATACCTGGTCCATGATCGATTTCATGTCGGCTTTCAGCTCGTCGAACTCACGCGGTAGATTGCGTTCCGTCAAAGCCATCTCTGCTTCCCCATTGACCCATGGCTGCCACTCGAAGCCGTTCACATCGCGCGACGGAGAGCGTTGGCTATTAACAGCAGCACGACGGCCCCAAAGCTGGCGACGAGGAAGATCCAGAGGTGAACCCGTTTACCTCTGCGCCAACAACCGCCGTCGTGATCCAGCCGCCGACGATCACTCCGACAATGCCGATAACGATGTCGGACACGATGCCTTCGCCGCGCCTATTGACGATCTTGCTCGCTATGAAGCCGGCAATCAGACCGAGTGCGATCCATGCCAGAATCGACATGATCCTCTCTTCAGCGGCACACGCCCTGTTCTCAGATCATTCCCGGCTTCCGTCGCGCCTGCCGTATCAGAGCGGCAGGCCGAATGCCGCCGGAGCGGCACTCGCCGAAGTCTGCGGCACTCCGGCTCCGTGCCCTATTTCTTCAGGGCGTCTCGCACGTTGTCCCTGACGCCACCCGTAGTCCTCTGTGCCTTGCCGGTGGCCTTCTCGGCCGCGCCCTCGGCCTCGGTCCTGATGTCGCCGGTCACTTTGCCGATGGCCTCCTTGACCGAGCCCTTGACCTGTCTGGCGGTGCCTTTGACGCGATCCTTGTCCATGGCTCTCTCCTGAACCTCCAGATGAACACACCCCAGTCAATGGATTGGCCCAAGGTGATCAACAAGGGGTGATATAGGCCGCCGCTCCGCCGCCGAATAGATCCGGATGCACTAAAGCGTTTAATGCTTTTGCACCGGCAGGTCAGTCGGGTCCGGCCTTTGTCGGCAGATCTCGGCCAGTAAAGCCGCGCTCGCGCGCCCAGATGATGGCGGCGCTCCGACGATGGACGTCGATCTTGCGGTAGATTGCGGCGACGTAATTGCGCACGGTGTTGTGCGAGACCTTCAGCCGCTTGGCAATCTCCTTGTCGGCCAATCCCTCGCACATCAGCCCCAGGATATTGCGCTCCTGTATCGTGAGCTGTTTCAGCTCCGCCGCGGTTCGGTTGGAGCCGCGCGGCAATCGCAGGTTTGCCAGCTTTTCGACCACGGTTCGGCTGAACCAGGACGTGTCCTGCATCACCACCTCTATGGCGGAGACCAACTCGGCCTCGGAACGCTTGCGCTCGGTAATGTCCTGCAACACGCTCAGCACGCAGAGCTGATCCTGGATCGTCACGGTTTCCGCCGAAAGCAGGCAATCCACCTCATCGCCTTCCTTGGTTCGCAATCGGATTTCGTGGTTTCTGACGCTGCCCGTCTCCACCAATTGCCGTTCGAATTGTCTGCGCGCGGTGGCGTTCTCCCATAGCCTGAGTTCCGTCACGCTTCTCCCCACGACCTCCTCGCTCGCATAACCGGTCATGGCGACGAAGGCATCATTGACTTCGAGCATCAGGAACCCCTCCGAGGTACTGACCGTAGCCGGAACCGGCGACAGTCTGAACGCTTTCGAAAAGCGTTCCTCGCTTTGCCGGAAAGCATCCTCGGCTTTCTTGCGGGGCTCGAGATCGATGAACGTGAACAGCATGCACGGCTCGTCGCCGATCTCGATCGGCTGACCGGCAACAATCACGAATTTGGTTCCTCCGCCGGGGAGGTTGAGCAGGGCCTCCATCTGGGGGATGGTGCGCCCTTCATCCAGGCGCTCGAATGCCAGCCGCTTGTTCTCGGCGTGTTCGAGCACGTCTGTCTCGTAAACCGAGCGGCCGATCAGATCCTCCTTTGCATAGCCCGTCATCTCCTGAAAGCCCTGATTGACCTTGATGTAGCGCAGATCGGAGAGGCGGCAGATGATGGCGGGAGCTGGGTTCGCTCCAAAAGTGCGCTCGAAGCGCTCCTCGGCGCTGAACTGCTCAGTAGCGTCGTGCAGGACCAGAACAAGGCAGTCGGGGTCCCCGGCAGTGTCGGTGAGCACGAGGCTGCGAATGCGGTGTACCCATCGGGATTCGTCTTCACCCGCTCGTGCGACCATCACGATCACATCGCTGAAGGCCTCCCCCGCGAGCACGCGTTCGATGGGATAATCGCCTTCGGAGAGGCGATGGTTATTGCGATAGCGGAGTTCGAACCGTTGGCGATAGTCCGAAACCGTCGCCCCCAGGTCTTCGAGTTTCTCGATCCCGTGCATCGCCAGAGCGGCTTCGTTCGCCCAAAAGATGCTTTGATCCGGATCGACGAGAATGACCCCTTCCGTTAGGCCGGCGATGATTTGTTGGAGTTGCCGGCGGTCGGCGCGCTGGCGCTGGATCAGGTCGTCGGCCATTGCTCTAGACCTCGAAAGATAGAGGCGGCTCTGATGCTGCGCATCGTCCGTCTTCCTGATCCACATTGCTTGGCGATTTCCTGACGGGGACTCATCTATTATACCCTCGCGATGCAGAGCCGCATGTCAGATTACCTCTCCTCATGGTGGCCGCCAAGGCAGCGGCACAATAAGAGAGAAAGCGCTTCGTTCCCGCAGAGGCGCTTGCGATCTCCTTTAGGCGATCGCCATTGACCCGGCTCATTGCATCACGACATGAGCGCTTCGCGCGGCCGCTTGGCGATCACCTGAAGATAAGCCACCGCCGGCGCATCCGGCTGTCGGCGTCCCTGCTCCCAATTCTTGAGCGTTGCGAGCGGGATCCGATAGGCCCGCGCGAATTCTGCCTGCGACATGCGCAGCCGTCGGCGGATCGCCCGCACGTCCGGCACCTCGATGGTGTGGATGCGCACCCGGCCAGGCTTGCCCTCGGCATGTTCGCACGCCTCGGTCATGCTCTCGATGAGTTCTTTGCTGAACTTGTTCATTGCCTTCCCTCCTTTCGGTGCCGCCCTTGCCTGAGCCTTGCGGCCAGCGCCTGCACCATCCGTTTTGCATCCGGCGACAGGTCATCGCGCCGCGCCTTCGCATAGACCATCAGCAGGTAGAGCGGCATGTCAGTCCGATAATAGAAATAGATTACCCGCACTCCGCCTCGCTTGCCGCTGCCCCGCCGGCTCCATCTCACCTTGCGGACGCCCCCGCTTTCCGGGATTACATCGCCGGCTTCCGGATTTCGCGCTATGAAATCCACGAACGCCAACCGCTCTTCGTCCGTCCATACCGCGGCGGCCTAGCGGATGAAGGTAGCCGTCTCGCCGACGGTGACAGGACGCGTCCGCATAAGGCAATACACGCCAATGGCGTCTATTTTACAAGCAAGGCTTGTTTGTTTGATCCCGTTCGGAACCTGTTTGAGTCGTCCTGGCGGAGGACTTCGAGATCGCAGAATGCTGCGGAATGCACTCCGCTATTCCGCAACATCAGGCGAAGTCTGCCGGATGGGCGGGGTCGCGCATCGCCGGTTCGAGGAAACCGGAATTGCGGGCGCGTTGCTGCATCCCTGGCCTTTGTTCAAGAGGGGGAGCTTTCTGAGCGTTGTCGGCTGAGGTATATGCTGAAACCCGATCGGCGGAGGCGGGCGCCGCGAGGAGGCCCAATGGAATTGTGGAACCATTGCGAAAACCCCTACCCCTTTGTGCCGAACGAGGTGCTGGAACAGGCTCCTTCGGTGCGGGCGAGCCTGCCGAACAAATATTGCGATCCGAAGATCGCGGCGCGGCTTTACGACGAGGTCTTTGACGAATACCGGCTGTGCGACGATCTCGGCCTCCACATCGTCACCAACGAGCACCATTCCGGGATCAACAATCTGTGGGCGGCGAGCCCGGTCATCACCGGGATCGTCGCGCGGTTGACGCGCAAGGTTCGCATCCTGTCGCTCGGCACGTTGATCACGGTGCGCCCCGACCCGGTGCGGGTGGCCGAGGAATATGCGACAATCGACGTGTTGTCGCGCGGCCGGCTCGAGATCGGCTTTGTCAAATCCGGCGCCACCGAGATGGTGTCGGGCGACGCCAACCCGATGCGCATCCGCGAGCGCGAATGGGAAGCGATCGACCTGATCGAAAAGACTTTGACGACGCATGACGGGCCGTTCAGTTGGGAGGGCAAATTCTTCATCCATCCGCACGTCAACATCTGGCCGCGCCCCTACCAGCAGCCGCGGCCGGAGTTCTGGGCCGCCACCAGCGATTTTCCGACCTGCGCCGAACTGGGCCGCCGCGGCATCGTCAACACGCTGCTGTTCGGCGGTTACGACCGCACGCGCCAGGCTTTCGATGCCTACAAGAAGGCGCGGGCGGAAGCCGGCCTCCCCGCGCCCGGCGAGGACCGGTTCTCCTCTATGGCCTTCGCCTATGTCGGCGACACCGACGAGGAAGGACTGCGCATCGGCCAGAAGATCGCCTGGTTCCTGACCGTCAGCATCAAGAGCGCGCCGCAATTCTCGAAGTTCCAGCCCGGCGCGGTGGCTCCCGAGATGGCGCCCAAAGCCTGGCGCGGCGGCGCCTCGAAGCGGCCGAGCAATCTCGATGCCGAGGTGTTGATCGGCCAGGGCCAGATGTTTGCCGGCAATCCCGACACGGTGGCAAAGCAGATCACGGAATTCCGCCGCCGGGTCGGCGGCATCCGGCACATCATCATGATGACGAGGCAGGGTCTGGTGACGCACGAGGAGGCGGAAAAGAGCTTTACGCGCGCCGCCCGCGAGGTCCTGCCGCAATTGCAGGACCTGCCGCCGATCGACGACGAGGAGACGGCATGGGAAGCGCGGCGGGCGCGGTCGTGACCTCGGTTCCTGATGCGGCGTCGACCGTGCCGCACCGGCTGCACGCCGGGCCGCTCGAACTCGAAGTGCTGCGCCGCGGTCTACGGCGCGAGGCCGGGACGCTCCTCCTCGTTCACGGCATCAACCCGATCCCCCCACGGGCGCCTTTTCTCAACCTTCTGGCCCGGCACGGCGAGATCGTCGCGCCGTCGCATCCGGGTTTTGGCAACTCGCCGCGGCCCGCCGATTTCGACACGATGTACGACCTCGTGCATCTCTACCTGTCGGTGCTCGACGCGCTTCCCGGCGGGCGGGTGACGATGGTCGGCTTTTCGTTCGGCGGGTGGATCGCCGCCGAGGTCGCGGTCATCGGACATCGGAAGCTCGACCGGCTCGTCCTCGTCGATCCGGTCGGGGTCAAGCTCGGCGGACGCGAGGAGCGCGACATCGTCCATTTCTTCAACACCGCACCGGAGGAGCTGAACCGCCGCGCCTGGCGCGATCCGGCGCGGCGACCCTCCGGCATCTATGGGCTCGGCTGGCACGCGGCGGTCGACGAGGCGATGCCCGATGCGGATATGATCGCATTGGCGCGCAACTGGGACGCGCTGTGCCTTTATGCCTGGCGCCCGCACATGTACAACCCGCAGCTCAAAGGATGGCTGCACCGCATCGCCGTGCCGACCCTGGTGGTGTGGGGCGAAAGCGACCGCATCGTCACGCCGGATTACGGGCGCGCCTACAGCGCCTTGATCCCCGGCGCGCGGTTCGAGACCATTGCCGAGGCCGGCCATCACCCCGAACTCGAACAGCCGCACGCCTTTGCCGATTGCCTCGCGCGCTTTCTCGACGGGCGCGGCCAGCAGGGACAACCCCGATGATGTTCATGATCCGCAGCCGCGGGGAAAGGCCGAACGCGGCGGCAATCGCGATCAAGGCGGCGCGCCGGACCCCGGCGATCATCCCCGACGGGGACGGCAAGACCGACTACTTCTGCGTCGGCGACGCCGAAACCATGGCGGCGTTGCGCGCCCAAGGCTGGGACGTCGTCGCCCTGCGCGACGGCTGGTACGAGGACGACGCCGGCGGCGGCATCGCGATCTCGGGTCAGGGAAAATACTGGGAAGTGCGGGACACCCCGTTCACGGTCAAGGAAGCGGTCGGCCCGGCGGAGGAAGCCCGCGCCGATCGGCCTTCTGACGACCTCGTCAACGTCCGCGGCGCCGTCTTCGGGGTATAGACAGGGCTCACCCCCAGCAGGAGAGGATCGTCTCGCTGTCCGCGGTCTCGATCTGCTGGGCAAAGCGCTGGCGGTAGAGGGTCAACAGCGCATCGTGGGTCTCGTCGGACGAGCTGCACAGCGCGTCGGTCGCAAGGACGACGCGATAGCCGCGGTCGATCGCGCCGAGCACCGCGGCGAGCACGCAGACATCGGTTTCGGCCCCGGTAATGACCAGGCTGTCCACGCCGCGCCGGGACAATAGGGAGGGCAGTTCCGGCTCGGAAAACGGCGAATAGACGTGCTTGTCGACGACCGCAGCGGGGGGCGCGAGCGCGGCCAGGGGCGGGACCAGATCGAGGAGGCCGGGATCGAGCCGCTCGCGCGTCAAGTCCCGCCAGCGCTCGTAATAGCGTCGCCAGCTTCCCGGCATCCGGTCCGGGCGTTCCGGCGGGATGAAGCGGGTGAACACCGTCCGCTCCGGGTGGCGCTCGGCGATACGGGTAACGACCGGCAGGACGCGCGCCATCCAGGGCGTATGCCAGGGCGTGTCGCGGGCAAACAGGTTCTGCATGTCAATGCACAGATGGACGGTGCGCTCGCCCAGCGGGCCGAAAGACAGCGTTCCCAACAGGCCGCCCTCCCGGGCTCAGGCGCGGGGCGGCGGGGCCGCGATCGGCGCCTCGCCCCCCAGCAAAACGCGGTAGAGGTAGCGGTATTCCTCCATGTCGTAATCGCTCGTCGCCTGGTGTAGGACGCTGCGGTTGTCCCACAGAACCATGTCGCCTTTGCGCCATTTGTGGCGGTAGAGATATTTCGGCTGCGTCGCATGGGCGAACAGGCGCCCGAGCAGAGCGAAGGCGGCCTCTTCGTCCATGCCCTCGATGCCGATCACGCGGTTCGGGCTGAGGTACAGGCCGACCCGGCCATTGTCCGGGTTCAGCCGGGCGATCGGATGCGCCGCCCTGGGCGTCTTCGCCAATTGCTCGGGCGACAGCACGGTCGCCTTGTGGTCGTCCCTGGTCCCGCGATAGGCGTGGATCGCCTTCAAACCCGCGACACGGCGCTTGTCTTCGACGGAGAGATCGTCATAGGCCGCCTGTGCCGAGACGAATTCGGTGTCGCCGCCGCTGTGCGGAATGACGATGCCGTAGAGGATCGTCGCCTTGGGCGGCGCCGCGTAATTGGAATGGTCGGTGTGAAACCCCTCGCCGCGCACCGCGCGCCTTTTGCCGGTCTGTTCGAGGTCGCGGTTCGACAGAAAGCTGACCGTCGGGTATTCGGGCAGGCGGTAGTTCGGGAACTGCTCGGGGATGATCTCGCCGAAGATTTGCGCCGCCGCGGCGAAGTGCGGCGGATCGAATTCCTGGTCGCGGAGCACCAAGACCGCGTGTTCGGCAAACAGCCCATAGAGGCGCTGCCGCTCGCTGTCGGCAAGCGGCCGGGCGAGGTCGATGCCGGTGATCTCGGCACCGAGCCGTCCGGTCAGCGGCTTCACCTGCAAGGTCATGCGATATTCCTCCTCATGCCGGGCGGCGCGCTTCGACCAGAAAGATCGTCGCCGGCATCCGCAATGGGCCGACGGCAGCGGCGGCAACAAAGGCGCGCTCGATCTCGCGGGCGATCCTTTGACGGGTTGCCTCGTCCGGCTTCTTCTCCTCGATCAAGCGCGCCGTCGGACCCATCGACAAGGCCTGCCGCGCCTCCTCTTCGGGGCTGCCGCCGGTGATCGTCGGATGCGCCCGCTCGACCGCGATCTCGGCAAATCCGGCCGCCGCCAGAACCTCGCGGACGTAATCGGGGTCGGCAAAGGCAAGCGGATCCGGTACGCGCGCGGAACGCGGCGCCGGCGGCCCGAGATGGTGCAAGGCGACCTCGTAGGAGATCAGCCAGTGCCGGTTCTCGGAGAGCGGCGCCCAGCAGGCGAAGACGAGCCGCCCGCCCGGCTTCAACGCGCCGCCGATGTTGCGGAAGGCCGCAATCGGATCGGCAAAGAACATGACGCCCATGCGCGAGGTCGCGAGATCGAAGGCGGCCGGCGCGAAATCGAACACCTGCGCGTCGCCGAGCCGCAAGGTGACGTTGGCGAGCCCGCGCTCCTCGACCCGCTGCCGCGCCAACCCCAGCATCGGCTCGGAGATGTCGACCGCGACGACGCGGCCCTCTTGGCCCACCGCCGCGGCGAGCGGCAGCGTCAAGGCGCCGGTGCCGCAGCCGATTTCGAGCACGCTCTCGCCGCCGGCAAGCTTCAGGCGCGTCAGCAGCAGCGCGAGGCTTTCCTGGTTGCGCCGCTCCCGGAATTCCGGGGCGGCGACCCAGCGCGGCCCGGCAACCGTGTTCCAATAGCGGCGCTGGGCCGCATTCGCGTCGACGTCCATCCTGACAACCCTCCCGTTGCGGCCCGAGCGCCGATCCTAAGCAAATTCGGACAGGTTTGCACAGAAATGCCCTCTCCGCCCTTCAGGGCGGAGAGGGAGGGGACCCGTCGCCTTGGCGACGGGGAGGGTGAGGTGGGTGCCGGCGGCTCCCCCCACCTCGCCCTGGCCCTCTCCGCCCCCAAGGGCGGAGAGGGAGAACAGGGGCGGCCAGCGCGGCGGCGCGCCGCCTCCCCGGCGATTGCCCGAACCGCGCCCGACCCGGCACTATGGCGGCCCGATCTGTGCCCGCAGAGGCGACATATGACGGAGTGCAGCCCGCTTCCTCCCCTCGCCGACGACGGCGCCCTGCCGGAAGAGGAGCGCGCCCTGTTGGAGCGCGCGCGGACGCTGATCCCCAAACTCGCCGAGCGCGTGCCGGAAGCCGCGGCGGCGCGGCAATTGCCGGCGGAGACGATCGCCGAATATCGCGCTTCCGGCATCCTGCGCATCCTGCAGCCCAGGCGGTTCGGCGGCCGGCAGGGTCGGTTCAGCCTGTTCTCGCAGATCGTCGAGGAGCTGACCTATGGCTGCGCCTCCTCCGCTTGGGTCTATGCGGTGCTGGCCGAGCATCAATGGATCATCGCCTCCTACCCCGAACAGGCGCAGATCGACGTCTGGGGCGACGACCCCGAGGCGGTCGCCTCGTCCTCATTGGCGCCGCGCGCCGCCGCCCGGCGCGTCCAGGGCGGCTGGCGATTGAGCGGACATTACCCGTTCTCCAGCGGCTGCGATTGTGCGCAATGGGCGATCATCGGCGCCTTTCTCGGCGAGATCGGCGATCCCCGGCACATCGCCTATCTATTGGTGCCGCTTGCCGAGATCGAGATCGCCGACGACTGGCAGCCGCTCGGGCTCGCCGGCACCGGCAGCAAATCGCTGATCCTGCGCGACGTGTTCGTTCCCGAGCACCGCTGCGTCCTCGTCAGCGACCTTTATGCCGGCACCCCGCCGGGCCGTTTCGTCCACCCCGACTACCCGCTGGTGCGGGCGCCGCGCGGGTATCTGGTCCCCTATTCGCTGCCGCCGGTGTGCATCGCGCTCGGCCGCCGCGCCCTCGCCATCGTCTGCGACGCCTTGGCCGGCCGGGTGTCGCGCGGGGTCACGAGAGTGGCGGACTCCGAAGTGGTGCAGATGACGCTCGGCGAGGCCGCCGCGATGATCGACACGGCAACGATGCTGCTGCACGGCGGGCGCCGCTCCACCACCGAGGCGGTGCATTCGGGCCGCGACATCGCCGAGGAGGAAGTCTTGCGCGCCCGGCGCGACATGGTGTTCGCGCAGCATCAGGTGGGCTGGGCGTTGGAGCGCCTGTGCGAGGTCGCCGGCGCCCGCTGGATCTATGACAGCGATCCGCTGCAGGCCGTCCGGCGCGACGTGATGACCATAGTGACCCACCACGCCGCCAGCCGCCAGGCCGCGATGGCGCCCTATGGCCGCTTCTTGCTCGGCCGCGGCGCCGGGTGAGGAAAGCGGCGCCGCGGTCTCAGTTCTCGCCCCGGTCGACCGCCCGGCGCAGGCGCTTGACGCGGCTGCGGTCGGATTTCTCCTCGCGGCGGCGCAGGCGGGAGGCGGCGCTCGGCCGCGTCGGCAGGCGCGGCTTGCGCACCGCCGTTGCCAGCCGGATCAGTTCGACCAGCCTCTGATAGGCATCCTGCCGATTGCGCTCCTGGGTGCGGAAGCGGCGCGCGGTGATGACGATGACGCCCTCCGCGGTCAGGCGCCGCCCGGCGATCCGATAGAGCCGCGCGCGCACCCGCTCGTCGAGATTGGGCGAATGGGCGGCGTCGAAGCGGAGCTGCACCGCGGTGGCCACCTTGTTGACGTTCTGCCCGCCCGGCCCGCCGGCCCGGATATGGGTCTCCTCGATCTCGCCCTCGTCGAGGGCGATGCGCTCGGTCACGGGGATCATGCCGCGACGTTATCATGCGGCCTTCGGCGCGGGCTATCCTCGCGGCGCACAGCGGAGGACAGGCGATGGAGACCGTCGGGCTCGGCTTTCATTTCGAGGATCTGCCGGTCGGCCGGCAGTTCAAGACGATCGGGCGCACCGTCACCGAGGCCGACATCACCGCTTTTGTCAACTGCACCGGCATGGTCGAGGTGTTGTTCACCAATCTCGCCTTTCTTGAGCACGAGAGCGACATCAAGCGGCGGCTCGCGCCGGCGGCGCTCGTCTACGCCTTTGCCGAGGGCCTCCTGGTGCAGGCGACAATGCAATACACCGGGCTCGCCTTTCTGCACATGGAGCTTGACGTCGAAAACCCGGTCTTCGCCGGCGACACGATCCATGCCGAATGCGAAATCATCGAGGCGCGCCTGTCAAAGAGCCGTCCCGGCCGCGGCCTCGTGCGTACCCGCGTGCGCGTCGTCAAAGAGGACGGCACGCTGGCTTTGACATATACCCCGCTGCGCTTTGTCCGCTGCCGCGATGCCAATGGGGCATAGTAGTGTCGGCGGAATGCCCCCGGCTTTCGCCGGGGTTTTCCGCCCTACGGTTCTGGTGTAGGGCGGAAAAGCGCAGCGCATTCCGCCGCTTTCCTCAAAGCGAGCGCGCCAGCGGCCCCTTCAACACCCGGCCGGCGCAGGCGCCGGTCCATTCGCCGTTCTCGACCGCGACCGCGCCGTTGACGACGACCGCCTCGATGCCTTCGGCCTTGATCACCAGCCGGCGCGCCCCGCCCGGCAGATCCCCTGCGACGACCGGCAGAGAGGGCCTGACCCGCGCCTCGTCGAACAGCACGAGATCGGCGGCATAGCCGGCGCGCAGCAGGCCGCGGTCGGGCAGTTCCCAGGCCGAAGCGTTGTCGAAGCTCAGCATGCGCACGGCCTGTTCGAGCGTGAATTGCTGCCGGTTGCGCACCCAGTAGCTCAGCATGTGGGTCTGCAATAGAAACCCCATCTCCTGGCATACATGCGCGCCGGAATCGGAGAACGTCGCCAGGGTGCGCGGGTGCCTTAACAGGCCGAGCACGTCCTCCGGGCTCTCGTTGACGATCGGCTGGACAAAGACGCGGTTTTCGTCTTCGAGCATCAGATCGATCATGATTTCGACCGGGTGCCGGTTCTGCGCGCGGGCGAGATCGGCAAGGCTCGGGTCGTCCCAGTCGACCGTGAACATCGGGTAGAGGTTCGCGTAATCGGGCTTCCTCGGGTCGGTCGTCGCCGCGCCGCCGCCCTGCAATTCGCTGTCGCGCGGCTTCATCCCTGCCTCCGCGGCGACGAGCCGCCGGCGCGTCTCGGGATCGGCCAGGAGCCGCTTCTGTTCGGCGAGCGGCAAGGCCCTGACCTCGCGCCAGCCCGGCAGCCCGTCAAATGGCAGGTAGGATTTGAGCGAAAAAACGGCGTTGATCGAGCGCGTCGTCGCCTGTCCGAAGACGCGCCCGCCCGCCGCCGCGATCTCGTCGAGGGCGCGGGTCTGGTACTGCCACGAATTGGGCTCGATCCCCTGGCGCGTCGACAACACGCCGAACATGACCGGCCGCCCGCTCTCGACCGCGATCCGGCGCAGGCGGTCGAGACAGGCGCGGTGCGCCGCGCCGCCGGAAATGTCGAGGCCGATCTGGAAGATGCCGGAATCGAGCGCGGCCATCGCGCCGACCAGTTCGTCGACCTCGCGCCAATCGGCAATACGGCTCGCCACCGGCGAACCGTCCGGGGTCACATGCGTCGTCGCCCGCGAGGTCGAGAAGCCGAGCGCTCCGGCGCGGATCGCCTCCGCGACCGCGGCCTTCATCTGCGCGAGATCGTCCTCGTTCGCGCGCTCGGCGAGTGCGCGCTTGCCCATCACATACATGCGCAGCGCCGAATGGCCGATATACATGCCGTAATTGATGCCCTTCGGCAGAGCTTCGACATGGGCGAGGTATTCCGGGAAGCTCTCCCAGCGCCAGTCGATGCCGGCGAGCATCGCCTCGGTCGGGATGTCCTCGACCGCGGTGAGACACCGGGCATACCATTCGCGGTCTTCCGGCTTGCACGGCGCCAGGGCGAAACCGCAATTGCCCATCACGACGCTGGTGACGCCGTGCCAGATCGAGCAGCTGCCGACAGGGTCCCAGGCGACCTGCGCGTCCATATGCGTGTGCCCGTCGACAAAGCCCGGCGCGACGATCAGCCCGTCGGCGTCGATCGTGCGCTCCGCCGCGGCGCGGATGCGGCCGATCTCGACGATGCGCCCGTCCCTGACCCCGACATCGGCGCGGTAGCGCGGCATCCCCGAGCCGTCCACCACCCAGCCGTTCCTGACCAACAGATCGAGGCTCATCGCACCCTCCTTATCGCGGCGGCGCAACTTCGGCCGATTGTCCCTCCGCTGTCAACGCGATGCGATTTCCTGTTCAACCCGGTGGCGCCGGCATGCGATGCTCCTCCCCGCGACAAAGCGAACGGAGGCTCCGATGGCCAAATACATGCTGGTCAGCTTCAAAACCTGCCCGTGGGTGCAGCGCTCGGCGATCGTGTTGCGCGAAAAGGGGACCGAGTTCGAGATGCGCCATATCGAGCCTGACAACCGGCCCGACTGGTTTCTCGCGATCTCGCCGCACAAGAAGGTGCCGGTGTTGCGCATCGACGACCGCGTGTCGTTGTTCGAGTCGAACGCGATCAACGAATATCTCGACGAGACGATCGCGCCGCGCCTGCATCCCGAAGACCCGTTCGAGCGCGCGATCAACCGCGCCTGGACCGATTACGTGCCGACATTCGCCTCCGCCGTGACCGGCACCGCCTATGCCGACAGCGAGGCCGAGTACAACGACATCGCGGCAAAGATGCCGGCCACCTTCGAGCGGCTCGAAAAGGCGCTCGAACGCCAGGGCAGCGGCCCCTTCTTCAACGGCGCCAAATACTCGTTGGTCGACGCCGCCTATGCGCCGTTCCTGCAACGCTATTTCTATCTCGACCGGGTGAAGAAGCTCGGCACCATCGACAACTTCCCGCGCCTCAAGGCCTGGGCCGAAGCCCTCGTCGCGCGGCCCTCGACCCACTCCTTCCCCGAAGCCGAGTTCGAGGCGATGTACCGCGCCAATCTGCAGCGCCGCAACAAATGGGTGTCGCAGTTCATCGACCCCGCCCGCGCCGCGGCCGAGTAGCGCTACCCTCACCCACCAGCCCTTCGGGCCGGTCCCCCTCTCCCGCATTGCGGGAGAGGGTGCCTCGCGCAGCGAGGCGGGTGAGGGTTTTACAGTAGGACAGAGGGAATGCGGGAGGGGATGCTATGAGCGCGGAACACGGCCTGCCGAAGCGGATCGAGCAGTTTGCCGCCGAACTGGAACGGATCGTCTCCGCCTCGGAGCCGATCGACGACCTCGCCGACGGGTTCGGCGGACCGCAGGGGCCGGCGGAGGGGCCGGTGTGGTGGCACGAGGGCGGCTATCTATTGTTCAGCGACATCCATAACAACCGCCGCATGAAATACGAGCCCGGCCGAGGCGTCTCGTTATTCCGCGAAGGAACCAACCGGGCCAACGGACTGACCCGCGATTTGAAGGGCCGGCTCGTCGCCTGCGAGCACGACAGCCGCCGCGTGACCCGGGAGGAGGCGGACGGCGAGATCACCGTTCTCGCCAACAGCTTTCAGGGACGGCAATTGAACCGGCCCAACGACGTCGTCGTCAGATCCGACGGGTGCATCTACTTTACCGACCCGTGGACCAGCCCCAACGCGCCGCAGCAATGGGATCTGCCCTTTTCCGGCGTCTATCGGCTGACCCCCGATCTCGGCACCCTGACCCTGCTCGTCGATGATTTCGTATTGCCGAACGGGCTCGCCTTTTCGCCCGACGAGAGCGTCCTCTACATCAACGACACGCGCCGCGGTCACATCCGCGCCTTCGACCTGCTGCCGAGCGGCGCGCTCGCCCGCTATACCGACCGCGTCTTTGCCGATCTGCGCGGCCCCGAACCCGGCGTTCCCGACGGCATGAAGGTCGACGTCGAAGGCAACGTCTATTGCGGCGGGGCGGGCGGCATTTGGATCATGGATCCTGCGGGCAAAAAGCTCGGCCGCATCATGCACGGGGCGCCGGCGACGACCAATCTCGCCTTCGGCGGCGACGACTGGAAGACGCTCTACTTCACCAGCCGCAGCCATCTTGGCGCGGTCCAGGTCAAGATCCCCGGCCTCCCGGTGCCGGCGAGGCGAACGGGTTCCTAAATCCGGAGCACAAAAATCCCCGTGGCCGGGCTTGTCCCGGCCACCCGCGTCTTCAAAGCAGGCGCCGCAAGGCATGGATGGCCGGGCCAAGCCCGGCCATGGGGAGACTTTGAGAAGCATTGCTCGCCAGTCGCTCAGGCGCCTCCCACCGCCGGCATGACCTCCTCGGCGAGGATCTGCATCTGGTCGAGGGCGAGCGACAAGGGCATGCCCGGCCAATGCAACGAGGCGACGAGATTGGTGACGCCGAGGCGGCGCTCCAGTTCGAGCAGTTGCGCCGCGACCTCGGGCGGCGCGCCGAACAGAAAGCGGTCGTCGAGCAATTCCTCGAAGCCGTGGTCGAAATGGTCGCCCGCCGGCATGACCTTGTCCTGGCCCCATTCGCGGTAGGTCCGATATTTGACTTCGAGATAGGGGCGGGCGAGGCGGATCGCCTGGTCCCTTGTCGGCGCGACAAAGACCTCGCGGCGCATCGGCAGTTCGGCCGGAAACGGTTTTTCATACTTGTCGAGCGCCCGTTTGTAGACCTCCATCTGCCTGGCGACCGTTGCGAGCGCGTTGTGTGGGTTGATGTACCAGCAATCGCCGAGGCGCGCGGCGCGCCTGACCGCGACATCGGCATTGGCGCCGATCCAGATCGGCGGCATCGGCTTCTGCACCGGCTTCACCGTCGCATTGGCATGGTCGAGCGTGAAATACGAGCCCTGCATGTCGACGAAATCCTCGCTCCACAGCCGTCTGACCGCGAGGAGACATTCCTCGAACCGCGCCGCCGCCCGCCGCCGGTCGACGCCGAAGGCCTTGAACTCGACGTCGCGATAACCGAGCCCGGCGCCGAAGACCAATTTGCCGTCCGACATGATGTCGAGGGTGGCGAGCTGTTCGGCGAGGTCGAGCGGCTGGTGCAATGGCAGCAGAACGAGGCCGGCGACAAGGCGCAATTTTGGCGCCAGCGCCGCGACCTGCGCCAGAAACGGGATCTGCTGCACCGATTGCAGAGGATGGGCGCTGTAATGCGAGCCCTTGACGACCGCATCGAAGCCGAGCGCCTCGGCGCGCCGGGCCAAGGTCAGATCGTCGGCGAGGCGGGCGCGCATGTCGTCGCCTTTCGGGTGCTGGCCGCGGATCATCAGGCTCAGTTTCATCGACGGTTCCTTTCCCGAGAGCGAAGCCGACACCTACCGGACCGCTTCCCGGCAGGCAAGCCGCAGGCGTTGTGTTCCGAGCGCGGCCGGGGCAAGCTTCGGCGGAAACCAAGAGCGGAGGGACGGGCGATGGCGGTCGAGCGGATGCTGAGCGAGGAGTCGCCGGCCAGCGCATTGGTCGCGCAGGTGCTTGAAGAGGCCGGGATCGAGATGGTCTTCGGCATTTCCGGCGGCCACACCGGCCGCATCGTCGCCGCCCTCGGCAAGTACCAGAACTCGATCCGCACGATGCTGGTGCGCGAGGAATCGCTGGGCGGGGTCATGGCCGAAGTCTATGGCCGGTTGACCCGGCGCCCGGGCGTCTTGCTGGGCCAGGGGCCGTGGGTGCTCGGCAACGGCATGATCGGCACGATCGAGGCGTTTTTGTCGAGTTCGCCGATGCTGTTGTTGACCGATTTCAGCGACGCCCCGCGCTTCGCCCTGCACGCCCCCTACCAGCAGGGCACCGGCGACTGGGGAAGCTGGGACGCGCGGCGCAGCTTTTCCGGCGTGACCAAGCATGTGATGCAGGCGCACGACCCGGTCGCCGCGGTGCAGGCGACGCAGCTCGCGTTGAAGCACGCGCTCGCCGGACAGCCGGGGCCGGTTGCGGTGCTTTACGCCCATGATGCGCTTGCCGGCTCGGTCGCTCCCGACTCGCAGCCGGTCCTGTACCCGACGCGCCATTACCTGCCGGCGCCGCCGCCGCCTGCCGAGGCGGCGCAGATCGCCGCCGCGGCCAAGGCGCTCATCGCCGCCGAAAAGCCGGTCATTGTCGCCGGCAACGGCGTGCGCATCGCGCAGGCCTATGACGGCTTGCGCCGTCTCGCCGAGGCGGCCGGCCTGCCGGTGGCGACGACGGCGGCCGGCAAGGGCTGCTTTGCCGAAACGCACCCGCTGGCCTTGGGCGTCTTCGGCACCTTCGGCACGGCGGCGGCCAACGCCGCCGTGGGCGAATCTGACCTCGTCCTGGTCGTGGGATCGAAACTCAGCCCGAGCGACACCGCCTGGGAGAACAAGAAGCTCCTCGACCCGACCCGCCAGAGCTTTATCCAGATCGACATCGAGCCGCGCAACGCCTCATGGAACTTCCCGGCCGAGCACGTCCTGATCGGCGACGCCGCGGCGACCCTCGCCCTGCTCGCGGCCGAGATCGGCGGGCGCGAAGAAGGCCGCCGCGCCGCGGCCGAGCGGCGCGTCAAGGCGCATCGCGAGCGCTGCGGCTATTTCGACGACCGCGCCTATTTTGCCGACGACAAGCCGATCCTGCCGCAGCGCGTGATCGGCGAATTGATGCGCGGCCTGCCTCCCGACGCGATCGTCACCTGCGATGCCGGCGAGAACCGCATCATGATGACGCATTTCTACCAGACCAAGCGGGAAGAGGGGTTTCTGCAGGCGGCGGGCTCGGGGCCGATGGGGTTCGGCATCCCGGCGGCGCTCGCCGCCAAGCTCGTCCATCCCGACCGGCCGGTCGTCGCGGTGTGCGGCGACGGCGGCTTTGCGATGACGATGAACGGGATGATGACCGCGCTCGAACACGATATTCCGATCGTCACGGTGGTCTTCAACAACAATGCGCTCGGCTGGGTGTTGCACGGCTCCGGGCCGTTCGCCGCCGAGTTCAAGGATTTCGACCACGCCGCGATCGCCCGCGCGATGGGCTGCCGCGGCGTCCGGGTCGAGGAGCCGCAGGCTCTCGCCCCCGCCCTCGCCGAGGCCCTCGCCGCGCGCCAGCCGACCGTCCTCGACGTGCGCACCTCGCTCGCCGTGACTTTTGCCGACATCACCTCCGAACTGGCGAAAGAGGCCTCGCCGCGGCGGCGGTAGGCCGGCCGCCGCCCCTCACCCGCCTCCCCCGCCTTCGCGGGGGTCGGCGCCCTCTCCCGCAATGCGGGAGAGGGGGGACCAGCCCGCCCTGTAGTCCATCTGGGGTCTGGTGTGTGAGGGTTTAGAGATACTTCGTCGGCCGGATCAAGGTCCGCCACATATGGGCGACCGGGCTGTTGTCGAAGCCCAATCCCTCCTTCGGCTGGCGGAAATTGCGGCCGATCACGTCCTCGAATTCCTCCAATGCGACGGTCACGTTCGGATCGAAGGAATAGATGTCGTGGACGGTGATCATCCGCGCCGTCATGTACCATTTGTGATGGCGCGCCCGCTGGTATTCCTCCTCGATATAGGGGTCGGGGCGGTAATCGGGCCCGAAATTCCGGACATAGGCCTCGGGATAGGCATAGCCGACCGCTTCATCGGGGTAGAAGCGCAGCGCCTGATGGGCGCGGATCGCCCAGGCGACTTCCTCGTCGACATAGGGCTCAACGAGCTGGGCGCCCCAATAGCCGTGATCGGCGCGGATAAAGCCGATGACCCCGATGTCGTGCAACAGGCAGGCGAGCACGACCTTTTCGTCCATGCCGGCCCTGACCGCGTGGCGGGCGCTCTGCAGCATGTGATTGGCCGGGCCGAAGCGGTATTTGAAGAAATCCGTCAGCGTCGGCCGCTCCGGCATCTTCGGCAGCCGCGGGTCGTCGCCCATCAGCATGGTTTTGCCGGGATTGGCGGCGAGCAGAGCCGGGCCGCTCGGCACGTCCATATCGCCGTCGGCGAGGTTGAAGAGGCGCGACTTGACGATGATCGCGTCGAGCTCGCGCATCATCTCGCGTTCAAGCGCCTCGGCGCGCTCGGAGAGGCTCAGCGTGTCGTTCATTGTGCAGTCCCTTCCTGTTGGATCGTTGGCGAACCCTAGCAAATGGGGACCGCGGCGGCGAGGGTCGACAGGGTTGCGCGGCGGCCGCTACGATCGCGCCTCCTCGTCCTGACGCGAAAGGCCTGCGCGATGATCCGCCATTTCGGCGTTCTGATCCCCTCGACCAACACGACCTGCGAGATCGAATTCACCCGCCTCTTGCCATCCGAATATCAGGCGCATTTCGGGCGGCTGTTGTCGAGCCGGCCGGGTCAGACCTTTTCGCCGAGCCGCGACGAGGACATCGAATACCAGTCGCGCCTCCTCGGCACCGCCAAGGTCGGGATCGTGATCCTGGCGCAGACCTCGGCGAGCCTCTTCGCCGACGACTACGACGCGGTGACGACGCAGCGCATGGCCGCTGCCGCCGGCTGTCCGGCCGTGACCTCGGCGCAGGCCGTGGGGCGCGCCGTGCGCGCCCTCGGCGCGCGGCGGATCGGGCTGGTATCGCCCTATTCGGATGCGGTCAATACAAGGGCGGCGCAGTATTTCGCGCGGATGCACGGGCTCGACACCGTCGCCCGGGAAGGGTTCGGCGCCACCGATTCCTATGCGATCGGGGCCCTGGGGCCGGAGAATGCGCGGGACGCCTTTGCCCGCATCGACCGGCCCGAGATCGAGGTCCTCGTCGTGCCGGGCGGCAATTTCCCGACAATGCCCTCGATCGCGTCCTGGGAAGCCGAGTTCGGCAAGCCCATCGTCACCACCAACCAGGCCTCGGTATGGGCGATGCTGCGACATTTCGCGGCCGGCGACCGCCTCTCTGGTTTCGGCCGCCTGCTCGCAGAGGTCCCGGCCGGGTAAAAGAGGCGGGCGGCCCTTCGAGAACCTCAGGAGCCCGCGGTCCGATTTGCTATTGCGGGAAATAATACGCAAACACGACCGGCGAGACGAAGGCCCAGGTCTCGATAAGGGCGGCGCGGTCGGGCTTGCGGCCGAGCGCCTCCATCGCGCCCAGCAGGCAGAACCAGTTCAGGACCTCGTGCTGGCCGCTGTCCTCGATCTGGTCGGTCGTGTAGCGGCGCCATGTGCCGTAATCGCCGGCTTCGAGCGCCGCGTAGAGGCGCCGGTCGGCGGCGACGTCGGGCCACAGCTGCCAGTTCTTTTCGGTCAGAAACGAATGCGACCAGCTCGACGAGGCGAGGAGCGCCACCCGCCACGGGCTCTCGGCCAGGATGCGCGCGGTCGCGGCGCCGACTTCCATGCAGCGCGACGGGTTCGGCGAAGGCGGGTCGAGATCGCGAATGCTGCCGCGCAATTTGAGCGGCAGGCGCAGCCCCTGCGCGGCGTTGACCCGCCTGCCGTAACAATTGACCGAGAACGGAACGAGCGGATAGTCGAACCCGGTGCGCGCGTCGTCGAGCAACAGGATTGTGTTCTCGAAGGCGTGCCCCAACGGATGATGCAGCGGCTTGTAGGCGTAGGCGACGTCGATGCCGCTTTCGATCAGGCCCGCAGCGAGATATTTGCCGGCGTCGCGATGGCCCCGCAGGCGGAAAGCCTTGTCGGCCGGCTCGCCCCACGGGTTGTCGGGCGAGCGGCGGTGCTGCCAGGGCCGGATGTCGCGGTCCTCATAGGCGAGCACGGCGAAGGGCGGGACGATGTCCTCCTTGAAATTCTCGTACTGGTCGTCGCCCCACATGACGACCACGTCGGGCTTGAACTCGTCGAGCACGCGGCGCGCCTCGGCGAAATGCCGGCGATAGACCTCGCGCGCCCGCCCGGCCGCGGCGGTGCCCCAGTCATTGCCGAGTTCGGCGCGCAATTCCTCGGGCCAGTGCGCCGGGTCCTTCATCTCCTCCGGCATGTCGGGGTCGGCGAGGGAGGCCCGCATCATCGCCGTCCAATTCTCGTCGCGGCGCAGCATCAACGGCCGGTGCGTGCACCCCAAGCCCAGGATCTCGGCCATTCCGTCCTCCCGTTCCGACTTTTTGCCTTTACTCCACCTTTAAACCTTCTCCCCCTTCTCTTTAAAACCCTCTCCCCCCATTGGGGGGAGAGGGAAGGGTGAGGGGGGCTGCTTCGATCCTTGCCACGCGATCCCCCTCACCCCGACCCTCTCCCCCATTGGGGGAGAGGAAGAAATATGAAGGGGAGAGGGAGATTGATGGCTACCCCCGGTTGGCATGATAGTAGGTGTTGCGCAGGACCCGGCCGGGCAGGGCGCCGGTGTGCTTGCCCTCCTCCAGCAGCACCTGGCCGTTGACGATCGTGCACATGACGCCTTCCGCCGGCTCCTTGATGCGCCAGCCGCCGGCCGGGAAGTCGCGCACGACCGTCTCGGCGCCGCAACGCACGGTGTCGGGATCGAAGATCGCGATGTCGGCGGCCAGACCCGGCCGCAGCAGGCCGCGGTCGTAGATCCCGAAGGTCGAGGCCGAATCAAAGGTCAGCCGCCGCACCGCCTGTTCGAGGCTCATCACCCCCTTTTCGCGCACCCATTCGCCGAGAAGCTTGGTGAGGTAGCCGTAGCCGCCGTGGAACTGGACGTGCGCGCCGCCGTCGCCGAGCCCGATCACCGCGTTGGGATGGGTCAGGATCTGGGTCACCGCCTCGTCGTCGATGTTGTTCTCGGCCTGCAGGAAGCGGGTCCCCAGCTCCTCCTCGACCACGAGATCGAGGAAGGCGTCGATGACGCGCTTCTGCTGCTTCTCGGCGATCTGTCCGATCGTCTTGAACTGCATCCACCGGTTCTTTTCGAGGACCGGCTCGTTGACCCACATGTAGTTCCACCAGGTTTTCGAGAAGCCGACCGCGCTGTCGGGCTTGTTGACGACCGCCTCTTCGTGCAATTTCGCGCGGATTTCGGGGTCGGCGTAAAGCCGCAGCTTGTCTTCGTCCGACATTAAGAGGATCGGGTGCCAGGTCGGCAGCCCGCGGAACACCTGACAGTTCTTCATCGTGAAGTCCTGGGTGATCCGGTTCGGGGTGCACATCGGATAGGCGCGGATCCCCATTGCCGCGGTCTCCTCGACCCGCGCCATGTGCGTCTTCCATTCGTCGGGGCGGCGCGCGTTTTGCGACAGGCTGTTGTAGACGATGGTGCGTCCGGTCGCCTCGGCCAGCCGCCGGATCATCCCGTCCTGCAATTCGACATACTGGCCGCCGCCGGCCTGGATCGTGCCGGTGGCCATGTCGCGCAAGACGTCGGCGAGCGCGAAGATCTCCTTTTCGTCGGCCCACAGCGCCGGGATATGGACGCCCTGCGGGTCGTAATGGCCCTTTTCGCGCGAGATCGACAGACCGAGCGCGCCCGCCTTCATGCCGTCGCGCACGACCTCCTGCATCGCCTTGATCTGGGCCTCGGTGGCGCCCGGCTTCTGGCAGTCCTCGCCCATCACGTAATGCCGCACCGCGGTATGGCCGATCAGATTGCCGACGTTGATGCCGAGGCGCCGGTCCAGCCGGTCCATGTATTGGCCGGTCGATTCCCAATCGAACTCGATGGTCTTCAGGATTTCCATCGGGATCGCTTCGACATAGCTGAGGAACTCGGCGAGCCGTTCTTCTGTGCCCTTGCGCACGGGCGCCAAGGACAGAGAACAGTTGCCGAAAATGACGGTGGTAGCGCCGTGCTCGGGCGAGAAGGTGCACAGCGGGTCCCAGGTGACCTGGGCGTCGTAATGGCAGTGGTTGTCGATAAAGCCGGGCGCCACCGCCTGCCCTTGGGCGTCGATCGTGCGCTCGGCCGGCCCGGACAATCTGCCCAATTCGGTGATCTTGCCGTTCTTGACGCCGACGTCGCCGTGAAAGGACGGCATGCCCGAGCCGTCGACGATGCGGCCGTTCTTGATCAGCAAATCATACGCCATCGTCTTCCTCCATTGTCCGGGGCGGGTGTTGCCAGGGACGAGTGTAGCAGCTTCGCGGCGGGAGCCAACGCACGAAGCCTGTCGCCCGCCCGGCCGGGGTCGTGCTAAAGCGGCGGCAGAACCCGCGACGGAGACGTTTTGCCCATGAGCCTCTCACCCGAAGATTATCGCGAGCACCTGCAGACGACCGCGGCGCGCGCCGGTTTCGGCTCCGCCGAGGTGGTCCTGCCGCACTCCCATCACCGGCAGGTCGGCGCGCTTCGCCTGCGCTATCTCGACTGGGGCACGCCGGGATTGCCGCCGATGCTGTTTTTGCATGGCGGGGCGCTGACCGCGCATACCTGGGATCTGTGCTGCCTGTCGTTGCGCGCGGAGTATCATTGTCTCGCGCTCGACCAGCGCGGCCACGGCGACAGCGACTGGGAGCCCGAGGCCGATTATTCGATCGCGGCGCAGCGCGAGGACATCAAGGGCTTTGTCGACCAGCTCGGCCTCGACCGCCCGATCCTCGTCGGGCAGTCGATGGGCGCGATCAACGCCCTCGCCTTTGCCGTGCATTATCCCGAGCGGCTTTCTGCGCTCGTCATGATCGACGCCGGGCCCGAGGTGCGGCGCCAGGGCTCGCGGCGCATCCGCGAATTCGTGCACGACGTCGCCGAGGCGCCCTCGCTCGACGACATCATTGCGCGCGCGCTCGCCTTCAACCCGCGGCGCGATCCCACGATCCTGCGGCGCAGCCTGATGCACAATCTGCGGCAGACGCCGGAGGGCGGCTGGAGCTGGAAATACGACCGGCGGCGCTTTCAGCGCATCGACCACGAGACGCACCGGGCCGAGCGACAGAGCCTCGCCGAGGGACTCGCTCGCGTCACCTGCCCGGCCCTCGTCGTGCGCGGCGGCGACAGCGACGTGTTTCTCGATGAGGACGCGGCGCACCTGGCAAGCCGGCTGCCGCACGGCCGCGCCGTCACGATCCCCGAAGCCGGCCACACCGTCCAGGGCGACAACCCGAAGGCCCTCGTCGCCGCGCTCCGCAGCTTTCTGTCCAAGGCGTTGTAAACGGCGTAGGGCGGGAAAGCTGCCCCGGCTTTTGCCGGGGCGGCGCATTCCGCCGTCTTGCGGCAGTGGCGGAATGCACTGCGCTTTTCCGCCCTACGACTGCTTTGGAGTCAATTTGCGGATGCGGTGATTGTTGGTGTCGCCGATATAGATGGCGCCGTCGGGGCCAACGACCGCGCCGTGTGGCCGGTCGAGGCCCGCTGCCGTCGCCGGGCCGCCGTCACCACCAGCGCCCTGGCGGCCGCCGGCGAGATTGCTGATGATGCCGGT
>DATFCQ010000122.1:0-49764 GCA_035252905.1 Allostellaceae bacterium | reverse complement strand
CCTACAATTCGGTTTAGGGCGGAAAAGCGGAGCGCATTCCGCCAATTGCTCTGGTTGATCAGCGCTTGGCGGCGCTCTGCGGGGCAGGGTTCTGCGATCCGGTCTGCGTCGTCGTGCTCGGCGCCGCCGAGGCGCGGCCGGAAAAGGTATCGACGACCTGAATGCCGGCCGGGCCGAGCAGGACGATGAACAAGGTCGGCAGGATGAACAGGATCATCGGCACGGTCAGGAGGGCCGGGAGCCGCGCCGCCTTCTCCTCGGCCTTGGTCATGCGCAATGTCCGCATCTCGGTGGCAAGGACGCGCAGCGATTGAGCCAAAGGCGTGCCGAACCTGGCGGTCTGCTGCAAGGTATTGACAACACCGCGCAGGCCCTCGCAGGTGGTCCGATTGGCGAGATTGTCGAGCGCCTGCCGACGGTCGGGCAGAAAGGTCAGCTCGGCCGCCGTGATGCCCAGTTCGTCGGCGAGTTCCGGCCAGGTGTTGCCGAGTTCGCGCGCGACCCGCACCAGGCTGGCGTCGAGGCTGAGCCCGGCCTCGGCGCAGATGATCATCAGATCGAGACCGTCCGGCAGGGCGAATTGGAGCCGTTTGGCGCGCTTGTCGGAAGCGTTGCGCAAATACGTCGTCGGGGCGTAGAAGCCCAGCGCAATGGCGGCGAGGGTGATCACATAGCGCAGCCCGGGATGGCTCGGCATCAGGTTCAGCACCGAGCCGTAGGCCAGCGCCGCCGCTCCGCACAGAAACGGCAGGCTGATCCGCGCGAACAGATAACAGATCATCGCGTCGCGCGATCTGAGCCCGGCGCGCATCAGCATCTGCCTCGCTTCGGCGGCGTGGCGCGAGCGCAGCAGATTGAGCCGCGTCACCGCCAGGTTCATCAGTCCGACCGAGGTCGGGCGCGACCGCCGCCCCGGCCGCGCCAGGGCGCTTTCGCGCAATTTCTGCTTGCGGCGGACGATCTCGTCGAGCCGCCGCTCGAACGGGTTCCGGCCGCGCAGGGCCTGCCACATCGCGACAAGGATCGCCAGCATCGTCAGGGCGGCGAGAGCGGCGATGGCGTCGCTCGGGCTGACCCCGGCGGGCAGCCAGTCGGCGAGGCTGAAATCCTGAAGCCGGTAGCTCGTCATATCTCGAACCGCGCCATCCTGTTCATGACAAAGATGCCGGTCCCCAGCATGGCCAATGCCAGCGCGTCGAGGAAAAACCCGCGGACGTCGGTATAGAGGGGCCGCAAATATTCCGGAGAGGTCATCCCCAGGATCAGGATGACGACAATCGGCAGGCCGCCGAGGATCATCGTGGTGGCGCGGGTCTCGCTCGCCATCGCCCGCACCTTGGCCCGCATCTGCCGCCGCTTGCGCAGGACGTCGGACAAATTGGCGAGGGTTTCCGCCAGATTGCCGCCGGTTTCGCGCTGCACGCTCAAGGCGATCACAAAGAAGCGGAACTCCGGGGTGTCGATGCGCCCGGCGGTGTCCCACAACAGCGCTTCGAGATCGCGCCCGAGCCGCATCCCGTTCTCAACGCCGCGCAATTCGCCGGCGACCGGCTCGTCGATCTCGTGGCCGGCGCTGATGATCGCTTCGCTGATCGGCAGGCCGGAGCGCAAGGCCCGCACCATCAGATCGATCGCATCGGGAAACAGGGCGATAAAAGCGGCGAGGCGGCGCTTGCCCATCCGGCCAATGACCCAATGCGGCAACCCCAACCCGATCACCATGCCGAACAGCAATCCCGGCAACAGCCCAACCTTGGTAAAGATGACGAGGCCTGCGGCCGCGATCACGGTCAAGGCCAAGCTGCCGATCGCGTATTGTCCAATGCTGATCGATCGCCCGGTGCGGGCGAGGCGCGCCGCGAGCATGTCGCGGCGCGGCAGCCAGCGCCGCGCGAGCCGGTCGATCCGCGGGGTCGCGCTCTGCCGTCGGGAGATCGAGCGCGCCGCGCCCGATGCGGCGCGGGGCGTACCGCGGGCGCGGTCCTGCACCCCGGCGATCCGGCGCTTATAACGCCGCGCCGCGCCGCTGCCGCTGAAGGCGAGGGCCAGGATCCCGAATACGGCGACCATGACGGCGCCGAGCAGCGCTGCTGCGAGGGTGGGGTCGTGGGTGAGAGGCATGGTTCAGATCCGCCCGATAGGGAAACGGACAATCCGATCCGCGTCATTCCGGGGCGGCTCGCCAGAGCCGAACCCGGAACCCATGAACACCGGCCTTGGCAAGGCAGGCGAGGGCCTGTGTTCATGGGTTCCGGGTTCGCGGCCCTTCGACAGGCTCAGGAGCGCCCGCCCCCGGAATGACGGTTTTTCTACGGAAATGACAATACTTTCCATATCTGTTGCTCGGATTGGCCGGTCAGATCACCTCAAGAAGCGCGCGGTCGAGGCCGAAATACTCGGCGCGCGGCAGGAAATGCGGGCGTACGCCGGCCGATTTGAAGATGCCGCGCAATTTGCCGTCGGCGGCTTCTCCCTGAAACTGAAAGGTGAAGAGATCCTGGGTGGTGATAATGTCGCCCTCCATCCCGACGATCTCGGTGACCTGCACGACGCGGCGCATGCCGTCGCGCATGCGGCTGACCTGGACGACCAGGTTGACGGCGGCGGCGATTTGCGTGCGCACCGCGCGCGCCGGCAGGTTGATGCCGGTCATGCCGACCATGTTTTCGAGCCGGGTCAGCGCCTCGCGCGGGCGGTTGGCGTGGATCGTGCTCATCGAGCCGTCGTGGCCGGTGTTCATCGCCTGCAACACGTCGAGCGCCTCGGCCCCGCGGATCTCGCCGAGGATGATCCGGTCCGGGCGCATGCGCAGCGCGTTGCGCACGAGGTCGCGCATCGTGATCTCGCCGGTGCCCTCGATGTTCGGCGGACGGGTTTCGAGACGCACGACGTGGGGCTGCTGCAACTGCAGTTCGGCGGCGTCCTCGATCGTCACCGTGCGCTCGGCCGCATCGATCATGCGCGACAAGGCGTTCAAAAGCGTCGTCTTGCCCGAGCCGGTGCCGCCCGAGATCAGGATGTTGAGCCGCGAGCGGGCGGCGATCTTCAAAAGGATCGCCATCTCCGGCGAGATGTTGCCCTGCTGCGCCATCGTGTCGAGCGTGATCGACTTCTTGGAAAATTTGCGGATCGAGATCGACGGTCCGTCGATCGCCAGCGGCGGGATGATGATGTTGACGCGGCTGCCGTCGGTGAGACGCGCGTCGACGAGCGGCTGCGATTCGTCGACGCGGCGGCCGATGCGCGTGACGATCTTGGTCGCGACGTTCAATACGTGCTGGTCGTCGCGGAACTGCACGTCGGTAACTTCGAGCTTGCCGCGCCGCTCGACATAGACCTGCTTCGGTCCGTTGACCATGATGTCGGTCACGGTCTCATCGGCGAGCAAGGGTTCGAGAGGGCCGAGCCCGAGCATGTCGGCGATCAGCGAGTCGACCAGTTCGCGCTGTTCGGCGTAGTTCAGCTGGATCTTCGTTTCGTTCAGCAGGTCCTTGACCCAGCTCGTCAATTGCGCCTCGAACGCGGCGCGCGGCATCGACGCGGCGGCGGCGACGTCCATGTGCTCGAGCACGAGCGGCTGGATCTGCAATTTGGCGGTCTCGACCGCGGCGCGATTGGAGCGCCGCGACCCGTCGGCCGCCTCGCGCCGGGACGCTTCCTCGCGCGATTCGGCAGATTGCAGCGGGATTTGCGGGCGCAGTTTGTGCAGGATCGCGGTGACCAGATCGCGCTGCCGCAGCGATTCGATCTCGATCCCGTCGCGCGCCAACTGGGCCTGCAGCGCCGCCTCGATGATCTTGGCCAGTTCCCGGCGCCCGAACGACTTGCGGATCTCGGGCGGGATTTCGAGGCTGAGCTGTGCGGCGATCTGGTCGCGCAGCGCGGCGGCTTGATCGCTCTCGTCCGCGTCCGCCGCGCCGGACTCCACCGCCGGAGCTTCGGGTTCCGGCGGTTCGCTCGACGCAGGAACGACAATCTCGGCGGCGGCCGGGCTGAAGGCAGCGATTTCGGCGGCGCTGCCGTTGACAGGGTCGGCGGCGACGGCCGGCTCGGGCGCGCTGTCGGCGGCGTTGCGCGGGCGCCGCGCCGACAATGCGGCGATGCGCGCTTCGAGGCTGCCCGTCGGGGTCGGGCGTTTGAACGGGCTTACCATAGCGAGCGCAGAGCAAAGAGACGGCGTTTGGCGCTCTTTTCGGCGGTGCCGGCGAGAGCCGTGACGAGCTGCCGCAGATCGCGCAGGACCGGGCTGCGCGGCGCCGCCAGGGGCAGGGGTTGACCGGAATTTGTCGCCTCGCCAGCCGATTTGGGATCGTAGGACAGGCTGACGTCGAGGGGCTTGCCGACCCCCTTCTCGAACTCGCTCTTGCCGACTACGGCGCGCTCGCCCGGCGCGCCGGCCTCGACCAGGATCAGGCTGGCCTGCGGCGCCTGCTCGCGGGCCAAGGTCTGCAGCCGGATCGTGTCCCGCAGCCCCGCCAGGCTGCGTTCGCAGATCAGCACGGCCCGGTTCGCCGCCGCCAGGACAACGCGCTGCAACGGGGTCGCGCCGCGCGGCAGATCGACAACGATCCAGGTGAATTTTCGGCGCAGTTCATGCAGCAGCATGTCGATCGCCCCGGCGTCGATCATCAGTGGATCCGCCATCGGCGCCTCCGCTGCGAGGACGCGCAAATGGTCGTTCACCTTGACCATCGCGCGTTCGATAAAGAGGCTGTCGATGCGGGAAGGCTGTTCGAGCGCCTCGCACAGCCCGTTGCCCGGATCGGCGTCGAGCTTCAGCGCAACGGTGCCGAAATGGAGATCGAAATCGATCAAGGCCGTGGTCTCGCGGCGCTCCTCGGCCAGGAGCCAGGCGCAGGAGACGGCGGCGGTGGTGGTGCCGACGCCGCCGCGGCTGCCCATGAACACGACGACTTTGCCGAGCCCGGCGTCGGACGTGCCGGATCGGGCGGCGGCCGGCCGGTCGAGGACGGTCGCGAGAACCTCGGCGCCGAGCGGCTTGACCAGATAGTCGTCCGCTCCGGCCGAGACGAGGCCGCGGAACAGCGCCACGTCATTGACCCGGCCGACCGCGACGACCCGCAATTCGGCTCCGCCGACGGCGCGCGCCGCGCTGATCTCGGAGATCGGCGCCGCGCAATCCTCGAGATCGACGATCAGGAGCCGCGGCGAGAGCCCCTCGCGCACCCGCCGCAAGGCGGCGTCGAGCGTCGCTTCGGCAAAGACCTCGTCGTCGAACTGGCGCTCGCGGATGCAGCTTTGCAGCAAGTCGACCATCGCCGGGTCAGGCAGGACCGCGAGCACCCCGGAACGCGAGGCGGCCGGCGAGCGCGCGCCGCTCATGGCGTGCCTCCGCCGCCACCGCCGCCGCTCGACGACGCACCGCCGGAGAACGGGGTCGGTGTGCCGGCCGGCGAGGGCGGATAAACCTTGTCTTTCTGATAGCGCTCGACCGCGCTGACCGCTGGTTCGCCGTCGGCCCGGGCGAGCGGCAGGCCGTTCGCGAGATCGGCGGGGCTCGCCGCCATCAGGCCGAGATTGACGGTGGTGGCGCAGCCGTAATTGCTCGACGGCTGATTGGTGAAATCGGAATAGGGCCGCTTGCTCCAGTTCGGGCAGGGCGGCAGGGTGACCGTATAGCGGCCGACCGAGACGAGGGCGCGATTTGGCGGCACCGCGGCGAGCACCTGTGGATAGGCGACAATGCCGTAACGCAGCAGCGCGTGCGCGACCGCCGCCTCGCGCCGCGCCGCGAGAGGCGGTGGGCCGGAAGCCGCCACCACGACCCGGTCGGAGGGGCGGATCGCGCCGCTTGCGGCCAGATACGACAGGCGCGCCGCTTCGCCGGGCGAGAGGCGGTCCGAGCCGGGCACAAAGCGGACCGTCCGCTCGCGCGCGGCGCTGTCGAGCCGCAGATCATTGGGCGCCTGCGCGGCTGTGTACGTGGCGACGCCGGGCTGGCAGGCGGCCAGTGCGCAGAGCGCCGGAAGAGCCAGGGGAATGAGACGTCGTGTCATGATCGCCTTCCCGTCAGTCGAGTTGAAAGCCGGCCGGCCCGATCAGGCCCGTGCCGCCGGCACCGAGCGGGCCGCGCGTCGGAGCGGGCAATTCCTGCCGATAGGTTGAGCTGTCGAGGACGCGCTGCGCATCGTGCGGCAATTGGAACCCGTCGAGCGGGTCGGCGAGCCGCGTCGCCACCGGCTGCACCAGATAGGGCGTGACAATGACGACCAGTTCGCTCTCGTTATGCTGGAACTGATTGGAGCGGAACAAGGCGCCGAGGACCGGGAGATCGCCGAGACCCGGAACCTTGGTGACGGTCTGCTGCGAGGTGTTCTGCAGCAGCCCAGCGAGCGCAAAGCTCTCGCCGCTGCCCAATTCGACTGTCGTGTCCGCCCGTCGCACGGTCAAGGCCGGGATCGTCACCGTGGCCGAAGGACTGAGCGGCACTGATACCTCGCCCTGCGTGCTCAGCTCACTGACCTCGGGCCGTACCCGTAGATTGAGATGGGTCGCATCGATGACGGTCGGAGTAAAGGCGAGACTGACGCCGAACTGTTTGAATTCGACCGTGATTGTCGGGATCCCGGTGGTGCTGGCGGTGCCGGCGACCGGCACCGGAAATTCGCCGCCGGCGAGAAAGCTCGCGGTCTGACCCGACATCGCGGTCAGGTTCGGCTCGGCCAGATCGGTAACGAACCCCTCAGTCGCGAGGGCGTCGAGTTCGGCGTTGACCGCCTGCCCTCCAATACCCGTGAAGATCAACGAGTTCGGGACTATGGCCTGGGTCGTGGTCGGAAGGTTGGTTTTGAAAGCCAGGTTTTGCCCGAGCCCGGTGGTTACACCTGTCCAGTTGATGCCGAACTCCTTGAGGACGCTGCGGCTGACCTCAGCAATGCGGACGCGCAGATTGACCTGGTTCGGGGTGGCGATCTGCAGATGGTCGATGATCTTGGCGCCCTTGCTCTCGGCCGCGGCCGAGGCTGCCAGCGCACGCAGCTTTGCCGCATCTCCGGCGCTCGCGACCAGCCCCGAGAGGACAAGATCGCCGGCAACCGAGCCGACCGTGACCGGCTGGCCCGGCACCAATTCGGCCATCGCCTGGCGCAGTTGCGTCAAATCCGGGGTGACGCGGACCGGGGCGTTAAGCAGCACCTTGTCATGCGCGTCGACCGCGTAGATCACGGTTTCCCCCGGCGCCTTGGCGGTGATGTAGATCAGTTTCGGAGACTTGACCTGCACATCGGCGACCGCCGGATTGGCGACAAAGACGGTGCTGGCCGACCCCTTGAGGCGGAGCAGGGTCCCTTTGCCGGTTTCGAGCAGGATCGGCCGGCCGTCCGCCCGAATCTGTGCGGCGCCGTAGCCGGCGGGGGCAGTCGAGAAGCTGATGCCGGGAGGACCGGCGCCGGAATCCGCCGCCTGGCAAGTCAGAGCGCCTGCCATGCACAGCATCGATCCGAAGAAGATTGCATTTGACAAATAATACATTAGACGCCTCGGGACGGCGGTTGCGACACCGCAGCTTTCTCCGATTGGCCGTTTCCGCGCAATATGGTGATAGTGGTCGCGCTCTGGTTTTCTTTGCCGATAAATGGCTTCGGCAATAGCGGGTTGACTTCGCTATCTAAAGTATAGGTGGGATTTTGTGTGGGAGCGGAAGAATCGGTGCTCTTCTGCGCTGGGGCGTCGGCCAGGCTGCGCAGGCTCATCGACAGCCTGCCCATCTCGGAAGCGAGGGCGATGATCTCGGATTGCTTGGCCGTCACTTCGAGGGTCGCGGTATGGGCGAGGGCGGCTTCGCCGTCCTTGCCGGCAAGGCGCTGATCGACGGCGAGCACCCGAATGTTGTGCAGGATCGTTTCCGATTCCTTGTGCGCCGTCTGCTCGGCAGCGCCGGTCGGCATGACGGTCTGGGTGATCAGGAGATCGACGCGGTCGCCGGGGAAGATGAAGCCCGAGATGCCGGAAGTCGCGGTCACCGGCACCGACACGGCGCGCATGCCGGGGCGGAGCACGGCGGCAAGAAAGCCGCGGTCGCCCGGCGCCACGATTTTTGCCAAGGTGATCGGTTCGCCCGGGGCAAACGGCTCGCGCGCCACCGAGCCGGCAAAGCTCTCGACCGAGCGCGTGCCGGAGAGGATATAGGCGGGGTCGATCGGGCCATCGGGCCAAGTCTGCCAAGTGAAATCCGACCGCTTCAGGATCTGGCCGCGGCTGATCGCCGCGTGCGCGACGAGCACCGCCCGCGGCGGCGGCGCCGGGCGCGCGATCGACGCCGTCGATTCGATCTGGGCCGCGCGCTCCTTGAGCCAGGACCGGGCGAACAGCGCCGTGCCGGCGGCGAGCAGAAAGGCGAGCGCGAATAAAGCGAGGGTGCGGGCAGGGAGTACGGGCATGGCGGATCAGCCGAAAAAGGGTTGCAGGGTGACGAACAGCGCGCCGCCGGCGATGGCGATGCCATAGGGCACCGGAACGCGTTTGCCGACCGTCGCCGGCGCGCCGGGGGCGCCAAGGAACAACCGTCCGGCGAAACTCAGATGAGCGCCGAGCGGCGACAGCAGGACAAGGCTCAGGACCCCGCCGAGAGCGGCCGTGACGACCAGCAGTTCGGGGGTTGCGGCCGGACCGGCCCACAGCGCCGCAACGGTCAATAATTTGACGTCGCCGCCGCCGACGAGACCGCGCCCAAACAACAGGGCGCCGACAAGGAACACGGCGGCGGCAATGGCGAGTGCCCCGAGCGCCGCGGCGAATGCGGCGGTTCCGGCGAGCACGAACAGCGGCCACACTGCGATGAGCGCCAGGATTAGCCAGTTCGGGATCACAAACCGGCGAAAATCCTCGAAAGCCGCCATTGCCATTAATGCCGCAAAAGCACCGACGGCGATCAAATGCAGGGCGGCGGTCATCGCCTCTGCGCTCTGAGGCAGGAAAAATTTTCGGATCGCTCGGGCATGGCATGCTCCGCAGGCATGGCGCTGGGGAACATGCTGAATCGGGAACGGTTAAATTAAAGATAACCGGGAGCGTCATCAAAGAACGGCATTGCCGGCGCGCCGCGGACGAGGGCCGCATGTTTACGACCCTTAAAAAAAGAGCCGAGGCCGACGGCGCAACGGACGCCGTCGGCCTCGGCCGAAAATTGTCGGCTTTTTGAAGATGCTAGAGGTTGCTGTTGACCGAAGAGAAGGTGGAGCTGAGGCTGCCGCCGACACCCTTCATGATGGCAACCGCGGCGACCGCGATCAGCGCGGCGATCAGACCGTATTCGATGGCCGTTACCCCGGACTCGTCCCGCAGCAGGCCCTTGAACGTCATCAACATTTGGATGCTCCCGAGGAGATGGAGAACCCCACTATGCTATGAAAAACTTGCACAATCGTTAATCACTCGGCAAGTTGCGCAATTTTGACTCGAATTATTTTTGGTAAAAGTCATAATAAGGATGAAGAAAATAGGTTCCTATAGTGAGGCTTATCCCGTTGCTTCCGGTAGCCTCAATATCCGGTTGTCATGGCCGGACTTGATCCGTGGGCATCCACGCCGCGGAACCGGCTCCAGCGCCGGCAAACGCGTGGATGCCCGGGTCGAGCCCGGGCATGACGTAAGACACAAAACCTGGTAGTACCGGACCAATCAGGATAAGCCTCTCCTATAGTATACCCATATATATGCATAACCATACAGAAGCGGCGCATTACTGCGACGGCCCGGGCGCCCGGACATCGACCACAGCATAGCGATCGCGATAGATGCGCCGCCAGCCCGCCATGCCGTCCAACAGCAAAGCGGCGCCGTCCTGCGGCGACAACAAGGCCCAGGCGACGTGAAAGCGGTGGAGCAAGGCGGCGAGCTTGCGTCTGTCGTTCTGGGCCTCAAACTGATCGGCGAGAAAGGCATTGCCGTAGAGTTCGGCGCGGCCGTCGACAAAGGTTGGAACCTTGCGGAAAATCAGATACCCGCCAAAGCTGTAGCTGTTGAATACCGGTTTTTTTAACAGTCCCCGTGCGGCGGCGGCGGCAAGTGCCGTGGCCGGCGTCATCCAGTTGTTCGTCCGTGTGATCGGCTGCAGCAGCAACGGCAGGCTCAACAAGACTGCGCCTGTCGCGACCGCGAGGAGCGCCGGCGCGCGGGCGGGGAGCGTTTGCTGAAGCATGGCGTGCGCCAGGGCGGAGGGCGGCGCCCTATGGATCTTCTCGGCGAGGTCTGCTCCGAGCGATGCGGCGAGGGCGAGCGGTCCGACAAAGCCGAGCAGCTCGGTATAGCGGATATGCTGCAAGCTTAAATGACACAGCCCCAGCACCAGCACCAGACGTGCCGGCGGCACCGTGAGCCCGGTTGCGAAACCGAGCCCTGCGAACCCCAAAAGCCAGAGTTCGAGCGGCTGGAAATCCTGAAAATTCGCGCCCTGCCACTCGAGGATATGGGCGAGCGCCGGCATCGCCATCAAGCGGAAGGGCTGGATGATCCCGGCAATCCCGTTGGGCGTGCACAAGGCGGCGAGAGCGGCTGCCAGGAAAAACATCCCCCAGCGCCGCGCTTCGCTGCGACGGCTCGCTCCGGGCGCCGGGCACAGCACGGCTTCGCCGGCGAGAAACCCGGCGAGCGCCAGTCCGAACATGAAGCTGGCATGCAGATTGGCCCACAAGGTTATGACCGGCAACAAAAGCAGCGGTGGTGCGGCGCCGTCGTCGCGCGCCCGGAACAGGGCGCCGCACCACAGGACCAGCAGCGGCAAGGCGAGGAGGTGCGGCCGCGCAAGCAGATGCGCGAGGGTCAACAGGCCGGCGAGCAGGACCGCAATCAGCGTCGAAAAGGGATCGCAATACCGCAGCAGCAGGCGGGTCAGCAGCGCCGCGCCCGCGGCAAAGCACGCTCCGGCCAGCAGCACCAGACCGCTCCAGCCGCCGACATCATAGACGGCGGCCAGCATGATCTCGGAGAGCCATTCATGCGCGATCCAAGGGGCGCCGGCCTTTGTGTAGGAAAACGGATCGTGCGCCGGAAGGGCGTGGTGGAGGAACATCCAGTGCCCGGCGGCGATGTGCAGATAGGTGTCGGGATCGCCGAGAACGGCGTTGGGATGGGCAAGCGTCTGAACAAAGGCGAGGAGTCCCATCACGAGCGGCCAGGACGGCAACAGGGCGCGCCATCCTGTATGCGCCGCGCGCCGCACCGCCGGCAGCGCCCCGCCGCCATAGACTTCGAGCCTCTCGCCAGCGCTCACCGCAACCCCCAAAACCCGCACCGGCCTTCGGGTTAGCGGCGAAGCGCTGAAAGAAGCTTTAAACGCCCCTCAAACCCTCTCCCCGCAGTGCGGGGAGAGGGAGGATGAGAGAGCCGGGTCAGCCGCCGCCGGCGGCCTCGATCTCGGCGTCGCTGGGGAAGCGGCCCTCTGCCTTTTTCGAGAAGGCGAGCCGATCGTCGACCGTAATCTCAAAAACCCCGTTGGCGCCCTTAACCAGTTCGACCTCGGCGCCGTAGCGTTTGACCAGGATATCCCTCGCACGGAGGGCGCGCGGCTCGTAGTTTCACCGTACGCAGTATTCGATCGTGACCTTCATGGCCCTGCCTCGCGCAGAATGTCCGCGCATCCTAGCATGGCGGGCACGGCGCGTCATCCCGTCGGTTCGGCGACCGGGTTCCGCTCCGGCCGCCGCTGCGCGCAGGCCGGAGAGTGAAATGAAGCGGACGCTCATTGCCCGGGCTCCTTGATCTGCCGTCGACGTTCGGCGGCCTGGACACGGCGGAATGCGTCGTGCCATTCGACCATCACAACGCGGCGGTTTTCTTGGAGGCCTGCAATCGCATTATCGATCGTGCGCAGCCGCTCGTCGAGCTCGTAAAGCCGGTTTTCGGGACTGCCCGTCGCGTGTCGCTTGCGTATATCCCGAATTCGCTCGCGAATACGCCGCATCCTTGCCTGCGGAAATTTGACGATCTCGCCCATCAAGCGGCCTCCGTCAGCCGGATCGGGGAGCAGCGACCTTGCGTTCTGATAAATGAGAAGCGTCCGAGAAGAGATCAAAACTTACGCAAGCGTCCGCCCCTTAATCACTTCCCGACAATACATAAAATATTGTTTATATTAAACTAAAATCATAGTTAACTTTCGGTTCAAAAGATTAAAGCCGGATCGGCGCCGCGGCGCTGTCGTTACATGTCAGATGGTGGGGCAATGCAGCGGTAACGGTCCGGTATTTGACGGGGAGGGGCACCCCACACAGGCTACAGGGAGACCCGTTTATGGCAAACCCTAATAAATGGTAAATTGCGAAAATTTCCTTTGCGTTGCAGATTTTGTCGTGGACTTTATCAGGCCAATAACCTTCCTCGCGGACGTGCCGCCGATGTTCAATATCCTGCTGTCCCGAATGGCCTTGCGCGCGGTCTCGACCGTGTTCGGCGGATTTGGCATGTTCTGCCTGTTCATGAGTTTCGTAGCTCCCGGTTTCGCCGCACAGGCCTTTGTGCTGATCGCCGTGGCCGGCGCGATCGTTCATTTTTGCAGCGAGTGACGGCAGAGGCCGGGACGAACCCGGCCCATGACCCTCCTGCCGGGCGGATGTGCAAACAGGCCGGCGGGGCTTGCGTTCGGCCGGCATCGGCGCGACGGTGAGAAAGTGGCGAGGAGACTTGCGCGATGGCAGAGGACGGCACCATCTCCGAGCGCTGGCAGGACCGGCTCTACGACCTGTTGCGCCAGCACGGCATCACCCAGTTCGCCTATGTGCCCGATGCCGGCCATCGGGTCCTGATCGACCGCTCGCTCGCCGACCCCGCGGTGCGCTCGATCCCGCTGACGACCGAGGAGGAGGGCGTCGCGCTCGTCGCCGGCGCCGATCTCGGCGGCGCGAAGAGCGTCCTGTTGGTGCAGTCGAGCGGCGTCGGCAACTGCATCAACATGCTGTCCCTGATCAAGGGCGGGCACTTTCCGTTTCTCGCCCTCGTCAGCATGCGCGGCGATTTTGGCGAGGGCAATCCGTGGCAGTTCCCGATGGGCCAGGCGGTCGAGCCGGTATTGCAGGCAATGGGGATCATCTGCCTGCGCGCCAAGCACGAGGAGGAGGTCGTCCCGACGGTCGGCGCGGCCCTGACGATGGCCTTTCAAGGCGGCCACGCGGTCGCCGTGCTGCTGACCCAGAAACTGATCGGCGCCAAGGCATTCTGAGGGGTGGGCGATGTCGGCAAGCAGAACCGCGGAACCCGATTTCATCCTCGACCGCCGCTCGGCGGTTCCGGCGCTGATCGGCCGGCACGAGGATTTTCTGATCGTGACCGGGCTGGCCGGCACCGCCAAGGACATCGCGGCGCTGACCCGGGACGGCGCGCATGTCTATACGATGGCGGGGGCGATGGGCGGGGCGGCGATGATCGGCCTCGGCCTCGCGCTCGCCCGCCCCGACAAGCGCGTTCTGGTGGTGACCGGCGACGGCGAATTATTGATGAACCTGGGCGCGCTCGCGACGATCGCGGCGCAGGACCCGCCGAACCTCGCGATCCTGTGCGTCGACAACGGCCATTACGGCGAGACCGGCTATCAGCGGAGCCATACCAGCCTCGGCACCGACCTTGAAAGGATCGCGGCCGGAAGCGGCATCCGGAGGACCGGCACGGTCGCCGCCGAGGGCGATCTCGCCGCCGGCGCGAGGCTGCTGCGCGAGGGCAACGGCACGGCCTTTGTCCTGTTGCGCGTCAAGCCGACCGACCCGCCGCCGTTCAAGCGCAACATGGACCCGGCCGCCTGCCGCCACCGCTTTCGCGCGGCGCTCTTGGGTCGCCCGTAAGGGGTCAGGCGGCGGCCGGGGCGCCCGCCCCGTGCTCCTACGGCGTCTCGCCGGCAAAGCCCTGCTGCAAGGCGGCGAGGCGCTGGAGCGCCGCCGGCGGCAGGGGTCCCTTCTCGACTGCGGCGGCGGCGTATTCAAGCTGGTCCAGGGTCGAATAGCCGACGAGCGCGGTCGTCACCGCCCGATTGGCAATGGCGAAGCGGATCGCCGCCTCGACGAGAGTGCCGGCAAAGCCCTCGGCGACGAGCGGCTGGAGGCGCCGAGCGCGGGCGACGTCGCTGTCGTAATCGGCGCCCGAGGCGATCGGCGCGACCCGAGGCGAGCCGAGCGGGTGACGCTCGGCGCTGCCGGAGAGCGCGCCGGCGGCAAGCACCCGGATCGCGATGACGCCCATCTCCGCCGCCTGCGCGCGCGCCAATAGATTGGCGTAATCCTGCGCCGGATAGCTGGAGGGCACGGCCGCGCCGGGGCTGGGATTGAGCATGTTATAGGGCACCTGGGCGCTGGCGAAGGCGCGCGAGTCGACGATCTGGGCGAGCGCTGCGGTGTCGCCGACCGCGGTGATGCCGATAAAGCGGGTTTTTCCCTCGCGGCACAGGCGCTCGAATGCCGGCACGACCTCGTCGAGCACGGCCCGCGGCGTCAGCGCCCCGTCCCCCTCGCCGAGGGTGATATGGTTGTGCAATTGGAACAGGTCGACGTGGTCGCGCTGCAGCCGCCCGAGACTTGCCTCGAGCGAGGCGGCCACCGCGGCGCCGATACGGCCGCGCTCGGCGTCAGGAATGCGCGTCTTGGTGCCGACCACGACATCGGGTTTGAGGGTTTTGAGGACGCGGCCAAGATTGCGCTCGGACAGGCCGTTGCCGTACATCGCCGCAGTGTCGAAATAATTGATGCCGAGTTCGAGCGCGCGCGCGACCGCCCGCTCCTGATCGGCGGGATCGCCCTTCACCATCAGCCCGCCGACCGCACCGCAGCCGAACCCGAGCACCGACAAGTGGAGCCCGCTCTTGCCGAACACCCGCTTCTCCATGGCCTCCTCCCGTCCTTTCTGCCCGGCGGCGATCAAATCGCCGGGCGGGGAAGCTGTCAATGTCCGCCGATTCGCCGGAGGCAGGAGCAGTCGGGCCGCTTTGCCCCTTCTCTTTGCCAATGAGACGGTGCGGCGGCGCGCAATTTGTGGGCGCGGGAGGGGGCGCGGCTAAAATGACGGCGGGCAGGAGGGGAAAGATGCACGCCTTGTTCCGCGGCGTTTGCGTGATCCCGGTTCTGACGATCGAGCGCGAAGAGCATGCGGTTCCGCTCGCGCGCCTGTTGTACGAAAGCGGGCTGCGGCTGATCGAGGTGACCCTGCGCACCCAGGCGGCGCCGGCGGCAATTGCGGCGATCGCACAGGCGTTGCCGCAGGCGGTGGTCGGCGCCGGCACGGTCGAGCGCCCGGCCGACGTCGCCGCGGCGCGCGAAGCCGGCGCCCGCTTTCTCGTCAGCCCGGGGATGACCGCGGAGCTGGCGGCAGCGGCACTGGCCTCGGAACTCCCCTATGTCCCGGGAGTGACGACGCCGTCCGAGATCATGGCGGCGCGCGCGCTCGGCCTTTCCTTTATGAAAGTGTTCCCGGCCGAGGCGGTCGGCGGGGTCGCGCTGGTCGCGGCGCTGGCGCCGGTGTTTCCGGGGATCGCCTTCTGCCCGACCGGCGGGCTCGACGAGGAGCGGGCGCGCCGCTACCTCGCCCTGCCGAACGTGCCGGTGGTCGCCGGCTCGTGGATGGTCCCGCGCGAGGCGCTCCTCCTCGGCGACTGGGCGCGGCTGCGCCGGCTCGCCGGCGCCGCCGCCGCCCTCGGCCACGAGTCATTTTGCGGGCGAGACGCCCGCGCTCCCTAGCGGTGGACATCGCCGCCGATTTTCTGCACAGTGCGGCGATGCGGACAAAGATCATTGTTCCGGCGGCGGGCGGCGTCACGCTGGCCGCCGTCATTATATGGATCGCAGTCGCCCTCGCGGCTGCGCCGAGCCTGGGCGCGGCGGCGAGCGTAGTGCACCGTCCGCCGGCGCTCGCGCTTCTCGCCTTTGCGCTCTATGCGCTTGCCGCCCTGGTCCTGGTCACCGGGATGATCATCATCGACGCCGCCCGGGTTCGCCGGCGTCTTGCCCAGTACGCCGCGCCGACCCCGCGGGATTGGGCGGCAGCCTTTGCCGAAACCTCCCTCGGCCCGCTGGCGCCCCGCCTTCTCGATCTCGCCCCGGTCGGAGCGCAGTGGCCGCGGGCCAGGCTCATCCTGCAAAGCCGGTTCGACGCCGTCGCCGCCCGGCGGGAGATCGGCCAGTTCTATTCCTGCTCCCTGGTGCGCGCGCAGTTTACGACCGCCTTCGCCTTGTGCGTCGCGGTTGCCGCTGCCGGGTTTCTGCAATACGCGATGCGGCCCGCATTCCTGCCGGCCGGCATCCCGGCTGTGCCGGCGCTTACGGCGGTTGTCGTGCTGGCTCTGTTGGGCCTGCTCGGCCGAATGGTCGTCGGCGCCGCGGCGGAGCCGCTGATCGAGACGATCGAGGAAATGCCCGCCGAGCGGCTCGACCTCGAAGTGTTCGGCCGTCTCGCGGGATTGGCCGCTGGGGACGAGCCTCGGACCGCGGGCTCGACACCAGCCCTGTCGGCGGCGATCGGCAAATTATTGGAGCGGCTCATCGATGCTCTCGAGGAGAGCCGGACGGCGCTGGTCGAGGCGATCGCCGATCTGTCGGCTCAGGCCGAAGCGCTGAATGTGACGATGCGCGCCGCCGCCGAACACGAAACCGCGCGGAGCGAGGAGAGGGGCCCTGCCGAGGATCTCGCCGAATTCCGCTCGGCGGTGGCGCAATTGACCGCAGCCCTCAAGGACCTGGCCGGGGCGAGCCGGCAAGGGCTGCCCGGGCTCGCCGCAGAGGATCTGCCCCGCAAAGGCGAGGTCTCGGTGATCGGCCCGTCGCACTCGCAGCTCAGCCGCGAAGTCAAAGACCTGCTCGCCGGTTTCGAATAGGCCGCATGCGGGCGGTCCTTCGAGAACCTCAGGAGCCCGCGGTCCGGGCGCCAGTCCTGTTGCACCGAGGGAGCAAAACAGGGACCATCGCTCTCCCGCGCGAGATCGGGGAATGTCGGGAGGGGACGATGGCGACGAGCCGCAGGGAGATGTTCGGACAGGCAGCCGGGGCCTTGGCGGGCCTTGCCTTTGTCGGATGCGGGCTGGCGCCCGCGGCGGCGCAGACCCCGCAGCGGCGGCGCGAGGTCGTCGTCGACGGCAAGCGGGTCAAGACCGTCGACGTCCACGCCCACTGCCAGATCCCCGAGGCGCTGGCGTTGATGGGCGTGAAGGTGCAGTTCCCCGGGCTGGTGGTCGCGCCGGAGCGGATCCGGGCGATGGACGAACAGGGAATCGACGTCGAGGCGCTCAGCATCAACCCGGTGTTCTGGTACAAGGCTCCGCGCGACCTCGCCGCCCAGATCGTCAAACTGCAGAACGAAAAGCTCGCCGAAATCTGCGCCGCGCATCCCGGCCGCTTTGTCGGGCTCGCCTCGGTCGCCCTGCAATATCCCGATCTTGCCGCCGCGCAATTGGAGGACGGAGCCAAGCGGCTGGGATTGCGCGGCGCCTTGATCGGCGGCAGCGTCAACGGCACCGAATTGTCCGACCCGAAGCTCCATCCGTTCTGGGCGAAGGCCGAAGAGCTCGGCGTATTGATTTTCATCCATCCGCAAGGCAGCCCCGAACTGGCCGCCTCCGGCCGGCTCAAGGGCAGCGGCGGTCTCGCCAATGTGATCGGCAATCCGCTCGAAACCACGATCGCCCTGTCTCATCTGATTTTCGAGGGGACGCTCGACCGTTACCCGGGGGTCAAGATCTGCGCCGCCCACGGCGGCGGCTATCTACCCTCCTATGCCGCCCGCTCCGATCACGGCTGCCTGTCCTTCCCGGCGCGCTGCCCGGTCCACCTCAAGAAACAGCCGAGCGAATACCTGAAGCAGCTTTATTACGATTCCTTGGTGTTCACCCCCGAGGGGCTGCGCCATCTCGCCGCCACGGTCGGCCCCGGCCAGATCGTCATCGGCACCGATTATCCGTTTCCGTGGACCAAGACCGCGGTCGACCTGATCCTGGAGGCGCCCGGCTTTAGCGACGCCGAACGGGTCGCAATGCTCGGCGGGACCGCGGCGCGGCTGCTGGGCATCAAGGCGGCCTAAGGTCCCGCGAAACGATCGAGCGCGAGGTCTCAACCCTCACCCGCCAGCCCCCGGATCAAACCCGAGGCAGGCTACACCACACCGTAGGGCGGAAAAGCCTTTAGCCCGCGGGCTTGACCCGCGGGGCAGCGCGTTCCGCCGAAGAAGACCGGCATAGGATCCCGGCGGCATTCAGCGTGTCTCTGTACCTTTCCAGAGCTGCGCGTATGATTTCCTCCCGCCACACCACAAGCCGAGGAGGCGCAGATGCCTCGCCTCACCGTCAACGGGCAGGTTCACGAGGTCGACGTCGAGCCGGATACGCCGCTCCTATGGGTTCTGCGCGACGCGCTCGGTCTCGTCGGCACCAAATACGGCTGCGGGATCGCGCAATGCGGCGCCTGCACCGTGCATCTCGACGGCGCCCCGGCGCGCTCCTGCTCGGTGCCGGTCGGCGCGGTCGCGGGCCGGGCGGTCACGACGATCGAGGGTCTCGGGCATGAGGGCGCCTTGCATCCGGTCCAGCAGGCCTGGATCGCCCATGACGTGCCGCAATGCGGCTATTGCCAGAGCGGCATGATCATGGCCGCGGCGGCCCTGTTGAAAGAGACGCCGCAGCCGAGCGACTCCGACATCGACCGGGCGATCACCAACATCTGCCGCTGCGGCACCTATGCCCGCATCCGCGCGGCGATCCACACCGCCGCCAAGGCGTGAGGGGGACAATCGCGATGTCGACGCTCCCGCAAGTGAGCCGCCGCTCCTTTATCGCCAGCGTCGCCGCAATCGGCGGCGGATTGGCGCTCGGCTTCCGTCTGCCCGCGGCGGTAGAGGCGGCCGCGGCGCCCGGCGAGGCCGAGATCGACGCCTGGGTCGTGATCCGGTCCGACGACACGGTCGTCATCCGCGTCGCCCGCTCGGAGATCGGCCAGGGCGTGATGACCGCCTTGCCGATGCTGGTCGCCGAGGAACTGGACTGCGACTGGAACAAGGTGCGCGCGGAATACGTCGCCCCTGAGGAGAACTTGAAGCGCCATCATGCCTGGGGCCCGATGTCGACCGGCGGCAGCCGGTCGGTGCGCGGCTCGCAGGACTTCCTGCGCCGGGCCGGCGCGGCCGCGCGCCACATGCTGGTCGCCGCGGCGGCGCAAGAGTGGCAGGTTCCGGCCGGCGAATGCCGTACCGAGAACGGCATCGTCATGCACGAGCCGAGCGGGCGCAGGCTGCGTTACGGACAGCTCGCCGCCGCGGCCGCGCACCTGCCGCCGCCCGCCGCTGTCGCGCTCAAAGACCCGAAGGACTGGACCCTGATCGGGACCGCGCAGAAGCGCCTCGACACCAAGGCCAAGGTCACCGGGCAGCCGGTCTTCGGCATCGACGTGCGCGTGCCGGGAATGCTCTATGCCGCGATCGCGCAATGTCCGGTCTTTGGCGGCCGCCTCAAATCCTATGACGAATCAAGGATAAGAAATCTCAAGGGCGTGCGCCGGGTCGTCGCCCTGCCGGATGCGGCGGTCGTCGTCGCCGACAGTTGGTGGACCGCGAAGAAGGCGATCGACGCCCTGCCGGTCAATTGGCAGGAGGGGCCGCAGGGCCGGGCGTCGAGCGCGACGATCGCCGCCGCATTGCAGGACGGGCTTGCCGCGCCGGACGCGGCGGTGATCCGCGAGGACGGCGATTTCGCCGCCGCGATCGCCGGAGCGGCCAAGCGCATCGAGGCCGAATATCGGGTGCCGTTTCTCGCCCATGCGACGATGGAGCCGCAGAACTGCACCGCGCAGGTGACGGCGGAGCGGGTCGAGGTCTGGGTTCCGACGCAGAACGGCGACGCCGCGCTCGCCACGGCGGCGGCGGCGGCCGGGGTGCCGCCGGAAAAGGTCGTCGTCCACAAGACGATGGCCGGCGGCGGCTTCGGCCGGCGCGGCACCGCGCAGGATTTTGTCCGCCAGGCGGTATTGGTCGCCAAGGCGGTGGGTCGGCCGGTCAAATTGCTGTGGACGCGCGAGGAGGACACCCGCCACGATTTCTACCGGCCGATGGCGATGGCGAAGCTCGTCGCCGGGCTCGACGGCGCCGGCCGGCCGATCGCCTGGCAGGTCCGGCTCACCGGCCCGTCGATCATCGCCTCGTTGTTTCCGAAGCGGCTCAACGGCGGCGTCGACCGCAGCTTTGCCAGCGGCTTCACCGAGGAGATGAACTACGACGTGCCGAACTACCGCGTCGATTACGCGATGCGCAAAACCCCCGTGCCGGTCGGCTTCTGGCGCTCGGTCAACCATTCGCAGAACCTGTTCTTCCGCGAATCCTTTGTCGACGAGATGGCGCATGCGGCGGGCCTGGACCCCTACCGGTTCCGCCGCAAACTCCTGGCGAAAAGCCCGAAGCAACTGGCCGTGCTCGACGCCGCGGCCAGGAAAGCGGAGTGGGACAAGCCGCCGGCGCCCGGGATCGTGCGCGGCATCGCGCTCGCCGAAAGCTACGGCAGCATTTGCGCGCAGGTTGTCGAAGCCTCGGCCGGCGGCAGGGACGGCGTCACCGTGCATCGCGTCGTCGCGGCGATCGACACCGGCCATGTCGTCAACCCCGCAATCCTCGTCTCGCAGATCGAAAGCGGCATCGTCTACGGATTGACGGCGGCGCTCTACGGCACGATCACGATTGCGGACGGGCGGGTGCGCGAGGGCAATTTCAACGACTACGAAATGCTGCGCCTCGCCGACATGCCAAAGGTCGAGACCGTCCTGGTGCCGAGCGGCGGGTTCTGGGGCGGCGCCGGCGAACCGCCTTTGCCGCCGCTCGCCCCGGCCCTGTGCAATGCGCTGTTCGCCGCGACCGGCAACCGCATCCGCTCGCTGCCGCTCAAGGAGGCCGGACCGAAGCGGGTGTGAAGACCAGCGAAAGCTCCTCACCCTCCCGCGCTTTCAGCGCGGGTCCCTCCCTCTCCCCGCTGATCCCCGGGTCAAGCCCGGGGAGGGAGAGGGCCGGGGTGAGGGGCTGAAGGTGACGGGCTATTGCTGCTCCCGCTGGCGCAGCGCCTGGAGGGTTGCTTCCTGGAGTGCCATGATCCACCTTCCGTTCAGGGCTTCATCACCACCTTGATGCAGCCGTCCTCCTTGTCGCGGAATTTCTTGTAGAGCGCCGGCCCGTCGGCGAGGCCGACGCGGTGGGTGATGACAAAGGAGGGGTCGATCTCGCCCTTCTCGATCCGCTCCATCAGCTGCGGCAGGTAGCGCTGCACCGGGGTCTGCGCCATGCGCAAGGTGAGGCCGCGGTTGATCGCCGAGCCCATCGGCACCTTGTCGAGAAAGCCGCCATAGACGCCGACGATCGATACGGTGCCGAAATTGCGGCAGCAATGGATCGCCTGCCGCAAGACATGCGGCCGGTCGGTGCCCATGAAGGTCGCGACCTTGATCCGGTCGAGCGCCGAATCGAGGCTGGCGGTCGCCGCCGCCTCGGTGCCGACCGCGTCGATGCAGGCGTCCGGGCCGCGCCCATGGGTCATCTCCTGCAGGCGGTCATAGATGTCCTCCCGCATGAAATCGAGCGTCACGGCTCCAGCGGTGCGGGCTAATGCCAGCCGCTCGGGGATCGTGTCGATGGCGACGACCCGCCCGGCGCCCAACAGAAAGGCGCTGCGGATCGCCATCTGCCCGACCGGCCCGCAGCCCCAGATCGCGATCGTGTCGCCCGATTGGATGTTGCAGAACTCGGCCGCCATGTAGCCGGTCGGAAAGATGTCCGACAGGAACAGGACCTGCTCGTCCTCGAGCCCGGACGGCACCTTGATCGGACCGACATCGGCATAGGGGACGCGCAGATATTCCGCCTGGCCGCCGCGATAGGCGCCCAGCATGTGCGAATAGCCGAACAATCCGGCCGGCGAATGGCCCCATAATTTTTCGGCCATCTTGGCGTTCGGGTTGGTGCGCTCGCAGGCGGAATAAAAGCCGCGCTTGCAGAAGAAGCATTCGCCGCAGGCGATCGTGAACGGCACGACGACGCGGTCGCCGACCTTGAGCGCCGTGTTTTCACGACCGACCTCGACGACCTCGCCCATCGTCTCGTGGCCGAGGACGTCGCCTGCCTCCATCGTCGGGATCACGCCGTCATAGATGTGCAGATCGGAGCCGCAGATTGCTGAGGCCGTCACCCTGATGATCGCGTCGCGCGGATGCTCGATCTTCGGGTCGGGCACCGTGTCGACGCGAACATCGCCTTTGCCGTGCCAGCACAGGGCTTTCATCGGCCTCACTCCGCCGCCGCGGTGCCGGGCTGCGCCTGGCGGCGGTGCATCTCGGCGAGCGCGTCGCGCGGCGCGACGCGGGCGATCGCCGCCTGCAATTTGTTCTGCCATCCGGTGACGACGTCGCCCTCGCCCTTCATCATCGCGTCAAAACCCTGGCGCGCGACATCGGCGGGATCGTCCTTTTTGGCGGTGCCGATCTTGGTGTCCATCATGTCGGCGCGCTCGAAGAACTCGGTCTCGGTGGCGCCCGGCATCAGGCAGGTGACGGTAATCCCGGCATCCTTCACTTCATGGCGCAAGGCAAACGAGAACGAATCGAGAAAGGCCTTGGTGCCGTTGTAGACCGCCTGGAACGTCCCCGGCATCAGACCGGCGATCGAGCCGGTGATCAGGATCCGGCCGGAGCCGCGGGCGCGCATGTCGCGCCCGATCTTCTGGATCAGGGAGAGCGTCCCGGTGATGTTGGTGTTGACGACCCGCATCACCTCGGCGAAGTCCTGGTCGAGAAACGCCTTGCCGAGGCCGCGGCCGGCATTGGCGAGCAGGGCGTCGACCGGGCGGCCCTGCCGCTCCACGGCGGCGTAGAGCTTATCGACGCCGTCGAGGGCGGCGAGGTCGGCTTCGACCGCTTCGACAGCCGCGCCGCAGCCGCGCAACTCCTGCGCCGCCTCGGCGATCCTGGCTTCGTCGGCGGCGATGACAAGGTCAAAGCCGTTTTGCGCGCAGCATTTGGCGAGTTCGTAGCCGATGCCGGTCGAGGCGCCGGTGACGACGGCGAGGGGGCGGGCGCGTTGTTCCATTGTCCAATCTCCGATCGCGTGTCGGGGCCGGGCGGCCGGGTCGCCGCGGCGGTCTTTGTCGTGGCAACAACCGGCAGGCGCGGGGGACCGCAATCTCAACTGGCGAGAGGGTGCGCTCCCGCTCGCAGCACCGCGGCGCTTAACGTCATTCAAGGCCGGCCGAAGGTAGAATCGGTCTGGGAGCGCGCCCTATATTCCGCGCTCGGGCTCTCGTGAAAATGCGGGGTCTCGACCCTCACCCACCAGCCCTGCGGGCTGGTCCCCCTTCTCCCGCATTGCGGGAGAGGGTGCCGATCCCGGCGAAAGCCGGGGGAGGCAGGTGAGGGTCAATACTGCCGGCGCTGCACCATTTTCTACCGTGGTGGTGCAGCCTCGGCCACTGGGTAACTCTTGGGAAGGCGGGCATGCGACAGGTCGAGGTTCTCAATATCCAGCGCATCAATGCGGCCGAGCGTGCCGCGATCGAAGCGGTCGATCCGGCGGTCCGTCTGACCGACGCCGGGGGCTGGTTCGACGGCGAGATCCGCGAAACCTGGCCGGCCTATGCGGCGTCGCGCTATCTCCCGAGAGCCTCCCTCGGCGCCGGGACCCGCGCGGAACGCGACCGGCTGCTCGCCGGGGCCGAAGTGATCCTCGGCGGATGGCCGTTTCCGCTCGACCTGCGCGCGCGGGCGCCGCGGCTCAGATGGTTTCACCAGCGCCCGGCGGGAGCGAGCAATCTGCGCCTTGGCGATCTGTGGGGCAGCGACGTGATCGTGACGACCTCGCGCGGCTCGGGCAATACATTGGCGATGGCGGAATGGGCGGTGGCCGGGATCCTCTATTTCGCCAAAAGCTTCAACCGCGCGACCCTGGATCGCGACAGGGCCGCGTTCGATCATCGCGCCTACCGGCCGCTGTTATTGGCCGGCAAGACCGCCCTGGTGGTCGGCGCCGGCGGGATCGGGCGCGAGGTCGGGCGGCTTTTGGCCGCGCTCGGCCTCAAGGTTCTCGGCACCAGGCGCGCGGTCGAACCTGAAGCGCCATTGCCGCCGGGGTTCAGCCGGCTCGACCGCGCCGACGCTCTCGACGAATGGCTGCCGGTGAGCGATTTTGTCGTGATCTCCTGCCAGTGGACGCCGGAAACCACCCGTCTGTTCAATAGGGACCGCTTTGCCCTGATGAAGCCGGGCAGCGTGTTGGTCAGCCTCGCCCGCGGCGAGATCGTCGACGAAGAGGCGCTCGCCGCAGCGATCGAGAGCGGCCATCTGCGCGGCGCCGCGCTCGACGTCTATGACGGCGAGTTCGAGCGCCCGCCCGCGGCGCGGCTGTGGCAGAACCCGAAGGTCTTGATCACGCCGCACGTCTCCGGCGCCAGCGACGACGAGCGCCACCGCGCGATCGAACTGTTCTGCGACAACCTGCGCGCCTATCTCGCCGGCGCACCATTGCAGAACGTCGTCGACTGGCAGCGAGGGTATTGAGGGGCGCCCCCACTCTACATGTCGAGTCTACATGTCGAGGCCCAGCACGGCCGGCAGCGCGCTGAAATAGATCGCGCTGTCCCAGATTTGCGACAAGGCGAGCGCGGTCGTGAACAACGCTGCTGCGGCCATCATCGTCGCCCATGCGGCAGTGAGCGCGGGCAGAACCGTGTCGATCATGTTTTTCCCTATCGTCCGGAATTTCACAGCGAGGATGGCCGATAACCGTCGCCCTATTGTCGCCGCATCTGCCGCCTCCGTTTGTGAACCGGTTCACAGAACACCGGCGCGGCTGATGAATTTACGCGGCCTCCGGCCTCCGCTATCGTCGCCTTCGAGAGAGGAGGCGCGCGATGGCGAAAAACGGCTTCCGGATGATCGACGCCGAGATGCATGTGATGGAACCGGTCGATCTGTGGCAGCGCTATATCGACCCCGAGTTCCGAGAACGGGCGCCGCGGCGGCTCGACGAGCGCCGCTGGGACATCCGCACATTGGTCGAGGGCGAGGTCATGGCGGCGATGCCGGGAGGCGACTGGCCGGCTCTCAGTGACGCCGAGGAGACGGCGCTCGGCGCGCGCTATGCCGAGGAGATCGCGCGCCGTTTCGACCCCGAATCGCAGCGCCGGGCGATGGACAAGGAGGGGCTCGATCTGGCCATCCTCTACCCGACCTCGGCGATGTATGTGACCGCCTTCACCCGGATGGACCCGCGCCTCGCTGCCGCCGCGTGCCGGGCCTATAACGACTGGCTGCACGATTACATCGAGGCCGCGGATCCCGCGCGGATGTTCGGCGCCGCCGCGGTCTCGGCGCATGACGTCGACAGCGCGGTGTGCGAGGTGCGCCGCGCCATTACCGAATTGCGCATGAAGGCGGTGTTCCTGCGCCCGAACCTCTACAACGAGCGACCCTGGCACGATCCTTATTACGATCCGCTGTGGGCGGTCTGCCAGGAATTGAACGTCCCTGTCGGCTTTCACGAGACCACCGGCTCGCGCATGCGCGCCGCCGGCGCCGACCGCTTCAAGACCATGGGCATCGCCCATATCGCGACCCATTCGATGGAGCAGATGCTGGCCGCGATGGACGTCATCATGGGCGGGGTCATGGAGCGCTTCCCGCGTCTGCGCTTTGCCTTTCTCGAAGGGCAATGCGGCTGGCTGCCGTTCTGGCTCGGCCGCATGGACGAGCATTACGAATGGCGCGAGCCCTATGGCGAGATGACCCACCTGACGATGCCGCCCTCGGAATATTTCCGCAGGCAGGGGTTCTGCGCGGTCGAGTGCGACGAGGAGTTTGTCGCCCATGTCGCCGCCGCCTTCGGCGACGACAACCTCGTCACCACGACCGATTACCCGCACGGCGACTCGAAATATCCGAAGGCGATGGACCGTTTCCTCGCCTTGCCGTTGTCAGAGTCGAGCAAAAAGAAGATCCTGTGGGACAATGCCGTGCGCCTTTACGCGCTGTAGCGCAGCTCTGTCAGCGCCGAGTCGTGTCTCGGTTTGATGGTGCATCAGCATCCGGCGTGCTTCGAGACGCGCCCCAAAGGGCGCTCCTCAGCATGAGGAACGTTCTTGATGGCATTAAGAGAAATCCTCATCCTGAGGTGCCTTGCGAAGCGAGGCCTCGAAGGACATGGGACGGCTCTCCAGACGCATGTGAGACACTACCTGGTGCCGTGTCGATGTAACAAAGCGAACACAAACAAGGAGCAGGGGAGGAAAGAGCCATGACCGATTTGCGCGTCGTCACCGCCGAAGGCGCGGACAGGATCCTCGAAGAAACCGCGGTGCAGGATTTTGCCGCCCGGCTGCGCGGCCCGCTGCTGCGCCCCGGCGAGGACGGCTACGATCAGGCGCGCCGGGTGTGGAACGGCATGATCGACCGGCGCCCGGCCCTGATCGCCCGCTGCGCCGGGGTCGCCGACGTCATTGCCGCGGTGCGCTTTGCCCGCACCCACCGGATCCTGGTGTCGGTGCGCGGCGGCGGCCACAACATCACCGGCAACGCCGTCTGCGAGGGCGGGCTGATGATCGACCTGTCGCCGATGAAGGGCCTGTGGGTCGACCCGGTCGCGCGCGTCGCGCGCGCCCAGGCCGGGCTCACCTGGGGCGAATACAACCGCGAGACGCAGGCCTTTGGCCTCGCCAGCACCGGCGGGGTCGTGTCGACGACCGGCATTGCCGGATTGACCCTGGGCGGCGGTCTCGGCTGGCTGATGGGCAAGCACGGCCTCAGCTGCGACAACCTGCTCTCGGCCGATCTCGTCACTGCCGACGGGGAGTGTCTGACCGCGAGCGCCGACAGCCACCCGGAGCTGTTCTGGGGACTGCGCGGCGGCGGCGGCAATTTTGGCATCGTCACGTCGTTCGAATACCGGCTTCATCCGGTCGGCCCGGTCTTGGCCGGAATGGTGCTGCACCCGATGGCGAAGGCCCGCGAGGTCATGCGGTTCTACCGGGACTATGCGCGCGCCTGCCCCGACGAATTGACCGCCTTTGCTGCCCTAATGACCGCGCATGACGGCACCCCGGTCGTCGCCCTTGTGGTCGGCCATATCGGCGATCTCGCCGAGGGGGAGAGATTGGTGGCGCCGGTGCGGAAATTCGGCTCGCCCCTCGTCGACACGATCGCCCCGACGACCTATGTCGAACTGAACACGATGTTCGACGCCGCCTTTCCCTATGGCGGGGTGCAGCGCTACTGGAAATCGAGCTTCCTGAAGGAACTGGGCGACGACGTCCTGGACATCCTGGTGGAGCGGGCCATGACGATGCGCTCGCCCTTATCGATGGTCGGGTTTTTCCACGTCCACGGCGCCGCCAGCCGAGTCGACGCGAATGCGACCGCCTTCGGATTGCGCGACGACCAGTGGGATTACGACGTCATCTCGCAATGGAACGACCCCGCCGAAGCGGCCGGTCATATAGAGTGGACCCGGGAGTTCTGGAATGCGGTCGAGCCCTTTGCCAGCGGCACGGTCTATGTCAACCACCTCGACGCCGAGGAAGGCACCCGGATCGGAGCCGCCTACAGCCACAATTACGGACGGCTCGTCGCGTTGAAGAACCGCTACGACCCGACCAACCTGTTCCGCCTCAACCAGAACATCAAGCCGACCGTGTAGACGGGCGACCGCTTATGCAGTCTTTTAAGAGCAGCAACGGCCTGTCGCCCTCTGCCCCTCACCCTCCCGCTTCGCGGGTCCCTCCCTCTCCCCGCGTTGCGGGGAGAGGGCCGGGGTGAGGGGCTTTCTGCCGGCTTTCCAACGCCTGCCGGCCGAGTCATGGGACAGTCGCCATGAAGATCGGGTTCATCGGTCTGGGCAATATCGGCGCGCCGATCGCCGGGCAGTTGCTCGCTTCCGGCCATGCGCTCGTGGTGCACGACCGGCGGCGCGAGGCGGCAGAGGCGCTCGTCGCCGCGGGCGCCTTGTGGTCCGATACGCCGGCGGCATTGGCTGCCGCAAGCGAGGTCGTCGCCACCTGTCTGCCGGGACCGGCGGAGATGGAGGAGGTCTGCCTGGGCGCCCAGGGAATTGCCGCACATATGCGGCCCGGCGCGCTCTATATCGATCACACGACCAATGCGCCCGCCTTGGTGCGGCGGGTGCACGCAATTCTCGCCGAGCGCGGCGTCGCAATGCTGGATGCGCCGGTCAGCGGCGGCAAGGAAGGGGCCGAGACGCGCGACCTGCTGGTCATGGCCGGGGGCGAGCCGGAGGCGTTCGCGCGCGCCCGTCCGCTGTTCGCGGCGGTCGCCAAGCGCGTCCTCCATACCGGCGGCATCGGCACCGCCTCGGTCGCCAAGATCATGCACAATTGCGCAAGCTTCACGCTCGATCTCGTGATGGCCGAATGCTGGACCGCGGGCGTGAAAGCCGGGATCGACGCGGCAACGCTCGTCGAAGTGTTCAACGAAGCCGCGCTCGGCAACATGATGAGCCTCAAGGTGCGGTTGCCCGCGACCTATCTGCGCGGCGATTTCGCGCCGCGCTTCTCGCTCGCCCTGGCGCATAAGGATCTCGGGCTGGCGCTCGATCTGGCGCGAGAGACCGACACGCCGGTGCCCCTCGCCGCGCTGTGCGAACAGGACATGGCGGCGGCGGTCGCGCGCGGCTGGGCGGAGCGCGACGCCTCCGCTTTTCTATTGCTCCAGGAGGAGCGCGCGAAAACCGAAGTGCGCCTGCCGCCCGCCCGGGCGGGTCATGCGGAGGACGGCAATGCCGAGTGATCCGATCGCCTTCGAACTGTTCAAGAACGCCCTGTTCTCGGTCGCCGACGAGATGGCCTTGACGATCTTTCGCACGACCTATTCGGGCGTGTTGAAGGACAATATGGATTATTCGACCGCGATGTTCGACGCCGACGGCCGGCTCGCGGCGCAGGGGCTGACCTTGCCGGGCCATCTCGGCTCGATGCCGACGGCAATGGCGGCGATCCTCGAGAGCTTTGCCGGCCGGATCTTTCCCGGCGACGTGTTCATCCTGAACGACCCGTTCGCCGGCGGCATGCACCTGCCCGACATCTTTGTCTTCAAGCCGATCCATCACGACGGCGCGCTCCTCGCCTATGCCGGGACGGTGTGCCACCATACCGACGTCGGCGGCCGGGTACCGGGCTCGAACGCCTCCGATTCGACCGAGATCTATCAGGAAGGGCTGCGCATCCCGCCGTTGAAGCTCTATGAGCGCGGGCAGCGGAATGACACCTTGTGGTCTCTCGTCGAGCGCAATGTCCGCGTGCCGGTCAAGGTGTTCGGCGATCTGCGCGCCCAGCTCGCCGCCTGCCATATCGCCGAGACCGCGCTCCTCGACCTCGCGCGACGCTACGGGCCGGCGGAATTGAAGCATCTGATGGGCGAATTGATCGCCTATTCGGAGCGCCTGACGCGCGCCGCAATCCGCGAATTGCCCGACGGGATCTACCGCTTCTGCGACCATATCGACGACGACGGCATAGACCTCGACCGGCCGATCCCGCTCAATGTTACGATCACCAAACAGGACGACCGCCTGCGGGTCGATTGGACCGGGTCGTCGCCGCAGGTCAAGGGCGCGATCAACAACACGCTCTCCTTCACCAAATCGGCGAGCTATTGCGCGATCCGCTCGGTCCTGCCGGCCAACATCCCGAACAATGAGGGCGTCTTTCGCGCGATCGAGGTCGTGGCCCCGCCGGGGACGATCGCCAATGCCGTATTGCCGGCCGCCTGCGCGGCGCGCGGCCTGACCGGCTTCCGCATGGTCGATTGCCTGTTCGGGGCGCTCGCGCAGATGCTGCCCGACGCGGTATTTGCCGCTTCCGACGGCGGCAATACCGGGATCTCGATCGGCGGCTATCATCCCGACCGGCGCCCCTTCATCTATGTCGACTTCACCTGCTGCGCCTGGGGCGGACGGCCCTATGCCGACGGGCTCGACGGCAATTCGAACATCTTTGCCAATATGGCCTCGCAGCCGGTCGAGGTCACGGAGAGCGAGCAGCCGATCGAGATCCTCGCCTATGAATTCATCGCCGATGCGATGGGCCCGGGGAAGTTCCGCGGCGGCGCGCCGTTCCGCCGCGACTACCGCTTTCTTGCCGAGGAGGGGATCCTGCAGGTGCGTTCCGACCGGCGCCGCTTCCGCCCTTACGGTCTCTACGGCGGCGGGCCGGGCCGGCCGTCGATGAATTATCTGAACCCGCAGGCGGAGAACCAACCACTGCCGGCGAAATTGACGATGACGATCCGCCGCGGCGACGTGTTCCGTCACGAGGTCGCGGGCGCCGGCGGCTGGGGCGACCCCCTGGAGCGCGATCCGACATTGGTGTTGCACGACGTGCGCAACGAACTGGTCTCGCCCGAAGCAGCGCGGCGCGATTACGGCGTGGTGATCGCGGGCGCGCCGCCTGCAATCGACGAAGCGGCGACGCGGCAATGGCGCGAGCACCTGCGCGCGCAGCGCAACTGGCAAGAACCGCCGGCGATCAGCTGGGAGCCGCCTGAATACGCGCTTGCCGCGGAGTAGCTAGACGGAGCAGATGATCCCGTTTTGGTAGCGGGGATCGAGACGATCGAACCAGGTGTCGGGCTGGAAGTGGTGAAAGGTGATCTCGCAGGCTCGGATCCGCCCGATCTCGAAGATCCGCGGCTCAAAACTGTCGAGCGGCTGCATCGGATTTTCAATCTGCGTACCGCTGACGTTGATCTTGTTTCTTGTGGAGCGATAGACCGCATGAGGGGCGAAGAGTCGCGGCGCGAAGTCCCGATCGTATTCGAGCCTGACGAGGAGGCGTTCCTGAATGGCCCGGCACAGGGCGGATTCGAGAGTTGTCTGGCGCATTGCCGGTGGTCGGCCCGCTGTCTTCGGGGACAATGAGACGCGGCCGCTACGTCGCTGCATAATGAGAACAGGGCTCCGGGATATGAGTCAGCCAGGTATTGTAAAATCATATCTGTGGATTGCCGGCGGACCGGTCAACGGCAATACCAATCCTTTGTTGCAAGCGGGCAATTGCGCATGACCGGATTCCGGATCGGGGTCGATATCGGCGGCACCTTCACCGACATCGTATTGCTCGGCGACGAGGGCGAGCGCATCACCCGCAAGGTGTCGTCGACGGTCGACGACTATGCCGCCGCGATTGCCGAGGGATTGCAGCAGATCCTCGCCGAGCGCGGGATCGACAGCGCCGGGATCATCGAGGTCCTGCACGGCACGACAATCGCCTCCAATGCGATCCTCGAACGAAAAGGGGCGCGCGCCGGTCTGATCACGACCAGGGGCTTCCGCGACGTGCTCGAGATCCGCACCTTGCGCTTCCCGCGGCTCTACGATCTGTCCTGGACAAAGCCGCCGCCGCTCATCCCGCGCCATCTGCGGGTCGAAATCGACGAGCGGGTCAACGCCCGGGGCGAGATCCTGCGCCCATTATCCGAAGAGGAGGTCGCGCGCGCCCTCGACCGGCTGTTGCGGGAGGAGGTCGAGGCGGTCGCGGTCTCTTTGTTGCACGCCTATGCCAACCCAGCCCATGAGGAATTGGTCAAAAAGGTCGCGGCGCGGCTGGCGCCGGGGCTGACCCTGTGCCTCAGCGCGGAGGTCCTGCCGGAGATCCGCGAATACGAGCGGACCTCGACCACGGTCATCAACGCCTATGTCAAGCCGATCGTCGAAAAATACCTGGCGAGTCTCACAACCCGCCTGGCGCAGATCGGCATCGGCGCGCCGCTGTTGCTGATGCAGTCGAACGGCGGGTTGACCACCGCCGAAGCCGCCGCCGAAAAACCGATCCATATCATCGAGTCGGGACCGGCCGCGGGGGTCGTCGGGGTGCGCGCGCTGGCCCGTCAGCTCGGCATCAATAAGGCGATCTCGTTCGACATGGGCGGCACGACCGCCAAGGCCTCACTGATCGAGGACGGCGAGGTCAGCCGGGCGCTCGAATATGCGGTCGGGGGCGGGGTCATGATCGGCTCGCGCCTGTTGTCGGGCGCCGGTTATACGTTGAAGGTGCCGGCGATCGATCTCGCCGAGGTCGGCGCCGGCGGCGGCTCGATCCTGTGGATCGACCAGGGCAGCGCCCTCCAGGTCGGGCCGGAGAGCGCCGGCGCGGCGCCGGGCCCGGTCTGCTACGGCCGCGGCGGCACCCGGCCGACCGTGACCGACGCCAATCTTGTGCTCGGCTATCTGAACCCCGCGCATCTGGTCGGCGGGGCGTTGCCGCTCGACGCCGAGAAGGCGCGGGCGGCGCTTGCCGAACAGATTGCGCGTCCGCTCGGGCTCGGCGTCGACGCGGCGGCGCACGGCGCCTTTCTGATCGCCGCCTCCAACATGATCCGCGCGATCAAGGCGGTATCGAGCGAGCGCGGCCGCGACCCGCGGCATTACGCGCTCGTCGCCTTTGGCGGCAATGGACCGCTGTTTGCCGCGGTGATGGCCGCCGCGCTCGGGATCGCACGCGTGCTGATCCCGCCCTCGGCCGGCGTGTTCTCGTCCTTCGGTCTCCTCTACTCCGAGGTCGAATATCATTTCTCGCAAACCCGCAAGGCGCTGCTCTCCGAGATCGACCCCGCCGAAGTGAGCGTCCTTCTCGACGCGCTCGAACAGGCGGCGCGCGAGCGCCTCAGGGCCGACGGGTTTCCTCCCGAGCGGATCGTCCTCGAACGCGGCGCGGCGCTCCGCTACCAGGGCCAGTCCTTCGAATTGGAGGTCAGGGTGCCCGATGGCGCGATCGACCGGCCGGCGCTCGCGGCGCTCGAAGAGGCCTATGGCCGCGAGCACGAAAAGACCTACGGCCACCGCGCCGGCGCCGAAGAGCCGGTCGAACTGATGACGCTGAAGCTCGTCGGGCGCGGGATCAGCGACCCGCCGCGCGCCGCCCTCGCCGCCGGGGCCGCACTGCCGCAAGGGGTCACGATCGCGCAGCCCGCGCGCATGGCCTATTTCGGGGCGGCGCAAGGCTGGCGCGAGACCCGCATCCTCAACCGCGCCGATCTCGCCATCCCCTGTCCGGGGCCCTGCATCGTCGAGGAATACGACTCGACCTGCGTGGTGCCGCCCGGCGCCACGGCCGGCCTCGACCGCTTCGGCAATATTGCGATCGCGCTGAACGAGAGCTGACAAGGCGCGCGGCGTCTACGAAGGCCGGAAGCCGCCTGTCGACAGGGCCGAAGCGCGGCGCCTGCGCTTTGAGAAAAAACTTGGGCCGGCGGCGATCCTCCCGAACCGGCAACCAGCAGTTCCTGCGGAACCGACTGCGCTTGCCGCATCGGGGCCGAGTGCTTGTCAGAGCCGAACGACGACGATAGGGTGCGCGGACAATATTTTATCAAGTAAAGCCCCGGAAAGGCCGGCCAGGAGAGGTTTTATGGAGAGAGCCGATCCTCCGAATTCTCATGGATTAATTTCTTGGAGGAGGCGCTTGGCGAAAGCGTCGTTACCTGCCGGGATCCGACCTCCGCTTCCCGGTAGACAGGCCGTGCTCTCGATCGGCGCTGGCAACGCCGGCGAGGATGCCGTGAAGAGGCGGCGATGACGGCGAGGCCGAAACGGGATCGCGGCGTCGCGGGTTTTCTCGCCGATGGCGGCGAGATGGGCGCGCTGATGCGCGCCTTCGATTGGTCGAAGACCCCGCTGGGCGTGCCCGAGCAATGGCCGCAGAGCCTGCAAACGGCTGTCGGCATCATGCTCAGCTCGCGCTACGCCATGTTCGTGTGGTGGGGACAGCAACTCGTCAATCTCTACAACGACGCTTATCGACCCTTTCTCGGCAAGAAGCACCCCGGCTCCCTTGGGCAATCCGCTCGCGCGGTCTGGGCTGAGATTTGGGATCTTATAGGCCCCCGCACCGAAGCGGTCCTGGAGCGCGGGGAAGCGACTTTCGACGAGGCGCTGCTGCTCGTAATGGAGCGCTACGGCTATCCGGAAGAGACCTATTTCACTTTCTCATACAGCCCGATCCGCAATGATCGGGGAGAAATCGGCGGGCTTTTTTGTGCAGTCACGGACGAAACCTCCCGGGTGATCGGTGAGCGCCGTCTCAAGCTGCTGCGTGAGGTCGCCGCGACGGCCTCCGAGACGCATACGCCCGAGCAGGTCTGCGCAGCCGCTGCAACCTGCATTTCCCGCAATGCGCACGACCTCCCTTTCGCCATACTTTATCTGGGCGAGGGCGGCGGCCGCAGTGCTCGCCTGGTTGCCCGGGTCGGTGTCGAGCCCGGCGATTCGGCGGCGCCGCCCGCCGTTGATCTGGAAGACGCCAACACGATCTGGCCGCTCGCGGAGGCCAAAGCGAGAGGCGAGCCGCTGCTTGTCGAGGATCTCCAATCCCGGCTCGCGCATCTGCCGACAGGCGTGTGGGACCGGCCGCCGGCCCGCGCCGTCGTGATGCCTTTGTCAGAACAAGGCCAAACCGGGATTGCCGGGTTCCTCGTCGCCGGGCTCAATCCGTACCTGCTCTTCGAGGGGGAGTATAGCGGGTTTGTCGGACTGCTGGCCGGACAGATTGCGGCGGGGATCGCCAACGCCCGCGCCTATGAGGAAGAGCGCAGGCGCGCCGAGGCACTGGCCGAGATCGACCGTGCCAAGACCGCCTTCTTCTCGAATGTCAGCCATGAGTTCCGCACGCCGCTGACCCTGATGCTGGGGCCGCTCGAAGACATGCTCGCCGCCCCGGCGCAGGAAATGCCCGGGCGGCGCGACGATCTTGCCCTCGTCCACCGCAACGGCTTGCGCCTGCTGCGGCTGGTCAACACCTTGCTCGATTTCTCGCGCATTGAGGCGGGACGGGTCGAGGCGTCCTACGAGCCGGCCGATCTGTCGACCGCGACCGCCGATCTCGCCAGCGTATTCCGCGCCGCCACCGACAAGGCCGGGCTCAGCCTCGCAGTCGATTGCCCGCCGCTCGGCGAGCCGGTCTGGGTCGATCGCGACATGTGGGAGAAGATCGTCCTCAACCTTCTCTCCAATGCCTTCAAGTTCACGCTCAAGGGCGGCATCGCCGTGCGGTTGCGGCGGGAGAGTGGGAGCGCGGCGCTCAGCGTGGAGGACACCGGCATCGGCATCCCGGCGCGCGAGATCCCGCGCCTGTTCGACCGCTTCCATCGCGTCGCGGGCGTGCAAGGGCGCACCCACGAGGGCACCGGCATCGGTCTCGCCCTGGTGCAGGAGCTTGTGCGGCTGCACAGCGGTGCCGTACGGGTCGCAAGCATCCCCGGCGCGGGCAGCACCTTCACGGTGACGATCCCGTTGGGAACGGCGCACCTGCCGCCGGACCGATTGCGCGCCGAACGCACTCCGGCCGCGACCGGGCTCGGCGCGGAGCCCTTTGTCGAGGAGGCGCTGCGCTGGCTGCCCGAGGCGGACGGGTCCGCCGCGCCGGAGATCGAGCCTGCGCTCCTGTCCGAGCGGCAGATCCCCGCTTCCGCCGCGGCGGAGGGCGAGCGCGCGACGGTCCTGATTGCCGACGACAACGCCGATATGCGCGACTATCTGAGGCGCCTGCTCGGCGTCCGCTACCGGGTGCGCGCCGCCGCCAACGGCGCGGAGGCGCTGGCGGCGTTACGGGCCGAGCTGCCCGATCTGCTGCTCAGCGACGTCATGATGCCGCGGATGGACGGGTACGCGCTGTTGCGCGCGGTGCGCGCCGATCCGGACCTTGCCGGGCTTCCGGTCATCCTGTTGTCGGCGCGCGCCGGCGAGGAGGCGAGCCGCGACGGCCTCGAAGCCGGCGCCGACGATTACCTGGTCAAGCCGTTCAGCGCCCGCGAACTCATCGCCCGCGTCGCCGCCAATATCGAGACGGCGCGCATCCGCCGCACCGCGGAACGGTCGCTGCGCCAGGCCTACGAGCGATTGCGCCAGGACGAAGAGCGGTGGCGCGACGCGCTGACCGCTGCGGCGATGGGGAGCTGGCGCGCCGATTTGGCAACCGGCCTGGGAACGCGAGACGCCGATCTCAACCGCATCCTCGGCACCGCGGAGGCCGAAACGACCCAGGCCGTCGAGGATCGCTTGCGGCTGATCCATCCCGACGACAAAGCGCGCGCCATCGCAGCCTGGAAGGAAGCCGTCGAGAAGAGGGGGACCTACGAAACCGAATTTCGCATCCTGCGCGACGACGGCGCCGTGCGCTGGCTCAGCGAGCGCGGCCGCTTTGTCGGCGGTGAAGAGGGTGGGCCCGGATTTATGACGGGCCTGACCATCGACATCACCGAGCGCAAGCGCGCCGAGGAGAGCGTGCTCGGCCAGAAGCGCGTCCTGGAGATGGTGGCGACCGGCGCGCCGCTGGCCGATACGCTCGACGCGCTGACGCTGTTCCTCGAAGGGCAGGAGCCGGGGATGATCTGCGACATTCTGTTGACCGACGACGGCGTGCATTTCCGCCCGGGAAGCAGTCCCGGCATACCCTCGGCCTATAAGCTGGCCCTGCACGAGGCGATCAAGACCATTCCGATCACGCCGCCCTATTTCGTGACCTGCGCGGAAACGGCGCATTGCAGCCGCATCGCCCGGGTATCCGATGTCGCGAAAGATCAGCGATATGCCGGGGCATGGCGCGAGCTGATGCTGGCCTCGGGCCTGCAAGCGGTCCGCTTGACCCCGATCCATGCCTCCGATGGACGCATGATCGGATGTCTGGCGCTTTATTTTCGCGAGCCGCGTGACCCCAATCCCGCCAGACCGCAACTGATCGAGATCGGCACCCACTTGGCCGCGATCGCGCTGGAGCGCCACCGGGCCGAAGAGATATTGCGCAACAATGAGACGCGGCTGCGGCTGGCGACCGAGGCGGCCGAGGTCGGCTTCTGGGACGTGGACCCGGTGAACGACGTGCTGGTCTGGCCGCCGGTCGTGAAGGCGATGTTCGGCATCCCGCCCGAGGCGCCGGTGTCCATGGCGGAGGATTTCCATGCCCGCCTCCATCCCGATGACCGCGAATGGGTGAGCGCCGCCTATGCCGCCGCCTGCGACCCGGAACAGCGGGCGCTGTATGACGTGGAATACCGCACCATCGGCAAGGAAGACGGGGTGGTGCGCTGGGTCGCCGCCAAGGGGCGGGGGCTGTTTGACGGCGAAGGGCGCTGCATTCGGGTGCTGGGCACCGCGATCGACATCACGCCGCGCAAGCAGATCGAGACGGCCTTGCGCGAGAGCGAGGCACGGCTGCGCGTGGCCTTGGGGGCGGCAGGACTGGGCACCTGGGAAACCGATCTCGCGAACGGGCGCAACCTGTGGGACGGCCCCCTGGCGGCGTTGCTCGGCTTCTCGCCGGAGCAGGCCGCCAAGGCCTCCGACCGATGGCTGGAGGTCGTCCACCCGGAGGACCGGGACCGGGTATCGCGGGCTTTCCGGGCCGCCGCCGAGGGCGGGCTACCCTACCGGGAGGAGTTCCGCGTGCGGCGCGCGGACGGCGCCGAACGGGTATTCGCGACCTCCGGCGTGCTGGTTGCCCCCGGCCGCATGATAGGAGCGGTGCAGGACGTGACCGAGGCCCGCACGGCGGAAGCGGTGCTGGCCCGCGACAAGGCCGAATTGGAGCGGCTGGTCGCGGAGCGGTCGCGCGCGCTCGAAGCCGAGGTGGCCGAGCGCCAGAAGATCGAGGCGGCCCTGCACCAGTCGCAGCGCCTGGAGGCGATCGGCCAGCTGACCGGCGGCATCGCGCACGACTTCAACAATCTATTGGCCGTCGTAATGGGCCAGGCCGAGGCGATCGCGGTGGCCGCCGACGGCAACCCGCGCATCGCCCGCATGGCCACCGCCACGCAGCGCGCGGCCGAGCGCGGCGCACAGCTCACCGGCCAGCTGCTCGCTTTCGCGCGGCGCCAGCAGCTTCAGCCTGTTACCACCGCCGTGCATCTATTGGTTTCCAATATCGGCGATCTGGTGCGCCAGGCGGTCGGCGAGGCCGTCACCGTCGAGCTGCGCGTCGAACCCGGGCTCTGGCCCTCTCACCTCGATCCCGCGCAATTCGAGTCGGCGATCCTCAATCTGGCGATCAACGCGCGCGATGCGATGCCGCAGGGCGGGCGGCTCGTCATCGAGGCGCGCAACGTATCGGCGGCTGATGTGAAAGCGCGGCATCTCGATCTGGCGCCCGGCGAGTACGTGATGGTCAGCGTGACGGATACCGGCGCCGGCATGACGCCCGGCGTGCTGAGGCGGGCTTTCGAGCCGTTCTTCACGACCAAGGACGTCGGCAAGGGAACGGGTCTCGGGCTCGCGCAGATCTACGGATTTGCAAAACAGTCCGGCGGAACGGCGACAATAGACAGCACCCTCGAAGCCGGAACGACGGTGGCAATGTATTTCCCGAGAGCGGACACGGAAAGCATCGAGGCGGCATCTTCTACGGAGGCACGCGCGGTGGTAAGGGGGCAGGGCAAGACCGTCCTCCTTGTGGAGGATCAGTCCGAGGTCCGGGAAGTTATCGAGATGTCACTCGACGGTCTGGGCTTTCGCGTGGTGACGGCCGAGGATGGCATTGCCGCGCGTAAGGTTCTCGAAACCCATGAGACGATTGATCTCCTCCTGACAGACGTGGTGATGCCGAACGGCGTCAGCGGACTGGACTTGGCGCGGGAGGCGCGACGACTGCGGCAGGACATCAAGATCGTTCTCGTGTCGGGATATTTACGCGACTCGGATACGCTGATGTCCGCCGCATCTGATTTGCTATTTCTGGTAAAGCCGTTCAGCCAGGCGCAGCTTGCGGAGGCGATTGCCGCCGCACTCAATGGGGGTTCGCGGGGAGGCGCCGCTATTCAATAGGAGGGCGCCATCGTAGTCGTGACGTCGACTGAAAATTCCGCGCGGCGCCACCGCCGGCCTCGACCGCTGCGGCAATATCGCGATCGCGATGAATGGGCCGGGAACCGTAGAGCCGTAAGGTGGGTTGAGCGCAGAGGCTGGCAAGTATTCGGATTTCCGCTGGATCAGCGCCATGCGTCTCCTGAGGAGCCGCCGCCTGGCGGCGGCGTCTCGAAGGGCGAGGCCTCGCTTCGCGAGGCACCTCAGGATGAGGACTTTTCTTAAGGCCATCAAGAACATGCCTCATGCTGAGGAGCGCCCCTTAGGGCGCGTCTCGAAGCACGCACGCAGCCGATGCAGCCTTCTCCCGACCACTTCTTACCGATTCTTGCCCGGCCTCATAGCGAAATCCGCCGTTGCCGCTGACGACGCCTGGACAGATTGACCGGAACTACCGCCTCAGAAACTCGATCAACAGCTCCGCCACCTTGCCCGACTGCTCCTGCTGGACCCAATGCCCGGCGCCGTCGAGCAAATGGCTGCCCACCATGCGCGGGCAGGCGACTTTCTGCATGCGCTCGAAGGCGCCGGGGCGCTGGCGCACCCCCCAGTCGCTTTTCCCGGAGATGAAGATCGCCGGTACGTCGACGGCGCGGCCGGAGAACACTTCCTGTTCGGCGTTGTAAAGCCCCGCGATCCGGCTGCGGTACCAGTTGAGCCCGCCCTGGAACCCGGTCCGCTCGTATTCGGCGCTGTAGACGGCGAGTTCGTCGTCGGGGAGCCACCGGCAGGCCGCGATCTGCGCCGCCGAGGGCATCTCGGCGGCGACGGTTTCGGCCATCCCCTTGTCGCGGTCCATGATGTAATAGGTCGGCATCTTCGCCAATTCCTCGGCGGTCCACGCCTTCAGCGGGAAGGGCTCGTTTCCCGGCCAGTCGGCGCTCTTGTAGTGGAAATAGCCGCGCAGAAAGGCGTGGACGCCCTGCCGGCAGTCGCGCATGTCGGCATTGGCGGGGCGGGTCGAGTAGTACCACTGGTAGTGCTTGCGCGGGCGGGGGAGGCGGGCGAGGGCCGTATGGATGTCGGGGCCGGTCTCTGCGCGCGCCGGCGGCACCGTCGGCGGCCCGGCAAAGGGCGCGCTCATCAACGCGAGAGCGCGGAACACGTCGGGCCGGAGGAGGGCGCACCAGGCCGCCACCGAGGCGCCGAAATCATGCCCGACGACCGCCGCCGCGGAACGGCAGCCTAATGCCGAGACCAGCCCGAAGGCGTCGCGGACCGCGTTCAACAGGCGGAAGGGGGCGAGGTCGGCGTCGAAATCGTCGCTCCAGCCGGTGGTGCGGCCATAGCCCCTCTGGTCGGGGGCGACGACATGGAACCCCGCCTCGGCGAGCGGCACCATGATTTTGCGCCACGAATAGGCGAGTTCGGGAAAGCCGTGCAACAGCAGCAACAGGGGCCGGCCCTGCGGGGCAAAGCCGGCTTCCAGCACGTGCATGCGCAGACCGTTGACGCCGTCGACAAAGCGGGAGCGAATGCCGGACGCGAGGCTCGGATGGGCGAGGGGCGGCAGATCCGTCATCGGGGACTCCGATCAAAACCGGGCAAAGCGCGCGAGAATTGCGCAAACGGGCGCCGATATCCAGGCATAGCAGCCCTCGGCGGCCCCGGATTTGTCTGCGATCTCCGGGTCGCTTCCGGCCGGGATTGCGCGGCGCGGCGGGTTATGGCTTGCTTCCCGTGCGCGCCGAGCGATCAGCGGGACGCGACCGCGGGGCTCATATCCGGGAGGTGATCCGATGACGACCAACGGAGCAAGCGACCAGAGTTCCTACCTCTATATCGGTCTGGCCGGCGAAACCGGGCCCGGCCGGCCGGTGCATGCCGGTCTCTACCGCCTCTCCGAAGACGGCGGGGAATGGGAGAAGATCGAGCGCGGCCTGCCCGAGCGACCGGCGGTGCGGGCGCTCGCGGTCCATCCGCAACGGCCCGAGATCCTTTACGCCGGCACGCAGGACGGACCCTATCGCAGCGCCGACCATGGCGAGCATTGGGAGAAGGTCGGCGTGCCCGACCACGGCCTGCCGGTATGGTCGATCCTGTTCCACCCGAACGATCCCGACGTGATCCTGGTCGGCTACGAGAATTGCGAGATCTATCGCAGCGACGACGCCGGCGAGCATTGGACGCGATTGCCGGTCAGCGTGCGCTTTCCCGAGATCACGACCGCGCCCGGCGCCAATCCGGCAAAGCGCGTGTTGCGGCTCGACGCCAGCGCCGGCGATCCCGATCTCATATACGGCGCGCTCGAAGTCGGCGGGATCATCCGCTCCACCGACGGCGGCGAGCACTGGCAGAACCTGAGCCACGGCCAATACGTCAACGACGACACGGTCGACATGCACGGCGTCCTGGTCAGCCGCTGGCGCCCCGGCACGGTCCATGCGATCAGCCGCGCCGGCATGTTCCGCAGCGCCGACGGGGGCGAGCGCTGGCAGCACGTGCGGCTGGAGCCGCTCAACCCCAAGGGCCAGGTCTATTGCCGCGACATCCGCGCGGTTCCCGGCAACCCGCGCAAATTGTGGATGGCGGCCGGCGCCGGCTTCCAGAGCGATGTCGGCGTATTACTGCGCAGCTCGGACGACGGCGACACCTGGAGCCGGGTCGATCTCGGCCGCGCCCCGGCGCATACGATGTTCGCCATCGCCTTTGACGAGCGCCGGCCGGCGCGGCTTTCCTGCGCCACCAATGGCGGCGAGGTCTACAGCAGCGCCAATGGCGGCGAGAGCTGGGTCGCCCATCCGCCGCCGCCGGAGGGCACGCAGATCTACGCCCTGGCGCGCGGCTGAGCGCCAAGGACGGCGCCTCGGAGCCCGTTTGGGCGAGGAAAAGGGCGGAATGCCCCCGGCTTTCGCCGGGGTTTTCCGCCCTACGACGTTTCCCGCGGGCGTGGAGCGTGGGGCGGAATAGCGCAGCGTATTCCGCCGACTTCTTCGCGACACGGCATCCCAAGCAGGCTTTCAGAGGCGGGGCGCCGTCGTTGCCGGGAGAGCGATCGTGGATTTCGCGCTGAGCCCCGAGCACCAGCGGCTGCAGCAGCGCTGCCGGGAATTGGCTGCCGATTTCGCCGCCCGCTCGGCCGCGCACGACCGCGACGCCTCGCATCCGGTCGAGAACTACGAGCGGCTGCGCTGCGAGGGGTTTTGCGCATTGAACGTCCCGAAGGCGTGGGGCGGGGCGGGGGTCGGCCTGTTGGGGCACACGCTCGCTTTCGAGGCGCTTGCCGAGGGCTGCCCGGCGACCGCCCTGGCGTTCAACATGCACGCCTCGGTCGTGATGCCGGTGTTGGAGAGCGCCGAAGTCGCACCCGAGAAGAAGCGGCATCTCGCCCGATTGGTGGTCGAGGAGCGCAAGCTGATCGCCGGCAATTTTTCCGAAGCGAGCACGACCTCGTTGATCGGGGCGCGCCCGCTCGCGACCAGGGCGCGGCGGGCGAATGGCGGCTATTGCATCACCGGCCGCAAGATGTTCGCTTCGATGCTCGAAGCCGCCGATTACTGCCTGGTGATGGCCGCCCCCGAGGGGGTCGCGGGTCCTTCGCCCGGCGTCATGCTGTTGGTGCCCCGCAATGCCGCGGGGCGCAGGGTCGAGGCCAATTGGGACACGCTCGGCATGCGGGCGACGCGCAGCGACAGTCTGATCCTCGAAGACTGCTGGGTGCCGGAGAGCGCGGCGCTCTTTTGCTCGGACGACATCGGGCCGTTCCGGCAGGCCCATCTGAACTGGTTCTGGGGCTCCTATACGGCGGTCTATCTCGGCGTCGCTTCCGCCGCCTATCGCGAGATCCTGCGAGTCGTAGGGAGCCGGCGGCCCGAAGGCTATGCGCAGCCTTTGGCCTGTCACCCCGACGTGCGGCGCCAGGTGGCGGAGATGAGCGTCGATCTCGAAGCCGCGCGGCTCCTGACCTACCATTCCGCCTGGCTCAGCGACATCAAGGGACCGACCGCCGAAACGACGGCGGCGCTCTATCGCGCCAAATACCGCGTCGGCGAGGCGGCGACCCGGATCACCCGCACGGCACTGACCCTGGGCGGCGCGCACGCGATCTTCAAGGGCTCGCGGCTCGAACAATTGTTCCGCGACGGGGCGCTCGCCCCGATCCAGCCGCCCCCGGCGGATTTCTGCCTGTACAATGTCGGCCTTTTCGAACTGGGCCTCGACCCCGCGGACCTGTTGCCGCCGCTGAAGCCGCAATCCGGGGGAGGCGCCTGAAGTGCTTTGGGAACAGTTTACTGTACACTCCTTTGCGTCATTCCCGCGCAAGCGGGAATCCAGGAATTTCAGTCTGTTGCCCTGGGTCCCCGCTTTCGCGGGGACGACGATTCACTCCAAATCGGGCAGTCAAAGCCGCCGCTTCAGTGCGGCGCAAAGATGCTCGGCTTCTTCAAGAAACGCCGGGATCGCGGAGACGACCTGCCGAGCTGCCGCTTCTCCGTAGGCATGGCTCGTGCGAGCGTGCATCTCGCGAAAGCGCTGCCAGATCAGCCAATCTCCCCACAATAGGCCCTGATCATTTCCGGTCCGGATCAGATCGGCAAAGGGCATCCTCTCGATTTCGTCAGGAGAGGCAGCGGTTTTCTTCAAATACCGCCTGAGCAATATGTGGCTCAGCTCATGGGTGTATTCGAACCGATGGATCAGCCCGCCTCGAAGCTGCTCGTCCGCCGGTTCGCGCTCGCAGCGAGCGACACCTTCGCGCAGGCGCCTGACTGCGCTGCTGAGCGCGGTAAGATAAAGCGTCATCGCTCCTCATTGGCCGACGCCAATTCCGGCCTCCTGTCGCGGAACGGGGTCGCCCTCTCGAAGGCGTCGGCCGCGCGCAGCAGAACCGGCTCGGCAAAGGGTTTGCCCGCAAGCTGGACCGCCACCGGCAAGCCATCGGGGCTGAACCCGGCGCAGAGCGAGATTGCCGGATAGCCGCTGACGTTGAACGGCATCGTAAAATTCGGCCGCTCGAACAGGTCCCATTTCGGCACGGCGTCGATCTTCGGCGCCACACCCGGCGCAGCGGCGGTCAGGACGAGGTCGAGCTCCTGCATCGCCTGCTGCAATTCGGCGCGCAATTCGCGGCGCCGGCGCAGCGCCTGGACATAATCGACGCCGGAGACGAGGGCGCCGAGCATCAAACGGGCTTGCACCCGCTCGCTGAACGCGCCGAGCCTCGTGCGCGCCCATTCCTCGTAGGCGGCGGCCCGCTCGGTGATCGAGATCAATGAGCCGCAGGCGCTCCAATCCTGCAACGGCGACACGGCGACCTCGCGGATCTCGGCGCCGAGATCGCGCAGCGTCAGGGTCGCCGACGCGATGGCGCGCCGCGTCGCCTCGTCGACCGGATGATCGACCTCGTGGAAATGGTGGATCACGCCGATCCTGAGACCCTTGATGCCGCCGCCGAGCCCGGACACGTAATCGGGCACCGGACGGGCGGCGCTCGCCGGGTCGCGCGGGTCGTGGCCGGCGAGCGCCTGCAACATCAATGCGCAATCCTCGGCGGTCCAGGCCATCGGGCCGATATGGTCGAGCGTGAAGGCGGCCGGCGCGACCCCGGCCCGGCTGACGAGGCCGTAGGTCGGCTTCAACCCGGCGATGCCGCACAACGCGGCCGGGCCGCGGATCGAGCCGCCGGTGTCGGTGCCAATGCCGCCGAGGATCAGGCCCGCGGCGACCGCGGCGCCGGTGCCGCTGCTGCTGCCGGCGGTGAAATGCTCGGGATTCCACGGGTTGCGCGCGGGCGGCCAGGGCAGATCGAAGCTCGGGCCGCCGTCGGCGAATTCATGCGTCGTCGTCTTGCCGAGGAGGACCGTGCCGGCGGCGGCGAGCTTTTCGGCGCAGGCGGCGTCGGCGTCCGGAATATTGTCGGCAAGGAGCCTCGACCCGCAGGTCGTCGGCACGCCTCTGGTGTCGACGATGTCCTTGAGGCCGATCGGGATGCCGTGGAGCGGCCCGCGCGCCTCCCCCGCCATGATCGCGGCCTCGGCGGCGCGGGCTTCGGCGAGCGCACGCTCCGCGGTCAGATGGACAAAGGCGTGCAGTTCTCCGTTCAGCGCCTCTATGCGGTCGAGACAGGCGCGGGTCAACTCGACCGGGGACAATGCGCGGGAGGCAAGGAGCCGCGCCGCCGCGGCGATCGTCATTGGGGTTGTCGCGCGGGGCTGGGGAAGCCTCGGTGCGCTCATGCGAGGTCCTCCTCGGCAAAGCCGTAGACGAGGGCCGGCTCGGCCATTCGGCCGCGCGGCTTGCGCACCCGCCCGGCCATCGCCGCGATCCCGGCATAGACCGTCTTCAATTCGGCCTTTTGCGCCGGGGTCAGGTCGAGCCCGGCGCGGGCGAGCAGAAAATCGAGGGTTGCGTCGGCGATCTCGGCGGGCATCGGGACACCTCCGGGGCTGCGGTTGGAGCGGATCTCGACCGGCGATTAAATACCCGCCGCCTGCCTTGGACCAGCCGTAAAGCGGTTTCGCACGGCCCCCGATTGCATCGCCCGCCTTGCGACGAGGCAGGGGGCGATCGGCCGGGGCGGGTCAGAAGGTTTTCGGCAATCCGGCCTGTGCGAGGACGCCATTTGCCGTGTGGCGGCTCACGATCCCGACCGGCACAGGGAAGCGGCGGCCGGTGATCGGGCTATGCCAGATTTCGTGACTGCCCTTGTCTGTTCGGACAAAGGCGCACCCGGCGCACCGCAGCAATTGCCGCAGCTCGCGATCAAACGTCGCGGGCATTCACGCCGCGGCTACCACCGGTACAGATTGCACGCGCTCGGCGATGACGTGCAGCTCGATCTCGTCACCCGGCGCAGCGAGCCCGTTTTCGGCCGCGATCTCGGGAGCGATTTCGAACACCCGTGAGACGAGCTGTTCAAAGGTCGGCGCTTCGGTCGTCAGCGGCAGTTCGTCATTCGAGCACCACCATACCCCGGCCTCGTTGTCCCACTTGGCGCGCAGCTCAAAAGTTTTGCGCGGCGAAGCCGCCATCGCGTTTCCCTTCGTCATAGGCCACAATGGGAATAGTAATGGATGGCGATAAACAAGGCCAATCCAATACGGTATTTGCGAGAGCGAATAATGGCTGGGGTCACTCTGGCATTGCTCTCTTGGCAGCCTCCGGCCTCTGACGGATCAGGTCGAGCAATCCGGACACCTGCGCGACGCGGCGGAAATCGTGGATCATGGCGAGGCTCGCCTCGATGTCTTCGTCGCGCAGCGGCGCGTGCTTCATCAAGGCGCGGTATTTGGCGTCGATGTCGGCCCAGGCGAGGCCGCCGGCGCCCGCTCCCCTTGGCGCGTAGACGGTATTGGTGCTGACCCGGCCGTCGGTGGCGCGGAGGGTCACCGTCGCGCCCTGACGATAGCGCGCGACGTCGTCGGTCGGCGGAGCACCGACCCGGACCTTGTCGATCAATCGGTGAATGACCGGGTCATTGATCTTCGCCGCGGTGGCGTGTTCCCATGAGAAATCGCGGTCGGCCGCCCCGGCGGCGAGGAAATAGGCGGGGCTGTGCGCCATGCCGATCAGGTCTCTCGGGTGCAGCGGGCCGCCGAGCGCGGTGAGGCCGGGGCGCGACAGCGTGATGCTCTCGATCGCCTCGGGCGCGATATTCCCTTCGCGCGCCGCATTGGCGGCGGCTTCGGCGAGAGCGTGATAGGGATGGCCGCCCGGCATCAGTTTGACCGCCATCTCGGCGACGATGTCCCACGACCGCCCTAGCGCGTGCACGACGCGCGCGCCGGCCACGGCGCCTTCGCCGCCGCCGTAGACTTCAAAAAATCCGTCCCGGGTTTCGAGAATGCTCTCCTCGGCCTTGTATCCGCGCTCGGCCGCGAGCGCGGCCCGGATACCCAGCATTGCCGCCAATCCCGCATGATATTCGCGGGCGGTGCTGGTATTGGCCGCGGCCATCAGCCCGCCGATCGAGGTTGCCGACAGGGCGATGGCCTGCGCCATCCGGTCCGGGTCGAGCCGCAGCAGCCGCCCGGCCGCGACCGCGCCGCCAAAGATCGCGACGAGACAGCCGTGAAAGCCGCGGGTGCGAAAGCCGGGCGTGACCGCCGCACCGATGCGTCCCGCCGCCTCGTAGCCGAGGACGATCGCCGAGAGGACCTCTTCGCCGGCGGCGCCGGTGCGCTCGGCGAGCGCCAGCGCGGCGGCGACGAGCGTCGTGCCGGCATGGACGATGTTGCGCAGATCGCTGTCGTCCGAGGCCGCGGCGTCGCTCATTGCGGCGTTGACCTGCGCCGCCTCCGAGACCGGCAATCGGGGGCCGGCATCGAACCACAGCGAGGCTTCGGCAGTCCCGCCGCGCTCGCGGGCGAGGGCGCGCAGGATCGCCGCCGATTCGAGGTTGGCCCCGAGCGCCGCGCTGGCCAATGTGCTGGCGATCAGCATCGCGGCATGGTCGACGGCCTGCGCCGGGAGGTCGGCGGCCGAGGTCCGGGTCAGGAACTGGGCCAATTCGCGGGCAATGGTCATTACAGGCTCCTGTTATCGATCATCCCACAAGAGACCTCTTGGCGGACGAAGTCGTCGCGCAACCGAATCGGCCCCGGGATCGAACCCCTCGCCAATCGCGGCGATCAGGGTGCCGCATCGCCTCGGGCGCCGACAATGTTCCAATTTTCTCATTCAATGATAATGGGTGTGACCCGGCTCACAGCGAAATCCGCACCGCCGCGGTAGAGTCCCCGAGCCTGGGATTGCCCAGGCGCTATCGACAGAGGCGCTCCAATGCCCGCGCTTACGGAAGCTCAGGTCACATTCCATACGAATGACGAGGACAAGGACGACGATACCCACGTCACAGTCACGGTGCGACAGAAGGACGGAACCATAGCCGCTCGGATCGACGACGATTTCGGCCATTTCAACGACCACAGCAACAACGGTCCATTCGGGCTGCTGATCATCAATCCCGCCGACAAGACCGATCTGGGTCAGGGTAACGTCACGGTCAGGGTAGACCCGAACGGGAACGATACATGGCGGTTCAACCTCTTCCTGGACTTGGTGTTCGCTGACGGCTCGCACCTGAACACCGAGGTCAACGGCCTCGAACTCACCCAGGACCGGCAGCAGCAGAGCTTCGCCGTCCAATAATGGACACGGCAGGCCATGCTGCCGGCGATCTCTGACCTTCGGCAACAGGGCTTACGGGCGGTTCACGGCCGATCGCCACCCGGGCTCCCCACGCGCGAGGCGCGACGGGTCTTGCTTGGCGGGGCGCGGCCGTGGACCACTTCTATAGCGAGCCACTTACTGACGGCTCCTGCACCGCTCGGGGAACGCTACCGAAAGCGCCGAGCGCCGGCTCGACCGGAGGCGCCGACATCAGGCGTGGCGACTTCCGACATCGGCGCTCGTTTATGACATCGAGCGAGATCAGCCGCGGAGGAGGCCGGGGATGAGCATCGGCAATCGGAACGCGCCAGCGCCGGAACAGAGGGACACGCCGATGAATCCCGGCGACGAAGCGCCGCCGGGCACGGTCGGCACCGGCGAGACCATGTGCCCGGAATGCGCCGGCACCGGGCGCAAGAATGCGGCGCCCTGCCGCAACTGCAACGGAACCGGCAAGGTCGTCCAGGGCGTCGGCGGAGCCTGAGATCCGGGGCGCCGGTCCGGGGCAAGCGAGGTGGAGAGCATAAGGGAGGATAGGACGGCCTGATCGCATCGCTCCGCTGTAGCGGCGGCTTTGTGTGGAACGATCAACGGCTGCGACCGTTGATCTTACGGACAGAGACAGTCCCTACCCACCCCCCCGAGAGGGTGGAGATACAGAGCCCCGCCTTCCCCCCCCGGCGGGGCTCTTTTCCTATCCGGCGTCAGGCGGCCCGGCTCGGCGCGGTGCCGGGGCAGCAGCAATCCCATCAGCAGCGACAACAAAAACCCGCGACGGATGTCCGCGAGCGATGCGACATCGATCCATACATTGCCGCTCTTCACTTGCAGCACTGCCTTTCCACCCGTCTCCTGGTGAAACATTACCCGCTCGTATGCGGCTGTAAGCCCTCCCTTGCTTGTGTTGCTTCAGAGTGATAACTATATGCCGTGACGGAGCCGCGTGACCCGACCCTCGATGTGCTTCTCGACCTCGACGGGCAGGTTCTCGTGGTGGACCCGGAGGGCGGCCACTGGGTCCGGTTCGTCGTGACGCGGGTGCCGTATCGGCGGAGAAGCCGCACGGCGTCGACTATTCGCTCACGCTGCACGGGCCGGAGGGCGAGCGGCTGGTTGGCTTTGATAATGCTCATCCGGTCGCGCGGCAGAAACACGGCGGGCCGCAGGACCATCGCCACCGGCTGCGGGGCATCCGGCCGTATGAGTATCGGGATGCGGCGACCCTGCTCGCCGATTTCTGGGAGATCGTGGACGCGGTGTTGCGCGAGCGAGGTGTGCTTCCATGACGACGCTGAAAGTGGGCATCGCCAGCTATGAGGAGATGAAGGCGCACACCATGGCCGTGGCGCGCGGCGAATGCCGCGTCTTGCCCGACGAGCCGAAGGTCTGGTTCACCTCGACCGAGTCCTTCGCCAAGGTGCTCTCCGCCGGCAACCGCGAGCTGCTGCGGGTCATCGCGGAGAAAGCGCCCGGGTCGCTCGACGAGTTGGCCCGCATCACCGGCAAGGCAAAGTCCAACCTGTCGCGCACGCTGCGGACCATGGAAGGCTACGGCTTGGTCCGCCTCGAACGCGGCGAGCGCGGCCGCGTCACGCCGAAGGTGACGCATGACCGGGTGGAACTGGACCTGCCGCTCATCCTGTCACGCAAAGCAGGCTGAGCCATCATCGCCCTGGCATAAGCAGACCGGACCACCCCCGGCCCGCCAAGACTGGCGCGTTCCGGCCTTGTCGTAACCTCCGTGCCAAAAGTGACGCTAAGGAAAGCCAATTATTTCAAAGCCTTATTCCATACCTTCCTAACGTAAGCCATTGAAACATTGTCAAACTCAGCTTTTGAAGGGTGTGAGGCCCAATGGCACCC
>DATFCQ010000121.1:0-17281 GCA_035252905.1 Allostellaceae bacterium | reverse complement strand
CGGCCCGGATGTTGGCGACGTCGCTGGCGATGCCGACCCCGAGGACGAACCGCCCGGCGCTGATCTGGTCGATCGTCGCAACCTGATGGGCGAGCAGCACCGGGTTGCGCAAGGCCGGCAGCAGGACCGCGGTGCCGAGTTCGACCCGCTGTGTGCGCGCCGCCGCGGCGGCGAGCAGGGTCAAGGGATCGTGCCGCGGCCGGGCCAGCACCGAATCCCCGACCCATACCGAATCATAGCCGAGCGCCTCCGCCCGCTCGGCCAGAGACAACAGCGGCGCGGCCGCGGGACGGCCCGCCATGATCTGCTCGCGGGTCGGCAGCAGATAGCCGATGCGCAGGGCCATAGGAGCCTCCTTGTCTCGGGCGCGCGGCTTCGAACACAGTGGCGCCACTTTAAACAGGCTTTACCGGGTTGATCCACAAAGCTGCGCCGCCCCTAATTCACCCTCTCCCCCGCCGGCCGGGGGAGAGGGTAGGGTGAGGGGGACGCAGAGGGCGCAATCCGGCATCGCCCCCCTCACCCTGCCCTCTCCCCCCGCAGGCGGGGGGAGAGGGAAAGAAAGCGGTCGGAAAGAGCAGGAGCTTAAAGATGAGAACAGGGGCCGAATATCGGGAGGCGTTGCGCGACGGGCGCAAGGTCTGGGTTCTGGGCGAGGGCAAGGTTGCGGACGTGACGACGCATCCGGCGACCCGCGCGATGGTCGAGGAATACGTCGCCTGGTACGATCGGCATTCCGACCCGGCCTGGCGCGAGAAACTGTTCGCCCCGCCCGACCTCGACGGCACGCGGCGGGCCTGGGCCTATGTCCTGCCGAAAAGCGCCGCCGATCTCGCCGGCGTGGGGCGATCCTTTGCAGCGACGACGTTTCTGTCCGCCGGCAACATCACCCACACGCCGGCCTACGGCCACCTGATCGCCCTCGGCGTCCAGAGCGCGGTCGAGGATCACAACCTCTCGGCGGAGCAGATCGCCGCGGCGGCCGCCTATCGCGAACGGATCGCCGCGAGCGGCCGGTTCCTGACCTATTGCGGCGGCGGCGCGACGCTCGGCGCGCGCCTCAATCCCGACCCGCAGCAGCGCGCCGCCTTGAGGCTCGTGCGCGAGCGCGATGCCGGCCTCGTCATCTCCGGCAAGGTCGGCATGCATACGAGCCCGGCCTATGCCGAGGACGTCTATGTCGGGGCCTTGTCGGGGATTGAATGGGGCGGACAGCGCGCGAGCTTTATCGTGCCGGTCGGCGCGCTCGGCGTCACCGTCGTATGCCGCAAAGTCGCGACCCGACCCGCCAACCCGTTCGCCGCACCGCTGTCCGGCCGCTATGACGAATTGGACGGGCAGATGTGGCTCGACGAGGTGCTCATTCCCTGGGAGCACGTCTTTTTTGTCGAGCCCTCGCCCGAGCCGATCGCGCGCTGGCTGATCTGGCACCACCTCTATGGCTGGCTCGCCAAGGCCGAGTTCACGCTGGGCCTGGCGCTCGCCTGTACCGACGCCATCGGCCTCAAGAACCACGAGCCGACGATCGAATATCTGGTCGACCTGATGGTCGAGGTCGAAACCGTGCGCAGCTGCCTGTTCGCCGCCGAGCGCGATCCCGTCTTCACCTCGGGCGGCCATTGCTGTCCCAATCACACCCATCTGACCCCGGGCGGCATCGCCATCCTGAAAGCGCGGCAGCGCATGGCCGAATTGCTGCGCCTGATCCCCGGCTCGTCACTGGTCGTCGCCCCGACCGATGCGGATCTGGCAGCGCCCGAGATGGCGGCCGGGCTTGAACAATCGTTCGGCGGCGGAGGCTATAGCGCAAAGCAGCGCGCCGCCCTGTTGCAGCTCGCCGCCGATCATGTGTCCTCGGCGCTCGACGGCCGTGAATCGGCGTTTGAACTGCACGCCAGCGGCGGCATCCCGGCCTGGCGCGGGCGCTTGCGCCGCAGCTTCGGGCGCTACAACGAACTGGCCAATGCGGTATTGCAGCAGCTCGATCTGGCGATGCCGGAAATCGATCTGTCCGATATCGGCGCCGCGCCGATGCCGGCGCGGCGGCTGGTGACCCCGTCCGGCAAGAGCTGAGGCGATCGTTTCGCCGACCGCGCGAAGATTGAGATCGTTTTCTCGTTATATGAGACGAGACGCCGGCGCAAATCCGATCTAGGATAAAGGCAAGGCTCCGGCAAAAGGGGCCGTTTGGGAGGAAGCACGATGGGCTCGACGCAACAGCGCCGCGGACGGCTTATGTCCGACGGCAACAGCCACCCTTCACGCCGCGATGTTCTCGTTTTGTCTGCGCTGGGCCTTGTCGCCGGCGCCCCCCTCCCGGCGCGCGCGGCGGCGCCGGCAGGGCAACTGACCTGGGCCATCCACGTCTCGCTCGCCCCGACCTGGTTCGACCCGGCCGATACCCCGGGGCTGATCACTCCGTTCATGGTGCTTTACGCGCTCCACGACGCGATGGTGAAGCCGATGCCGAACCGGCCCGATGCGCCGTCCCTGGCGGAATCGTGGTCGACCTCGGAGGACAACCTCAGCTACGAGTTCGTCTTGCGCAAAGGCGCCATGTTCCACAATGGCGAGCCGGTCACTTCCGAAGACGTCAAGTTCTCGTTCGAGCGCTATCGCGGCGCCGCGCACGAGGTCATGCAGCCGCGGGTGGCAAAGATCGAGATCCCCGATCCCCGGCGCATCCGCTTCACGCTGAAACAGCCGTGGCCGGATTTTCTGACGTTTTATGGGAGCGCCAGCGGCGCCGGCTGGATCGTACCCAAGAAATACGTCGAGAAGGTCGGCGATTCCGGCTTCAAGAGGGCGCCGATCGGAGCCGGGCCCTACAAGTTCGTGTCGTTCACGCCCGGGGTCGAACTGGTGCTCGAAGCCTTTGACGGCTACTGGCGCAAGGCGCCGAGCGTCAAGCGGCTGGTCATGCGGGTCATCCCCGACGACACGACGCGGCTTGCCGCCTTGAAGCGCGGCGAGGTCGACATCGCCTATTCGGTGCGCGGCGCATTGGCGCAGGAAGTGCTCAGGACGCCGAGGCTCACCCTCAAAGCGCTCGTCTCGCAGGCGCCGAACTGGCTCTATTTCCCCGAGCAATGGGACCCGAAATCGCCGTGGCACGACCTGCGGGTGCGGCAGGCGGCCAATCTGGCGCTCGACCGCGACGGCATGAGCAAGGCTCTGTTCCTTGGCTATTGCAAGACCACCAACAGCATCGTCCCCTACACGTTCGAGTATTACTGGCAGCCGCCGCAAGCGGTTTACGACCCCGACAAAGCGAGAAAGCTCTTGGCTGAGGCCGGCTATGCGAACGGTTTCGACGCCGGATACTTTTATTGCGACGCCTCCTATTCCAACATGGCCGAGATCGGGCTCGACAACCTGCAGGCGGTGGGCATCCGTACCAAGATGCAGCCGGTCGAGCGCGCCGCCTTTCTCTCCGGCTATGCCGGCAAGAAATATCGGCGCGGCGTCATCCAGGCGGGAAGCGGCGCCTTCGGCAACGCCGCGACCCGGCTCGCCTCATTTGTCGTCAAGGGCGGCGCGTTCGCTTACGGCAGCTATCCCGATATCGATGCGCTCTATCCGCAACAGGCGGTCGAACTCGACCACGACAAGCGCGCCGCGATCCTCGCCAGAATGCAGCGGCTCGTCCACGAGAAGGCGATCTTCGCACCGATCTGGCAGCTCGGCTTTTTGAACGGGGTCGGTCCGCGCGTCGGCCAGTCGGGGTTCGGACTGATCCCGGGCTTTGCCTATACCGCGCCTTTTGAGGATTTGACCTTGAAGGCGTGAGGCCTCGGGAAACGGCAAAGGCGGGGCGCGGCGTCCGTTTCAGCTTCTCTCGATTGGCTGAGACATTCACGCGGACCTCCTCTACATTTTCCGCGCAGCGGGCGCGGGGAGGAACGCATGGATCGGTTCGACAACGGCAGCGGGTCCGCGGAGGGCGGCAGTCATGGAACATTGACGCGGCGCGACATTCTCGCGTTGTCGGCGCTCGGCCTCGTCGCCGGCGCCCCCCTGCCGGCGCGCGCGGCCGCGCCGCAAGGCCAATTGACCTGGGCGATCCACGTTTCTCTCGCGCCGACCTGGTTCGACCCGGCCGACACGCTCGGCATCATCACCCCGTTCATGGTGCTCTATGCGCTGCACGACGCGATGGTGAAGCCGATGCCGGACAAGCTCTATTCGCCTTGTCTCGCCGAGTCGTGGACGACCTCGAAGGACAACCTGACCTACGAGTTCGTGTTGCGCAAGAGTGCCAAGTTCCACAATGGCGATCCGGTCACTTCCGAAGACGTCAAGTTCTCGTTCGAGCGCTATCGCGGCGCCGCGCACGAGGTCATGAAACCGCGGATCGCCTCGATCGAGACCCCCGATCCGCAGCGCATCCGCTTTACATTGAAAAAGCCGTGGCCGGATTTTCTGACGTTCTATTCAAACGCCAGCGGAGCCGGCTGGATCGTGCCCAAGAAATACGTCGAGAAGGTCGGCGACGAGGGTTTCAAGAAGGCGCCGATCGGGGCCGGACCCTACAAGTTCGTGTCGTTCACGCCGGGGGTCGAACTGGTGCTCGAAGCCTTTGACGGCTATTGGCGCAAGACGCCGAGCGTCAAGCGGCTGGTGATGAAGGTGATCCCGGACGAGACGACGCGGCTGGCCGCATTGAAGCGCGGCGAGGTCGACATCGCCTATTCGATCCGGGGCGAATTGGCGCAGGAACTGCAGAAGACGCCGGGGCTCACGTTGAAGCCGGTCGTCCTGCAGGCGCCGAACTGGATCTATTTCCCCGACCAGTGGGACCCGAAATCGCCGTGGCACGACCTGCGGGTGCGGCAGGCGGCCAATCTGGCGCTCGACCGCGACGGCATGAGCAAGGTCCTGTTCCTCGGCTATTGCAAGGTCACCAACAGCATCGTCCCCTACACGTTCGAATATTACTGGCAGCCGCCGGCTGCGGTCTACGACCCCGACAAGGCCAAAAAGCTGCTGGCCGAGGCCGGCTATCCGAACGGTTTCGACGCCGGTTTGCTGTATTGCGACATCTCCTATTCCAACATGGCCGAGATCGGGCTGGCCAATCTGCAGGCGATCGGCATCCGGGCCAAATTGCGGCCGGTCGAGCGCGCCGGCTTTATCGCCGGCTACTCCGGCAAGAAATACGCCCGCGGCATCATCCAGGGGGCGAGCGGCGCCTTCGGCAACGCGGCGACCCGGCTTGCTTCCTTTGCCGTCAAGGGCGGCGCCTATGCCTATGGCAGCTACCCCGACATCGACGCGCTCTACCCGCAGCAGGCCGACGAGCTCGACAAGGAAAAGCGCGCCGCGATCCTCGCCAAGATGCAGCAGCTCGTCTACGAGAAGGCAATTTATGCGCCGATCTGGCAGCTCGGCTTTCTGAACGGGGTCGGCCCCCGGGTCGGCCAGTCGTCGTTCGGACTGATCCCGGGCTTTGCCTATACCGCACCCTTTGAAGACCTGACCTTGAAGGCTTGACCGCCGGGAGGGCGGCACCGTCATGAGGCAATATATTCTCCGGCGGGCGGGCTACGCCGTTCTGTCGTTGTTCCTGCTGTCGATCACGATCTTCTTTTTTGTGCGCGTGACCGGCGACCCCGCCGCCCTCCTCGTCGAACCCGGCGCCAGCCCTGGCGACATCGCCGCGATCCACCACCAGTTCGGCCTCGACCGCCCGCTTCTGGTGCAATACTGGCTGTTCATGGCAAGCCTCGCGCATGGCGATCTCGGCCAGTCGTTCTATTATCAGGTGCCGGTCATGCGGCTCTATCTGGAGCGATTGCCGAACTCGCTGATCCTGGCGGCGGTGGCGATGGCGTTCTCGCTGGTGATCGGCATCCCGAGCGGGATATTGGCGGCGGTGCGGGTCGGGCGGTTCTGGGATCACGCCGGAAAATTGTTTGTGCTCCTCGGCCTGTCGATGCCTTCGTTCTGGGTCGGGCTGCTGCTGATCCTGCTGTTCTCGGTCTATCTCGGCTGGCTGCCCTCCTCGGGCGGCGGCGGCCCGGCGCATATCATCATGCCGGCCTTTGCCCTCGGCTGGTATTTCGCCGCCGCCCATATGCGGCTGACCCGCTCCTCGATGCTCGAAGTGCTCGGCACCGAATACGTCAAGCTCGCCCGCATCAAGGGGCTGCCGCAATCCCTGGTGATCGCCAAGCACGCCTTCAAGAACGCGCTGCTCCCGGTGCTGACCCTGGCCGGGATCAACCTCGTGCTGATGGTCAATGTCGCGGTCGTGGTCGAGACCGTGTTCGCCTGGCCCGGCATCGGCCGGCTCCTCTATGAAGGGATCTCGTTCCGCGACTTCCCGGTGGTCCAGGGGGTCGTATTGCTGGGCGGGGCCATGATCGTGATTGTCAATCTGCTGGTCGACGTTGCCTATGCGGTGGTCGACCCGCGCATCCGATTGGAGAAGTAAGCCATGACGATGCCTGCCCAAACCGTCGTCCTGACGTCCCGCCGGAGACGCCGGCTGCGGCTGCCGTGGTTGCGCGACGTGCCGGTGATTCCGCTCGCAATCCTCGGCGCGATCGCCCTGATTGCGATCTTTGCCAACGTCCTGGCGCCGCACAATCCGGAGACCGGCATCCTGTCGCAGCGCTTCCGCCCGCCGTTCTGGCAGCAGGGCGGCAGCACCGAGTTCCTGCTCGGCACCGACCAGCTCGGCCGCGACGTGCTGTCGCGGCTGATCTTCGGCGCCCGCATCTCGATGATCGTCGGCTTTACCGCAGTGATCTTCGCCGGCACGATCGGCACCGCCCTCGGCATCATCTCGGGCTATCTCGGCGGCTGGGTGGACCAGTGCGTGATGCGCCTGACCGACACCTGGCTCGCCCTGCCGGCCTTGACCTTCGCGATCTTTCTCGCGGCGATCGTCGGCCCAAGCATGTGGAACATCGTCATCATCCTCGGCGCAGTCTATTGGACGCGCTATGCGCGGGTCGTGCGCAGCGAGGTGTTGTCGTTGAAGGAGCGCGAATTCGTCCGCCTGGCGATCGTCGCCGGCTGCTCGAAATGGACGATCATGCGGCGGCACATCCTGCCCAACGTGATCAATTCGGCGATCGTGCTCGGCACCTTGATGCTCGGCGTCGTCATCGTCGCCGAGGCCTCGTTGTCCTTCCTCGGCGTCGGCGTGCCGCCGCCGCAGCCCGCCTGGGGGCTGATGCTGGCCGACGGCAAGGAAGGGCTGATGGTCGGCTATTGGTGGCTGACCGTCCTTCCGGGCCTGTGCATCATGCTGATGGTGCTGTCGGCCAACATGCTCGGCGACTGGTTGCGGGTCAAACTCGACCCTCAACTGCGTCAACTGTAAGCCGCCCCCGCGGCCGCTATTTTTGGGTGATGCGATGACGACCGCCCCGCTTCTCGAGTTGCGCAACCTTTCGACCCACTACGTCTCGGCGCAAGGCAGCCGCGTGGTGCGTGCGGTCGACGACGTCTCGTTATCGATCCGGGCCGGCGAGACGCTCGGCATCGTCGGCGAAAGCGGCTCCGGCAAGAGCACATTGGCGCTGACGATCCTGCGCATCCTGCCGCCGGCGGCGCGCATCGTCGGCGGCCAGATGCTGTTCGAGGGCGAGGATCTGGTGCGTAAATCGGATGCCGAGATGCGGCGCATCCGCGGCAAGCGCATCGCAATGGTCCTGCAGGACCCGATGGCCTCGTTAAACCCGCTGTTCACGATCGGCGACCAGATCGCCGAGACGTTGCGGGTGCACGAAGGCACCCGGCGAAGGGCCGCCTGGCAGCGGGCGCGCGAATTGTTGCGGGCGGTGCGCATCCCCTCGGCGGAGACGCGGGTCACCCAATACCCGCACGAGATGTCGGGCGGGATGCGCCAGCGCATCGTCGGCGCGATCGGCATCTCGTGCGGACCGCGCCTGTTGATTGCCGACGAGCCCACCACCAGCCTCGATCTGACGATCCAGGCGCAATACCTGAACCTGTTGCGCGAATTGCAGCAGGCGCACGGTCTGGCGCTGATCTTCATCACCCACAATCTCGGCATCGTCGCCAAGATGTGCGACCGGCTGGCGGTCATGTATGCCGGGCGCGTCGTCGAAGCGGGGCCGGTCGGTCGCATCTTCAACGCCCCGACCCATCCCTATACCGAGGCGCTCCTCAATTCGATCCCGCGGATCAGCGACGACCGGCAACGGCTGACCGCAATCGAGGGACAGCCGCCGGACCTCTCCGCCCTCCCCCCCGGCTGCGCCTTTGCCGCGCGCTGCCCGCACACGGTGCCGCGCTGCCACGAGGAAGCGCCGCCCGAACGCCGGTTTGGCGGCGACCGGCAGACCCGCTGCTGGCTCACCGCGGCGGAGGGCGAACCTGCCGGTCTCAAGGCGGCAAGCGGAGCCCTCTGATGAAACGACAACGAGCAGCCGGCGCTCGCCCCCACCCCGCCCCTCCCCCGTGGACACGGGAGAGGGCGATGCGCGCGTCCCCTCCCCCGCATGCGGGGGAGGGTCAGGGTGGGGACTGTGGTGATGCGGCCGCAGCCGCCGGAGAACTCCCATGACCCTCCTCGAAGCCTCCGGGCTGACCAAGCATTTCGCCACCAAGCGCGGATTGTTCGCACGCGACCGCGGCGCGGTGCGGGCCGTCGACGGGATCTCGTTCGCGATCGAGGCCGGGCGGACGCTCGGCGTCGTCGGCGAATCCGGCTGCGGCAAGACGACGACGGCCAAGCTCGTGCTCGGTCTCGAAGAGCCGAGCGGCGGCACGATCCGCTTCGAGGGGCGCGATCTGCAACGGCTCGACGCGGCCGGGCGGCGGCACTACCGCAAATCCGTGCAGGCGGTGTTCCAGGATCCCTTCGCCTCGCTGAACCCGCGCATGCGCGTCGACCAGATCATCGCCGAGCCGCTCGTCACCAACGAGCAGACAAGCCATGCGGCGATGCGCAAGCGCGTGCACAACCTCCTCGACCTCGTCGGTCTGCCGGCGCGCTCGGCCGATCTCTTCCCGCACGAATTCTCGGGCGGGCAGCGCCAGCGCATCGCCATTGCGCGGGCTCTCGCCTTGTCGCCCAAGCTCGTCGTGCTCGACGAGCCGGTTTCCGCCCTCGACGTGTCGATCCGGGCGCAAATCCTGAACCTATTGTGCGACCTGCAGAGCGAATTGGGGCTCGCCTATCTGTTCATCGCCCACGATCTCGCCGCGGTCGCGCATATGAGCCATACAATCGCGGTCATGTATCTGGGGCGGATCGTCGAGAGCGGCGAGGCGCGACAGCTCGCGCGCAACCCGATGCACCCCTACACCAAGGCGCTGTTCTCGGCGGCCTTGCCGAGCCATCCCGACGAGCGCCGCGACGAATTCGTCCTCTCCGGCGAGGTGCCGAGCCCGCTCAACCCGCCCTCCGGCTGCCGCTTTCATCCGCGCTGCCCGGAGGCGATGCCCGGCTGCGCGCAGCAGGTGCCGGAGCTGAGCCCGGTCGCCGACCGCCTGATTTCCTGTCACCTGTTTGACGGCGGCGCCATGGCCGCCGCCGCAACGGCGCGGCGCCAGCCGGCGTGAGGCACCCGAGCCGCCGCGGCGCGCCGAAGGGCGGCATCGGTCGGCACGCCGGTCGTGCTCCCCGGGCACGTTGCCGTCGGGGTTGAACTCTGCCGCATCGCAGCGGATGCGACCGAATGCGGCCCTGCCCGTCGCCAGCCGATCGCCAAGGCCCGGTTTGTCGCTCTTGACTGCTGCCGGCTCTTGTACAAAGAAGGCGGCCGCGCAATGATCGACTCTCGCGGGTTATCGCGCTGGAAAACACAGGGCTATTTTTAATCTGTGCAACATACCTTTCAAGCGGGCGAGGCGAGATCTTGCCGCTACTGACGCTCTCCAAGAGCCAATTTGACTCGCTCTGGCGGAATGCGCGCCGCTGCGTTGCGCTGTTCCATCCCTCTACGGCACGACGCCGACCCCAGCTCTCCTTCGAGGTGCGCCCATGGCTGCCTTGACGATCCCCGATCGACGCGCTGCGGACTGCCTCGCCGGCGGCGGCGAACTCGGGGCGCTGATGCGCGCCTTCGACTGGGCGAGTACGCCTCTGGGCCAGCCGGAAGACTGGCCGCAAAGCCTCAAGACCGCCGTCCGCATCATGCTGACCTCCCGCCAGCCGATGTGGATCGGGTGGGGCAAGGACCTGACCTATCTCTACAACGATGCGTACAAGTCGATCATCGGCGGCAAGCACCCCTGGGCGCTCGGCCGACCTACGAGGGTCGTCTGGCGCGAGATCTGGAACGACATCGGCCCGATGCTGGCCACGGCGATGACCGGGGTCGAGGGCACTTACGTCGAGGCCCAGCTCCTGATCATGGAGCGCAACGGCTATCCGGAAGAGACCTATTACACCTTCTCCTACAGCCCGATCCCGGACGACAGCGGAAACCCGGGCGGCATCATCTGCGCCAATACCGACGACACCCAGCGCGTCATCGGCGAGCGCCAGCTCGCCTTGTTGCGGGAATTGGCGGCGAGAACGGCCGACGCCCGGACGTGGCAGGAGGCGTGCGCACGCAGCGCAGAGGCGCTTCTCACCAATCCGCGCGACCTCCCCTTTGCCCTGTTGTACATGGCCGAACCGGAGAGCAGGACATTGTCGCTCGCCGGGTCGTGCGCGATCGCGCCGGGCCATCCGGCGGCGCCCGAGACCGTTGCCGCCGACGGCGCATCGCCATGGCCCTGGGCCGAAGTGCTGCGCCAGCACGAGCTGCGCGTGGTCTCCGGCCTTGCAGCGATGTTCGGCGCCGATCTGCCGGCCGGCGCCTGGAAGCGCCGCCCGGACCGGGCCGCCGTCCTGCCGATCCCGACGACGGGGGAGACCGGCCGGGCCGGAATCCTGATCGTCGGCTTGAACCCGTACCGGCTTTTCGACGAAAGCTATCGCGGCTTTCTCGGCCTGATGGCCGGCCAGATCTCGGCCGCCCTCGCCAATGCGCAGGCCTATCAGGAAGAGCGCCGCCGCGCCGAAGCTCTGGCCGAAATCGATCGCGCCAAGACCGTATTCTTCTCGAATGTCAGCCACGAATTGCGCACGCCCCTGACCCTGATGCTGGGGCCGCTCGAAGACGTGATGGCAAAGCCCGACGCAGAGATCCCGCCGGACGACCGCGCCCTCGTCATATTGGCGCACCGCAACGGGTTGCGGCTCTTGAAGCTGGTCAACTCGCTGCTCGACTTCTCCCGCATCGAGGCCGGGCGCGTGCAGGCCTCCTACGAGCCGGTCGATCTGGCGGCGTTGACGGCGGAGCTGGCCAGCAATTTCCGCTCGGCCTGCGACAAGGCCGGGCTCGCGCTTGCGGTGGATTGCCCGCCGGTCGGCGCGCCGGCTTATGTCGACCGGGACATGTGGGAGAAGATCGTCCTCAACCTCGTCTCGAACGCTTTCAAATTCACCTTGGCAGGCGGGATCACGGTGGCGCTGCGCCGCACAGGCGGAGAGATTGCGCTCTCGGTGCATGACACCGGGACCGGCATTCCCGCGCATGAGATCCCCCATCTGTTCGAGCGCTTTCACCGCATCGAAGGCGCGGAGGGCCGCACCCAGGAGGGGACGGGGATCGGTCTCGCGCTGGTCCAGGAACTGGTCAAATTGCACGGCGGGACGGTGCGGGCGGACAGCGTCCCCGGCGAGGGGAGCACCTTCACGGTGGCGATCCCGCTCGGCACGGCTCACCTGCCAAAAGACCGCATCCGCGCGGCATCGACGCTCGCCTCCACCGCTCTCGGCGCGCAGCCCTTTCTTGAGGAGGCGCTGCGGTGGCTTCCCGGCGAGGACGGCGTCGAGAGGGCTGAGGCGGACATCGAGCGGACTCTGCTGACCGAGCCCTCGCTGCCGCTTCCCGCCGGCGCGGCCAATGACCGGCCGACGATCCTGCTCGCCGACGACAACGCGGACATGCGCGATTATCTGCGGCGCCTGCTCGGCGTGCGCTATCACGTGCGCACCGCCGCCGACGGCGAGAAGGCGCTCGCCGCCTTGCGCGAGAGGCGTCCCGATCTGCTGCTCTCCGACGTCATGATGCCGCGCATCGACGGCTATGCTCTCGTGCGCGAACTGCGCGCCGATCCTGCGCTCGCCGATCTTCCGGTGATCCTGCTGTCCGCGCGCGCCGGAGAGGAGGCAAGCATCGAGGGCCTCGATGCGGGAGCCGACGATTATCTCGTCAAGCCGTTTTCGGCGCGCGAGCTGGTTGCGCGCGTGCATGCCAACCTGCAGATGGCACAGGTCAGAAAGGCGGCGCAGGAAGCGGTGCGCAGGCGCACGATCGAATTGGAAACCGTGCTTGAAACCGTGCCGACGGCGGTCTGGTTCACCGATGACCCGATGGCCGCGCGGGCGGTCGGCAACCGCTATGCCGCGAGGCTGTTGCGCCTGTCGCCCGCCGCCAACGTCTCCCTCTCGGCGCCCGCGGCCGAACGGCCGAGCTACCGCGCCTTCCGCAACGGCATCGAAGTTCCGGCTGAAGCGCTTCCTTTGCAGCGAGCGGCGCGCGGGGAGGACGTCCCCGACGAAGAACTCGAGATCCGCTTCGCCGAAGGCGACGCCGCCACGCTCCTGATACGCGCCGCGCCGCTTCGCGGGACCGCGGGCGAGGTTCGGGGCGCGGTGTGCGCGGCGAGCGACATCACCGAGCGCAAGCGGGCCGAGGAGGCTGTCGCCGCATCGGAGCAGCGGCTGGCGATCGAGCTGGCGGCGACCCGACGGCTGCAGGAAATCAGCACCCTGCTGATCCGGGAGGGCGACAGCGACGCCCTCTATCGGCACATTCTCGATGCGGCGATCGAGTTGATGCGCTCCGACATGGCAAGCCTCCAGATGCTCGACCACGAGCGGGGCGAATTGCGCCTCCTAGCGTGGAGGGGCTTTGACGCGGCCTCCGCGGCGTGCTGGGAGCGGGTGCGCGCAGGCTCGGGCAGCACCTGCGGCGTCGCCCTGGCATCGGGTCGGCGGATTGTCGTGCCGGACATCGATGCTTGCGAATTCATGGCGGACGCGGGCAGTCTCGACGCCTATCGCCAGGCAGGCATCGGTGCGGCGCAGTCGACGCCGCTCGTCTCCCGCTCCGGCCGCGTTGTGGGCATGATCTCGACCCATTGGCGCGCGCCGCATCAGCCGGCGGAACGCGATCTGCGGCTCTTCGATGTCCTGGCGCGGCAGGTCGCGGATCTGATCGAGCGCGCCCAGGCCGAGGCGGCGCTGCGCGATTTGAACACCACTCTCGAAGCGCGGGTCGCGCGCGCTTGAAGCCGAGATGGCCGAGCGCCAGAAGGTAGAAGCGGCCTTACAGCAGGCGCAGCGCCTCGAAGCCATCGGCCAATTGACCGGCGGCGTCGCGCATGATTTCAATAACCTGCTCACGGTCGTGGTCGGCCAGGCCGAGATGATCATCGCCGCCGCCAACGGGGATGAACGCATTGTGCGCATGGCCGGCGCGACGCGGCGCGCGGCCGAGCGCGGCGCGCAGCTCACCAGCCAATTGCTGGCTTTCGCCCGCCGTCAGCAGTTGCGGCCCGTGCTCGCGGCCGTACAGCCGCTGCTCGTCGACGTCAGTCAGCTGGTGCGCCGCGTTATCGGCGAGGCGATCACCGTCGAGGTGAGCGCCGAACCCGATCTCTGGCTGGCCCATCTCGATCCCGGGCAGTTCGAGTCGGCGATCCTCAACCTGGCCATCAATGCGCGCGACGCCATGCCGACCGGCGGGCGCCTCACGATCAGCGCGCGCAATGCGCCGGTCGCCGGCGCCGAGGCCCGGCGGCTCGATCTGATGCCCGGCGATTATGTGACCGTCGGCGTGACCGACACCGGCGCCGGCATGGCGCCGGAGGTGCAGCGGCGCGCGTTCGAGCCGTTTTTCACGACCAAGGATATCGGCAAGGGGACGGGTTTGGGGCTCGCGCAGATCTACGGCTTTGTCAAGCAGTCCGGCGGAACGGCGACGATCGACAGCGCCCTCGGGGCGGGAACGACCGTCACGTTGTACTTCCCGAGGGCGGAGGGCCGGAGCGCCGAGGAGGTGCCCGCGGCCGTTGACAGCGCGCCGGTTCAAGGGCGCGGCCGGACGATCCTCCTGGTCGAGGATCAGCCCGAGGTTCGCGAGGTGATCGAGATGGCTCTCGCAGGCTTCGGGTTTCGCATCCTGACGGCGCCGGACGGCGTCGCCGCGCGCACGGTATTGGAGAGCGACGAGGTGATCGACCTCTTACTGACGGACGTAGTGATGCCGAACGGGGTCAGCGGATTGGACCTGGCGCAAGACGCGCGGCGGCTGCGGCAGGACATCAGGATCGTCCTTGTGTCCGGATACCTGCGCGACGCCGACAGCCGAACCGTCGGCGTACCCGGTCTGATTCTCCTGGAAAAACCGTTCAGCCAGAAAGAGCTTGCCGAAACGGTCGCGTCGGCGCTCGAAGACGGTCGGACGGGGGGAACAATTCCGCCGAGAGGGGGTCCGCCGACATCCAGGGTTCGATCCTCTGTTTGACGGATCGCCATGACGGCAAGATCGGCGGCATATGCCGCCCTGCGCCGGCTGTCGGAACCGTAGGGCGGGATAGCGGAGAGGCCGGGCAATCCCCCTCGCTACCCCTTCTCTCCTCACCCCGGCGAAAGCCCTTTGCCGTCATTCCCGCGAAAGCGGGGACCCAGGGGCCAAATATCGGACTTTCCGTCACTGGCCCCTGGGGCCCCGCTTTCTCGGGGACGACGGCGGAGGAATTCGCCACTTTCGGTCTCTATCCGGAATTCTTGCCCAGCCTCGCAGCGTATTCCGCCGCTTTCTTCACTCAGCGCGGCGCGCCGACGGGCGGCATCGTCAGGACGCCGGGGGCGCGGAGCGGCGGGGCGAGCTGCTGCAGCAACGGCAACAATGCCGGAACGGCGCGCACGAGCGCTGCAGCCCCGCCGATCTCCTCGCCGTCCTCCCCGCCCTTCCCGGTAAGCCGGTCGTAGAGGACGTCGAGCAGACTTTTCCGCTTCGGATAGACGACGAGCGCGACCGGCGCGGCGGGCGGGATGCCGGCGGCCTGTCGGGCAAGGCGCAGCGCCACCCGATAGCCGCCGAGCGCGTCGACGAGACCGCGCGCCTTGGCGTCGGCGCCGGTCCACACCCGACCCTTGGCAACCTCCTCGACCTTGTCGAGCGTCATCTGCCGGCCGGTCGCGACCCGGTCCTTGAATTCGCTGTAGATCAGGTTGAGGATCGTCTCGAGGCGGCGGTGGCCGGCGGCCGAGAAATCCTCGGCGGCGCTGAACATCCCCGCATTGTTGCCGAGCTGCGCCGAATCCGTGGTGATGCCGAGCTTTTTGTAGAGGCCGGACAATACCAGTTTGCCGGCGAAGACCCCGATCGAACCGGTCAAGGTCGCCGGCTCGGCGACGATCTTGTCCGCTGCCGCGGCGACGTAATAGCCGCCCGAACCGGCGACGTCGCCCATCGAGACGATGACCGGCTTGCCGCGCTCGCGGGCGAAGACGACGTCGCGCCAGATCGATTCCGAAGCGACGACGGAACCGCCGGGGCTGTCGATGCGGAACAGGATCGCGCGCACCTCGGGATCGCGCACGGCGGCGCGAAAGGCCTCTTCCATCGCCCGCGCCGACATCACCCGTCCGCCGAACAGCGCCAGATCGGGATTGCCGCGCTCGGCGATGAGCCCGGTGCCGTAGATCAGCGCGATTTTCGGCGCCTTAGAGTCGGCGCGGCCGACATGGTCGAGATAGGAGGCGAGCGAGACGCGCTCGGCGCCCGACCCGGCGCGCCGGCGGGCATGCGCCAGCGCCTCGTCGCGATAGCCGAGGCGGTCGACCAGTCTTGCCTGCCAGGCCTCGGTCGCGAAGAACGGGCCGTTGTTGATCTCCTGCCGCACCTGCCCCGGCGACAGGCCGCGCCCCCGGGCGACGCCGTCGATGATCTGGTCGCCGAGAGAGGCGATGATGGCGTCGACCTCCTCGCGATAGGGCGGCGTCATCCGGGTCTCGGTCAGGCTGTCGATCGCGGTCTTGAATTCCTCGCGCTTCGAAAAGCTGGGAGTAACGCCGAGCAGGGCGAGCGTGTTCTTGAAGAACGGGACCTCGGAATAGAGCCCGGTAAGGCCCAGCATCCCCACCGGCTGCAGCCAGATCTCGTCAAAGGCGGCGGCGAGATAATAGGGCCGGGTTCCCGAACCGAACTCGCCGAAACTGTCGGCATAGGCGATCGCGAATTTTCCCTTGGCCCGGAAATCGGCGATCGCATCGCGCAGCTCTTCGATCGTGGCCAGCCCGATCACATCGTCGCCGACCCGGGCGTAGAGCCCCTTGACCCGCGGGTCGCGGGCGGCGGCTTCGATCCCGTCGAGAACGTCGCGCAGATTCGGCCGGGTCCCGGCGATCAGCCGCAACAGCGGGCTTTCCCGCGGCCCCTCGGAAAGGCCGTTGGTCAGATCGACAGTCAGGAGGATGCGCTCGGGCAGCGGTTCCTGCCCGGTTCCGAGCGCGGCGTAGACGACCCCGCCGATAAACAGCAAGACGACGACGAGGCCGATCGCGGCCAGAAGGCCGATCACAACGCGCCGCATGTCGAACCCGCCGCCCCGGCTTCCGATCCAGACTCTGCGGTCAGCGGTCGCGGCGGTGGTATTCGCGGTTCGGCATCAGGTCCAAACCGCTCGCGACCCGGTTCGACAGATTGAAAAAGCCGATCGTCTCGGCAAGGTCGAAAATGTCCTCGTCGCCAAGGCCGGCCTCGCGCAAAGCCGCGCGGTCCGCTTCGCCGACTGCCGCCGGCTCGACGGTCAATTTCCAGGCGAAATCGAGCATGGCACGCTGCCGCGCGGACAGGAGGGCGACGCGGTAATTCATGACCAACATCTCGCCCAGTTCGGGGTCGCCGGACAATTGCCGCACCGCCTGGCCATGCGCGACAAGGCAGTAGTAGCAGCGGTTCGCGCTCGATACGACGACCGCGACCATCTCGCGTTCGAGCTTTGTTAGGCCCGAGGGCGCCAGCATCAATTCGTTGTAGAGGGCGATGAAGTTGCGCAGCCGCTGCGGCCGCAGGCTGTAGGCGCGCAATACGTTGGGTACGAGCCCGAGCTTTTCCGTACAGCGGGCGAACAGGGCTTGAAGGTCCTCATCGAGCGTCGCGGGATCGGGCACGGAGAGCCCGGAAATAGGGTCAGGTTGCGGCATTTTGAGGCTCCGCAGTTCCATGAGAGATTAATGGGGCGGCCGCCCCTCACCCCGGCCCTCTCCCCGCGCGCGGGGAGAGGGAGGGAC
>DATFCQ010000120.1:0-13279 GCA_035252905.1 Allostellaceae bacterium | reverse complement strand
GATCTGCAGGTTGGCGCGGACGGTTTCGAGCGGCTGCGCCAGCAGGTTCTCCCAGTCGGCGGCGACGACCCAGGCGGCCCGCCGGCCCTGCCGGTAGGCCTCCCACACCGCGCCCGGCGCCCGCAGGCTCTTCAGCCGCCGCAGATTGCGCCAGGCGCCGACCGTCGCGATCACCGCCGCGCCGGGCGAGCGGCTCTGCGCGAAGGTGAAGGCGAGGACGCAGGCCTCGCCGAGCGGGTCGCGGCCGTAGCCGGCGGTCACGTGCAAGAGATCGTGCATCTCGCGGTTGCGCGCACGGAACCAGGTCATCGCTTCGTCCGGCGGCGGGGCGGCGAGGATCTTCGAAGCTTCGACCAGTCCCTCGGCCGACAGGTTCTCGGCGCTGACAAAGTCCAGATAGGCGCGCCCGAGCGAGTCCGGCGGCATCCCCGCGAGGCGCGCCCGATCGCTGAGCGCGGAGAGCAGGCTCGGCCGCCGCGCCAGCAGCGCGCGCCCGCCCTCGCTCGCACGGAAGCGGGCGAATTGGCGCAGCCCGGTCTTGCCGCGCAGCGCCTCTACCAGCAGAAACGCCTGCCGCGTATCCTCGCGGTCGCGCAACAGGCCGCGCAGCGCGCGCAGCGCAACGATCGGGTGGATGCGGGGGGTGGTGGACTGTTGCATGACGCACGTCCTCGACGCGGTTAGTCGCGCATGAGGATCGGATATACTGACAAAATTGTCAATATAATTCTCGACGGCGGAACGATGACCGAACCGACGCGGCGGGTGCGCCGCTCCCCCGAACAGGCGCGGCGGCTGATCCTCGACACGGCGCAGGCGCTGATCGCCCGCACCGGCCCGGAGGGGCTGCGATTGCAGGACATCGCCGCCGAAGCCGGCATCTCGCACTCGCTGATCCTGCACCATTTCACCAACCGCGCCGGGCTGGTGCGGGCGCTGACGCAGCAGGCGAGCGCCGAATTGAAGGACCGGCTGTTGGCGGCGATGGCGCAGCCGGAGTCCTCGCCCGAAGACCTGCTCGACCGCGTGTTCGACGCGTTTGCCGGCGGGCTGGCGCAGCGCCTTGCCTGGCTTGCGGTCATGGATCCGGACGGCGGGGTCGAGGAGCCGGCGACGATGCGGCACGAGATCGCCGACACCTTGTACAAGCGGCGCCTCGCCGCGGCGCCGGGCCGCGCGATCACGCGCGAGGACACGCAATGGCTGGTCCATCTGGTCGCCGTCGCCGCCTTTGGCGAAGCGCTCTACGGCGCCCGCCTGCGCCGCGGCGCCAATGGCGGCGAGGCCGGCGCTCGCCGCTTCCGCACCTGGTTCGCCGCGCTGATCCGCGAGCACAACCAGGGGCACTGATCATTCGGCGGGCAGGCAGGGCAGGTCGAGAAACGACTGACCCCGATCGACCGTCAAAACGGGCGGGCGGCCATGCGGCACCTGGCCGTAATGGTCGGCATCGGCGCCGGCGATCGCCAATCGGATCCGGCTCCCTTTGCCAAAGCGCCAGGCGATCGGCAGCAGCGCGATCACGATCTCTTCCGCCCGACCGGGAACGAGCGGGGCGGCATCGGCGCGATCGCAGCTGTGGTACGGCCAATTTGCGCGATAATCCGGCGGCGCGGGCGACACCTTCCGGTGCAATGCCCGCAACACGCCCTCGGTCACATAACGGACGGAGCCGTCGGGTTCTTCTTCGGACAGGTACACATGCAATGCCGCGTCCGGCTCGGAGGCTTTGAGGCGCAGCCGCAGCACCGCGTGTCCGACGAGTTCGACCGCGGCGTCGAGCGGCTCGGAGCGGCAGCGGAAGAGGGTCGCCTCCCGCGGCTGCCAGTCGTCGTAATAGCTGCGGACATCGTGCGCAGCGAGCCGGCCGTAGCGGGTGTGCGTCCCGGTGCCGAAGGCGAAAGAGACTGTAAAGCGATCCTCGCCCGTTCCCGGCGAGCTTGACAATACGCCGCCCTTGCCGAAGAACAGCCGCCGCGTCGTCAGGGCGGGCGGCCACTCAGCCGCTTCCCGCCAGGCTTCGGCGTGCATCGAGAAATAGTGCACGGGCGCCTCGCGCGACAGACCGGTCTCGCGCTCCATCAGATAGGTGTCGAAAAACCGGAGCAATTCGCCGTCGAGCGAGAATTCGGGGCTCTCGGCGCGACGCCAGGGCGACACGTTGATGCGCGCGCCGTGATCCCAGGGCCCCAATAACAGATGCTTGTTGCGGTTCGGCACTGTCAGGAAGCGCGCAATCGCGCCGTTCTGGTATCCCGCCCCGTCCATCCAGCCCGACACCGACAGGACCGCAACGTCGCTGCGGATGCGATGCGCGTATCGGCGCGGGCTGAACGAGGCCGGGGTGAATTCCGGATCATAGGGCAGGGCGTCGTCGTGATAGCGGAACTCGGCGATGAAGGCCGGCATGCGGAAATTGGCGCTATGCTCGCGCACCGCCGCATCCCGCGCCTCGCCCTGCGGATCGCCGTCGACCGGCGCCGGACCTGCGAGGTTCGGGTCCTGGAAATAGGCGAATTCAGAGAGCAGGTCGCGCCGGTCGTGATCGAGCGCCGCCATCAGCGCGTCATAGGACTGGGCCAGCCGGTTCAGCAGGAGCCCGCCCGGGTAATAGTGATCGCTATAGGTGTCCCACACCGCCGACAGCGGCGCGATCGCGCGGACCGCCGGATTGCCCGAGCTGGCGAGAAAATCGCACGCCGCGCCGACATAGGAGATGCCGGTGGCGCCGATCCGGCCGTCCGACCAGGGCTGCGCTGAGACCCATTCGGCGATCCGGGCGTAGTCGTCGCGCTCGCGCGGCGAGCGGAAACTGTCGCGGGTGCCAAAGCTGGCGCCGGTGCCGCGCACATCGACCGCGACCAGCGCATAGCCGCGCGGCACGAACAGGTCGCGCCAGCGCGCGACCCCCGGGCTCGCCTCGGTCCCCGGCGGCGCCTCGGCTCTCAGCGCAAACCGGCGGTAATACGGGGTGAAGATCAGGATCGCCGGCACCCGCCCCGGCGCGTCCGGCGGCAGGTAGAGATCCACGGCCAGAAGGCAGCCGTCCGCCATTTCGACATGGAACGAGCGCGGCCGCGCGACCGGGCCCTGCGCCGGCCGCGTCGCGAGGTAGGCCGACGGCGTCCGCCGCCATGCGGCGCTGTCGCGGTCGGAATCCGACATGGGGCAACCCCCTTGAGAGCATCGGCCGCACGCTAAGCCCGCGGTCCGCAACGCGCAACCGTATGCCTCGGCAACAGGCGCAGCGTGATCGGTTGCGGTATGTCATAGTCGGCCCGACAAAGCAGCCGGAGCGACCGATGCCCGCAAAGCGCGCCTACGGCATGGACCAGGACTTCTATCCCTGGTCGCCGATCGTCACCCGCCCCGTTCTGCGCTGGCCGGACAATGCCCGGGTCGCCCTCGCGGTTATCGTCAACCTCGAGCATTGGGATTGGGAGGTGCCGGCCGGAACGCCGGTGGCGGTGAGCCCGATGGGCGGTCCCGAGGGGCTGTGGAGCGGCAACCAGCCGCAGTTCCCCGACATCGGCGGCTGGGGCAACCACGAATACGGCAACAGGGTCGGGATTTTTCGCATCCTCGCCGTATTGGACAGGTACGGCATCACGCCGACCCTGGCGCTCGACAAGGCGGTGGCCGACCATTATCCGACGCTCGTCAAGGAGGGCCAAAGACGCGGCGCCGAGTTTATCGCGCACGGGCTGTCGCGCCGGCGCATCATCCATATCGGCATGTCCGAAGACGAGGAGCGCCACTATATCCGCGCCTCGATCGATGCGGTCGAACGGGCGACCGGCACGCGCCCGGTCGGCTGGTCCGGCCCCGATTTCCAGGAGACGCCGAACACTCCCGACCTGCTCGCCGCCGAAGGCATTCGCTACGTCTGCGACTGGGGCAATGACGAGCAGCCCTACCGAATGACGCCGAAGACCGGCGAGCTCTATTCGCTCGGCGTCAACGCCTATCTCGACGACAACACCATCCACCTGCACGGCCGGCGCACGATCAACGAGGTCAACCTCTTATGGCGCGAGTGGTTCGACGGGATTTATGCCGACGGCGCAACCACCGGGCGGATGATGGTATTGCACCTGCACCCGTGGATCATGGGCCAGCCCTGGCGCATCCGGCACCTCGACGAGGTGCTCGGCCACATCTGCGCCCATCAGGGCGTGTGGAAGGCCACCGGCGGCCAGATTATCGACTGGTTCAAGGCGCAGTCGGCCTAAAGGGGAAACCCGTCGATTTCGTGTCCGCATGGTGGGTTTCCCCTGGCTTTTCCCACGGATCAAGTCCGTGGGCTGAAGGCCCACGGGGTCAACCCACCCACCGAATCCAAAATGGCCCCGAAACCGCTTTAGCCGCCGCTGCCCGTTCTTGGACCAACTCATCCCCTTGCAGGCGAACGGAGACGATCCATGACCCTTCCGCCCGGCCGCTTCGACTATGCCCCGATCAACGATCGCCCGATCATCAAATGGCCGAACAAGGCGCGCGTCGCATTCTGGGTCGCGCCGAACATGGAGTTCTTCGAGTACCTGCCGGAGAACCGGCCGACCCAGCCCGACATCCCGCATTATACGCGCATGGATTACGGCAACCGCGTCGGCTTTTGGCGCATGCTCGACGTGCTGAACAAGCACAGGATGCGCGCCTGCTGCTGTCTCAACCTCGAGATCCTCGACCACTTCCCCGAGATCAAGGACGCGATGATCGCCGCCGATTGGGACTATATGGCGCATGGCCTCTACAACAGCCGGCCGATCTACGACCTGACAGAAGAGCAGGAGCGTGCCTATTGGCAGGATTTCATCACCCATTTGCAGGAGATGACCGGAAAGCGCCTGAAAGGCCGGCTCGGCGGCGGAGCGGGGTACACGGTGCGGACGGACGACCTGATGGCCGAGGCAGGCTGCCTCTACCACACATCCTGGATCATCGACGACCAGCCCTGGCCGATCAATGTCCGCAGCGGCCAGAAATTCCTGTTCGTCCCCTATACCGGCCAGACCAACGACGCCGGGATGCTCGCCTGGAACCGCGAGGCGGATTATTTCCAGCAGATGATCAAGGACCAGTTCGACACGCTCTACCGCGAGGGCGCCGAGAACGGGCGGGTCATGTGCCTGTCGTTGCACCCGCACAATATCGGCCGGCCCAACGCGGCCAAACATCTCGACGAGGCGCTCCAATACATCCTCGGGCACGACGGCGTGTGGGCGACCACCGCCGACGACATCGCCGAGTATTATCTCGCCAACTATTACGACCAGGTGAAGTCCTGGATCGCCGAACGCAAGGCGCAAACCGAAAGATGAAGCAGAGGAGATGGCGATGCCGGATGATCGGTTGTCCCGTCCGCTGATCGAGATCGCGGGGGATTTGCGTGACAAACGGGTGACCGCTCGGGAATTGGTCGAGGCCGCGATCGGCCGGCACGAGCGCTTCGGCGAGCGGCTGCACGCCTATTCGCACTGGGCGCCGGAAGAGGCCCGTGCGGTCGCCGAGGCGGCCGATGCCGTCTTTGCCGCGGGGGTGACGGTCGGCCCCCTGCAGGGACTGCCGGTTTCGATCAAGGACCTGTTTGCGGCCTCCGGCTATCCCTGCTTTGCCGGGTCGAGCCGCCGGCTGCCGGCCGATCCCTGGGAACAAGACGGACCGCTGGTGGCGACATTGCGCCGCCAGCTCGGCGTCATCATGGGCAAGACCCATATGGTCGAGTTCGCGTTCGGCGGCACCGGCCACAACAGCCATTGGGGCGCCCCCTACAACCCGTGGGACGCGACCGTACATCGCTCCGTCGGCGGCTCGTCGAGCGGCGCCGGCGTCAGCCTGTTGGAAGGTTCCGCGCTGCTCGCCTTCGGCAGCGATACGGCGGGCTCGGTGCGAATCCCGGCCTCGATGACCGGAACCGTCGGCCTGAAGGTCACGCTCGGGCGCTGGTCGACCGAGGGGGTGGTGCCGCTGTCCACCACCTTTGACACGCCGGGCCTCCTGGCGCGCAGCGTTGCGGACGTGGCCTACGGCTTTGCGGCCCTCGATCCCGCCGGGATCGATCCGGTCAGGTTTATTGCACAAGCAGGCACACGCGGCATTGCCGGGGTCCGCGTCGGGTGCGGCGATCCGTTCCTTTGGGAAGAGTGCGATGCGGGCATTGCCGAGACCGTCGAGGAGGCCGTGAACGCGCTCGCAGCGGCGGGCGCGGTCGCGCGCGCATTCACCCTGCCGGAGGCGGAAGCCGCCTATGCCGTCTTTCTCCAGGGCAGCCTCAGCGCCGTCGAGTTGCGCTGTTTTCTCGATCGGGAACTGCCGGACTGGCTCACGCAGCTCGATCCGGTCATGGCGCCGGCAATCCGCAACGCCGAGATCTTGAGCGCGAGAGATTACCTCGCCCGCATCATGCGGCTGCGCGCCCTGGCGCGCAGCGCGGCGCTGCGTCTCGACGACGTCGACGTGATCGCCTCGCCGACATTGTGCCTGACCCCGCCGCCGATGGCGGACGTTGCCGATGCCGACGGCCACCTCCAGGCCAACCGCCGCATCGTCCGCAACACCGTCGCGGTCAACTATCTCGGGCTCTGCGCGATCACGCTGCCGGTCGGACGCGATCGCGCCGGCATGCCCGTCGGGCTCCAATTGATCGCGGCCGCCGGCGCGGAAGAGCGGCTCCTGGCGATCGCGCTCGCAGCGGAGCGCGTGCTCGGCACGGCCGCCGACCGGCTCGGAACGCCGCCGCTCTTCGCTTCGTGAGATCGCCGGCTGCTTCCTGCGCGGTGTCGGCAAATCGTCGCCGCCGTGCACCGGGAAGCGGGCAGAGCGGCGGAATTACGCCGGCCGCCCCTCAGCGCCGAGGTCCCAGAATAGGCCGGTCATCAGCCTCAGCCCCTCGCGCGCGACCGGCGCCAGCAGGTGCTCGTTCGGCGCGTGCTGCGAGCAGGCGGCGTAGGAGTGCGGCACCCATACGGTCGGCATGCCGAGAATATCGGTGAACACCTCGTTGGGCAGCGAGCCGCCGAGATTGGGAAGCATGTGGGGCTTCTGCCCCGCCGTCTGCTCGATCGAGCGGGCGACGAACTTCGCCCAGGGATTCTCGGGGTCGAGGCGCGTGGCGTGCATGATCACGTCGCGCGCCGGTTCGACCTCGATCCGGCCGAAGCCGTGCCTGGCGAGATGGCGCCGGAGCGCGGGCAGGATGTCGTGCGGATCGGTGCCGACCACAAAGCGCAGCTGGCAGTAGGCGACGGCGCTGGGCGGGATCGCGTTGACCGGCCGGTCGGGATTGCCCGTCTTGAAGGCCAGCACCTCGAAGGAATTCCAGCCGAACACCCGCTCGATCGGCGTCAGCGACTCCTCGCCCCAATCCTCGTCGATCCGGGGCGCGCCCTCGCCGGCGTCGATATGGATGTCGGCAAGGGCGGCGCGCACCGCGTTGGTAAGCGTCTTGGGCCGCCATTCCAGCACTTTGATCTGACCGCGCTCGTCGGTGATGGTGGCGAGCGCATGCGCCAGGATGATGCCGGGGTTGGCCAAAAGCCCGCCCCAATTGCCGGAATGATGGCCGCCCTCGCGCAGGGTGAGCTTCAGGTTGAAGTTCAGGACGCCGCGCGTGCCGCCGAATACGCAGGGGCGGCGATGATCGAGCCGCGGCCCATCGGACCCGATCAGCACGTCGGCGTGCAACGCGGCCTTGCTGGCCCTGCAGAAATCGGCCAGACCCGGCGAGCCGGTCTCCTCGCCGGTCTCGATCAGGATCGTCGAATTGAAACCGAGGGAACCGCGCTCTTGCAATACGCAGGCCAGGGCGGCGATGTTGATCGTGTGCTGGCCCTTGTTGTCCGCCGTGCCGCGGCCGTACATCCTGTCGCCCTCGATCACGACCGTCCACGGCGAGAGCCCTGTGCGCCACTGATCCTCCTGGCCGCGGATCACATCGCCGTGGCCGTAGGTGAGCACCGTGCTCTTGGCGGGGTCCTCGACCCGGCGGGCGATCAGGAAGGGGCCGTATTGGGGGCGCGGATTGGGCAACACGGTGCAGTCGTATCCGAGCTTCTGCAGCGATCCGCTCATTTCGCCCGCGAGGTACTGCCGGAGCGCGGGCAGCGAGCCCTCCTCCTGACTGGTGGTCGGGATCGCCACCCGCCGCTGCAGATCGGCCCGGAAGCCGCCATTGTCGAAATATGTCTCCGCGCGTTCGATCGCGCCGTCGCGTGTGCCGGTCATGACGGATAAACTAGCGACAAAGGACCCGCGGAGCAAATGATGCTGGAGCCGGGCCGCACAGCCTTGAAAGGGGGCGCCCCATGGTGATCGTCGACGCACAGATCCATCTCTGGGACAAGGGCACGCCGTCCGCGCACCATCGTCAGCAACCCTATTCGGCCGAAGAGGCGATCGCGGGCATGGATGCCGCCGGGGTCGACCGGGCGCTGATCCACCCGGTGCTGTGGGACCCGGACTCGAACGAATTGGCGCTCAACGCGGTGCGCCAATACCCCGACCGCTTTGCCGTCATGGGCTGGTTCTATCTCGACGATCCCGCCGGCCGCGACCTCGTCGCGCACTGGAAGGAGCGGCCAGGGATGCTCGGCCTCAGGTTCTATACCAACGAGCGGCACCCGCAATCCTGGTTCACCGACGGCACGCTCGACTGGCTGTGGCCCGCCGCCGAGCGCGCCCAAGTGCCGGTGGCGCTCGGCGCCGCGATGTTCCTGCCGACGGTGGGCCGGATCGCCGAGCGCCACCCCGGCTTGAAATTGATCGTCGATCACATGGGCGTGCCGCGCGCCAGCACGGGCGCGGCGGCCTATCGCTTCCAGCCGGAATTGCTGGCCTTGGCCAGATACCCGAACGTCGCGGTCAAGGCGACCGGGCAGGCCGGCTACGCCGAGGACCAATACCCGTTCCGCAGCCTGCATCCGCACCTGAAGCGCTGTTTCGAGGCCTTCGGTCCCGAGCGCATGTTCTGGGGCACCGACATCACCCGGATGCCGTGCTCCTGGCGGCAATGCGTGAGTTTGTTCACCGAGGAATTGCCGTGGCTGAAGGACCGCGACCGCGACCTCGTCATGGGGGAGGCCCTGTGCCACTGGATCGGCTGGCCGGTTTCTGGCGGCGCCGGAAGCTGAGGCGATAGACGCGACCAAAACGGGACGCTGTGAAGGGCGGCACTTGCCCCGAAGCCGGCCATGCGGCGTCGACGCCTCAGCGGCGGGCAATCTTGCGAGTCCTTTTTCTTGCACCAAGCCCAGGACCCGTCATCCTGATACCTCGTGTGCCACTGACCGCCTCGGCCGATGCGCAGGAAAAGATATGCCTTGCTCCGTAGACCGACCCCGGAGCGGGTGACAGGGTTCTCTGACGGCGTATTCGCCGTGCTTATTACAGTGCTGGTTTTGGACCTGCGGCCACCTGAGCTTCCCACCTTTAACGCGTTTCTGCTCCTCTGGCCCACATGGCTAAGCTACGCAGTAAGCTACCTATTCATCGCTATTGTCTGGACCAACCACCATTATCTGATGCGCTACGCCACCGAGGCGAATCTTCGTCTATTGTGGTTCAATTTCGCGCATCTGTTTTCCATGTCGCTTCTTCCGCTTTCTACCGCCTGGATGGCGAAGAGCGAATTGGCGCCGCAGCCGGTAGCCTTTTATGCAGCGGTTTTCTTCCTCGTGAACGCGACTTACATATGTTTGATCTGGGAACTTGTCGGTGGAATTCCGGTTGATGAGATCTCGCTGACTGTGCGCAGGATCATGCGCTTCCGAGCAATCACGACTTTATGCCTTTTCGGGGTGGCTTCGGTCGTAGCGCTGCAGTATCCGCAAGTTGGGCTCGGAATTTGTATTTGTTGCCTGATCGTTTATCTGAAGCCCGATCCGCCGGAAACCGGGAAGCGGATACCCTCGGAATAAAACGGCCCGCTGCCCGGATCGGTCGGGCCCGCCCGGGCCTCAGCCCGTCACGAGCGGGATCACCCTCTCGGCGAATCATTGCAGGCGCTCGATGCTCTCCGTAGTCGACCGGCCGCGGCAATCGAAGATCAGTTCGTGCACGCCGATCGCCGCGAAACTGCGAATGCCGCTGGCGGCGTCTTCGGCGCGCCGGAGAAAGGCCGGCGCGATCCGTCCGGCAACGGAATGCCGGTGTCGTAGAGCGGCGCCTTGTAGGAGATCGTCAGTGCCGAGAAGTCGCGCCCCTCGGCCTCGGTCAGCCGCCACTCCCGCGAAAGCGGGGGTCCAGGGCAAGCGCTGGAGTGCTGAGGTCCTGGATTCCCGCTTGCGCGGGAATGACGATTAACCTAATGAAATCCATTGAATTGTTTCCGGGCGTACACTGAGCAGTTCTTCGGTGTTGTCAAGGATGACTGCCGAACCCGGCTGGCATCGGAAATAGCCGCTCGACGGATCAGAAAAGATCAAAATACTCGCGCTGTTCCCAGTCCGTTACCTCGGCCTGGAAGCGGGCGATCTCGGCTTCCTTTATCCGCGCGTAATAGTCGATGAAACCGACGCCGAGGCCCTCGCGAAAGCAGGCGTCCCGGCGCAGCGCCGACAGCGCTTCGCCCAGCGATTTGGGCAGCATTTCAGCCGCGGCTTCATAGGGCGTGTCAGCCGGCGGCCCGGGATCGAGCGCGCGTTCCAAACCGTCGAGACCGGCCAGTACTTGTGAGGCCATATACAGGTAAGGATTGGCCGCCGGCTCGCCGACCCGGTTTTCGAGCCGCGCCGCGGGGTCGCCGGGCGTAGCCAGCGCACGGATCATCACGCCGCGGTTATCGCGCCCCCAGACGGCGCGGTCCGGCGCCAGCGAGTACGGGCGGTAGCGCTTATAGCCGTTGAGCGTCGGGGTGGCGAATGCGGCAGCGGCGCGGGCATGCGTCAGCAGGCCGGCCAGCCAATGCAGGGCGACGGGCGACAGGTCCCTGCGGTCGTCGTTGGAGACAAAGGCGTTGCCGCCGCTGCGTCGGTCACGGAGCGACTGGTGCAGATGCCAGCCGCTCGACATTACATTGGGGATTTGCGGCCGGCACATGAAGCTGGCGTGATACCCGTGCCGGCGCGCAATCTGCTTGACCGCACTCCGCAGCAGTACCATAGCGTCCGCGGGCTCCAGCCCGATGCCGGGATGAAAGGTCAACTCGCACTGGCTGGGGCCGTATTCCAGCTCCACGCTGCGCAGCTTCAGCCCCAATGCTACAATATCGCGGCGCAGGACCTCAAACACCGGGTCGAACTGGTCGTAACGCTGCTCGGTCAGGTATTGATAGCCCTGGGTCAGCAACTCCACCTCGGGCGGTTCGCCCGGCTGGCCCGAATCACCGGGCCGTAGGCGCGGATCGAGCAGCCTGAAGACGTGAAATTCGACCTCCAGCCCGGCCATGAAGTCGTAGCCGGCGGCGGCAAGCTTTTCGAGCACGATGCGGTAGCGATGGCGCGTCGAGAACGGCACCGGGCGGCCATCGGCGAAGTAGAGATCGCACAGCACCCAACCGGTCCGCGGCGCCCAGGGCAGTATTCGAAACGTCGTCGGATCGGCGATCATCAGGGTATCGGCGGCGCCCTCCATTTCGCGCATGCCGAAGCCGCCGCCGGCCGTGAACACAGGAAAAACAGTCCGATGCGCCGTGTCCTTGGCCAGCAACGTCGTCGTGATGGCGCAGCCATTGCGCATCACCTTGGCCGCATCGGCGCCGATCACGGACTTGCCGCGCAGGACGCCGTGCTGATCGGCGAAGGACAGACGGAGGATCTCGATTTCGCCGGCAGCGATGCGGTGCTCGGCTTCGGCGGCGGCCTCGGCCTGATCGCCGGTCCAGATTCCGTGGCGTTCGACGAAGCTCATGCGCTGCCCCTTCACACAGCTCGCGGGGCGGCCGCGCTCACGCCGCGCTCAGGGCCCAGGGCGCTTTGTCGCGGCGCTTGCGGTCGACCTCGGGCCAATAGGACCGCCACGCCTCCGCCGGGGCGATCGCATCCATCGAGGCCGGCCCGGTCATTGCCGCCGCCTCTCCGGGGGCGAGCACCATGATCGGCTTTTGCCCCGCCTCCACCTGATCGATCGAGCGCCGCAGCAGGCGTCGGTAAGTGATGATGGCCTTATCGGAACTGGCGAGATGTTCGCGGGTGCGGTCAGCGATCGGGCCCAATGATTCGCAGGCCCACTGGTCATGCACATTGATGTCGAAGCCCATCCCGGTAAAGGTCTTGGCGCGCTGCTCCTCCGGATCATAGCCCCAGTTGTTGGACCGGTTCAGCCGCGGCTTGTAGTCCGGCAGCTGATATAGCTCCAGCCGCTGCCGGCGCATTTCGTCCTTGTCAACGGGATGACCGAAGCTGGTGAATAGCGCGAACCAGTAGTTGCTGCCGTCCTCGACCGGCACGTGCCACTGCGTGATCGTCATCTCGGCGCTCATCGGGATGACGAAGGCGTTCGGGAACAGCAGATTGGTGACGCGCAGATGCGTCTGGCGCAGGTTGAGGTCGCGGCGCGTCAGCAGGCGCATGCCAAACTCGGTCGGCTCGACCTCGATCGTCGGCCGCGGGTATTCCCGCATCAGAGTCGTCATTGGAATGTTCGAATCGATCGAGGCGGCCCGGAACTGCCGGCCGTAGCCGGTCTCGGTGCTCTCGTCCTCCTCGAAGCGGTGCAGGAACGAGGCATGCGCCGGATCGATGCCGACCTCCAGCGCCTGCAGCCAATTGCACTCCATGAAGCCCTTGAATGCAAAGCTGTGGCTGTCGGGCGCAACGAAGCAGTCGAAATTCGGCAAGGCGGGCGGGTCCCCGGGGCCGAGATAAGCGAAGATCAGCCCGTTGATGTCGCGCACAGGATAGCTGGCTTGACGGATCCGCCGGTGAAAGAGGCTGCCTTCCGGCTCGGCCGGGGTCTCGAGGCAGGCTCCGGTCACGTCGAACAGCCAGCCATGGAACGGGCAGCGCAACCCACCATGCTCGCGCCGGGCGAAGGCGAGATCGGCGCCGCGATGCGGGCAGGCGCGGTCGAGCAAGCCCAAACGCCCTGCTTCATCGCGGAACAGTACGAAATCCCGGCCCATCAGCCGCAGCGCTTTCACCGGGCGGGCGCCGGCCAGCTCCTCGGTGAGCGCCACCGGCTGCCAATAGAGGCGCATCAGTTTGCCGGCAGCGGTATCGGGGCCGGCCAGGCATAGGCGCTCATTGCTGACGCGGCTGACCATGGCTGCTTCCTCCGTTTCATGCCGGATATTTTCCGCCCTCTGAGAGCCTGTTTGAGTCGCACCACCCCTGCTTCTGTCATC
>DATFCQ010000119.1:0-11758 GCA_035252905.1 Allostellaceae bacterium | reverse complement strand
GCGCGGTAGAGCCGCTCGCCCTTCAGATATTCGACGCCGACGGCGCGGTTCCGTTCGTCGAACAGGACCCGGGTGGCGAGCGCGTCCAGTTCGACGCGGAGCCGGTCGGGGTGTCTGGCCGCCATCTCGAGCACCCGCTCGCGCGTGCCGATGCGCGCGTGATCGCGCGTCGTCAATGGGGTGTAGCGCAGGCCGACCGCATTGGCCGTGACGAGGCGCCAGTCGTTCGGGTCGGCCTGGGCTTCGAGGAGTTCGCCGACCGCCTCGATCGGCTGGCCGAGCGCGGCAAAGGCTTGGGCCGCGGATTCGAGCAGAACCGCGACGAGGGCGCGGTCGCCGAGCGCCGCCTTCGGGATCGCCTGCTCGACCGAAAGCCACCCGTTCCAGCCGTGCCGCGACGGATTGATCCCGGTCTTGGCCAACAGGCGGTCGAGCGGGCGATGGCGGCAATCCTCCAGCCGCTCGAAATAGGCGCGCATCGCATCCGCCCGCCACGAGGGATCGCCGGTCGCTTCCGCGATGCCGTCCCAGTCGGCATTGTGCGGACAGACGAAGATCATCGCATTGTGCGCGGTGCACCCGCCCAACGTCCCCGAGCGCGGATAGAGGATTCCGTCGACCGTCTCGCCGCGATAGGTGCGGACATATTTCGGGTCGCGCGCCTGGGCCGCCTCGGAGGCGTAATGGCGGACAAAGAAATCCCAGCGCAGCGCGTCGTTCTCCGAGGCGAAGCCGTAAAACGCCGGCACGTCGTAATCGTCCGGCAGACGGTTGATCCCGGGCTCCTGGTCATTGGTTCCGGCAAGACTGCGCGGGTCGCCGCCGGCCTCCAACAACAGCACGGTCCGCCCGGCCTCGGCGAGCCGCGCGGCAAGCGTGCCGCCGCCCGGCCCCGAGCCGACCACGATATAGTCGAAACTGCCGATCCCGGTCATGCCGCTCCTTCCGCTCAGAGCCTGTTTGAGCCGTTGCGCCGCGCGTTGGCGGAATACGCTCCGCTATTCCGCCCTACGCTTGTCGGGAGTGTTGTAGGGCGGAAAAGCGCAGCGCATTCCGCCGCCTTCTCTGTCAGAACGTCTTCAGAAACGCGATCAACGCCTCTTTGTCCTGGTCGGAGAGCCGCGTCCCGAAATAATGGCCGCGGTTGACGACGTAGTCGGGGCATTTGCTGAGCGCGAACAGCGGCTTGGCGAGATTGGCAAAGACCCGGCGTGCATCAGCATCGTTCGCCCCCCGGGGCAAAGCGCGCAGATCGCGGACCAGTCTGGCCACGACGTCGACGACCTGCTTGTCGTGGCGGAGCCGCTCGGCGAGCCCGGTCGACGGCGGCAGCGGGTCGAAACTGGCCAGCAGATCGACCGGGGTGCCGGCCGGGATCGGCCCCAGGACGAGGCCGCTCTGATTGAACACCGGCACCAGCAGGTTCAGGATCGGCTGCGCCTTCTGCAATATGTCGGGCAGATAGCCGACCGGGACCCGCAGCCAGCTGGTCTGGGTCGTGCGGTCGATGACCCCGGGGATCTTGTCGCCCAGGACCGGGTCCTTGGCGCGCTTGTCCGGCCACAGCAGCTGGGCGATCGCATCCTCGAAGGATTCGATGCGGGCGTCGACCGACGGGCTCGGGTTGAACCGGCCGAGGCTGTTGTTGAGCAGGAACGGAGCGGTCGACCAGAGGCTGATCAACGAGGGGACCCGGGTATAGCCGCGCCCTCCGCCCGGCATCCTGTAGGGGCGCGGGGCGCCGGTGAACGGATCGTAGACGGTGATCGTGCCGACCGCCGGCAGCCCTTTGTAGGAGGACGACGAAAAATTATCCCAGATGTTGCCGGCAAGGGCGTTGGTGGCGAGCGTGCTGCAGGCGTTGGTCTGCAACAACGTCACCGGGATGCGCATGTCGTTCGACAGGTAATTGCCGTCGAGGAAGTCGTCGGCGAGGACGATCTTGCGCATCTGTTGCCGATAGGCGTCGGTGTGGACCCACGACCAGTAGCGGTCGAAGCAGGCGAGATAGCCGGGGCCGATGCATTGCCCGGGGGCGGCGCCCTTGGGCGGCAGCGGCGCCTTGCTCGAATGGCAGGCGGCGCAATGATCGGCAAAGGCGATCTTGCCGCGGCGCAGGGTGGCGGCGTCGGCGGTCAGAGAGGCCTTGCCGCCGGGCGCGTCGGCCAGTTTGTGCGGGTATGACGCCTTCAGCAGGAACAGCGCCATGTCGGGGGTCTGGCTCTCGGTGGCGTCCCAATAGGAGGAATTGGCGCGGGCGGCGGTGACCGCGATCGGGGTCACCGGCTTGCCGCCCAGAAGCGGGTTGAAATGGCGCAGCCATTCCTCGCTGTAGAGGCCGATGTTCAGATAGACCCGGTTGAGGGCGCCGAGAGCGCCCACCGAATCGGCGCCGTCTTTCAGGATGTGCGGCGTCCACACCGTATTGGGCGGGGCAAAGAACTGGGTCAATGGCCCCGAACTGACAAAATCGTTGAACTGCCTGTTGGCGAGGTTGTCGGGCCCCAGGGTCTCGCGCCCGAAGCGCCTCGCCGCCAATAGGCGCGCGAAGAGGTCATAGACCGCGTTCATCGTCCGCGGGTTGTTGATGTTGTCCGAGGAGACGAGCGAGGTGTCGAGCGAGCCCGGCCGCGACGTATGCAAGAGCTGGAAGATGAAATTGGACGGATCGGCGTCCCAGGCAAAGATGCGGTCAACCCAGAAATATTGCGCGCCGACGGTCGAGCTCAAATTCTCGAAACCCGGCTTCTCGGGATCGGCCGGGGGCTTCACCGGGTTCGGGCCGACATGGCAGAAGCCGCAGGACATGCCGACCCGGTAGGGCCGCACCAGGTCCTTCGACAGGTAGTAACCGGGGTCGGTGTAATAGCGCACCGGGTCCCAGCGCTTCTGCGCCGCCGCGTCGAAATCGGGGTTCGGGAAGAGGCGCAAACCCATGATCCCGCTGGCGTAACCGTAATAGGAGCCGACCGGCATGGTCCTGCCGCGGGCGCCGATCGCGACCCCGGGGTATTTCTCGGCGTTCTCGAACGGGTCGGGCGGGCAGGACGGGTCGCGCCTATCGAGCCACAGGCCGTAGCGCTTCGGGTCCGGTCCGGTCGGCTTGTGAAAGCACGGCTCGTTGACGAGGCCGAGATAAAGAAACCGGTTGTCGCGGCTGAACTTCAGACCGGGATAGGACGACACGACCTTCAACAGGTCGAACGTGCCGAAGGTCAACCGGGTCAGTTCGTCCCACAGCCGGTCGTCGCCGCCGGTCCACACCAGCCACATGTTGCGGCCCTTGATCTCGTCCGCGGTCAATGGGATGCCGCCGTCCATCGCATGAAAATAGTCCTCGGCGGCAGGCGGGAAGCTCTGCCCGGTGCGGCCGGCGCGGCGGGCCTCGTCCTGCACCGGCCGCGCCTGCGCCCCGGCGCCGAGGAGGACGGCGAGGAAACAGAGCCCCGCCAACAGCAGCGGCGCGGCGGCGCGTCGTGGCACAGGCATCCTTGTCATCATCCCCCCTTGCGCACCGGCCGTGCCAAGCCGCAGGCGCGCGGCCGCCTCATGCCTTTGGCGGCCAGCTCACAGCCCGGACTTCCCGCTTCCCCCACATTTTTCTTATAGCGCAAGACGGCCCCTCGTGCGTATCGCAGAATGCGGCCGCGGCCCGCGATTGCCGAACGCGCGACCGGCGGCTATCCTGCGCCCGCGCCGCCGGCCCCGGGTCCCCGTAGCTCAGCCGGACAGAGCAACAGTTTCCTAAACTGTGGGTCGCAGGTTCGAGTCCTGCCGGGGACGCCAGAATTTCAAAGATTTACGGGAAGGGTCCGGGCGGCGGCCCGGTTCTAGGTACCACATAGGTACCACGGCACGCGATTTCGGCTTCTCGCCCGGCCCGCGCCGGCGGCTCTTTGATAGGCGGAAAATACGCGGCCGGCCCGAGCCGCTTGGCAAAAGTAGCGAAAAATAGCAAAGCCGCGCCTGCTGCGCCGGCGGCGGCTCGCCCATCGCCGGCGGCCCGGCGATGGGCTGGACGTAACGCGCGGGCGCGAGGCGAGCGGCTCCGCCCTTTTTATAGTCGGGAAATACCCTGTCGCATCTCGCGCGGGGACGAGCGGGGGTGTGCGAGAAAGAGCGGCGCTCTGCGGCGCCGGGCGCGGGCGAAGGGCGAGGGGGTGGGCGCGGCATGCTGCGGCATCCTGCGGCGGGGCAGGGCGCGGCGCTCTCTCGCACGGGCGGCCCGGCGGCTATCCGTTACAGCCGTCCGCGGCGTGGCGTTTCCGGTGCGCGGCGACACGGCAGCGGCCCGAACAATAGTCCGCGCCCGCGCGCACCGTCTCGGGTATTGGGCCGCTGCAGTGGCGGCACGTGCGAGGCGGCGCCTTTACCGCGCCGCGCGGCCGGCCGATAAGCGCGCGTTATCGGGCTCGGCGATGCCGCTGCCTGGCAGCAATGGGCGCCTGCAGCGAGTCTTCGCGGGTTGCGCTCTCGACACTCAGAAAGACAGGCAAGCCTGTGTCGGCGGCTTACGAGTTGGCGTCGCACCTTATGGCAGGACACGGCCTCCATTGCCTATCGCCCGTTGCTTCGTGTCATGGCGAAGCGCGTCGGGGCGTGCTTGCGGAACTATCGCAGTAAGGGGTTGGTGTGATCAATTCATTCCACGTGGACTACCAAATGGGGGCCACCCAGGAAGGTATCATAGGTGCCGCACTGCGCATCCGACTATGGATCATAAAGGTCAATCCATAGACGCGCTGGTATAAGACTAGCCAAAGTGCTCCGCCAGCCATCTCGCGCTCTTTTTCTGAGGAACTCTGCGCCCGCTCGGTCCTTCCAGCATCACGATAATTGCACGCGATTCGTCTGGCCCAACGCTGACGTGAATGGGGCGGTCTCGTCCGTAGAAGTAGAGCCGATCGAAGGGTAAGCTCGCAGCGATCGACACGCAAAGCACGCCCGAGCAAACCCCGGGGATGCAGAAATCGGCGGCTTGGCCAAGGCGAGGGCATATAGGCCTGCCGTCGAGACGCAGCTCATAGCCCGCGTGCTGATCGCGGGTCGGGTCAATCCGGCCAGGCACATAGCGCGTGAGCTGCCAGGATGCGAACCCATAGGTGATTTCCATCAGACCAAAGCTGTCGGCCACCGGATCGAGGATTTCCTCAGCAAGGCGGCGAAGAGCGGCGACCGTCTCCCGCCTTTCAGGCAGATTCGGCACGCGCACCCGCCGCCAAGTCTCGCCCACCTCGATCAGTTGCCGGAAGGTGAAGTGCCGGCCACAGGGTCGGTCGAGATCGTCGGCCGTCACGGTCGGGTTCCAGGCGCGCGGCGCCTTGTGCTGACTAGCCCTGCATCCGCCAAGCGACGCATCAGCACACGCAGGCCCGGTCCGAGGCCCGGTTGCACCAGGATGCCGCAGCGGCGGAGGCGGTTATCGAAGCGTTCCTGGGCGCCTCGCCCGGGCATGTCGGGCGGCATCAGGCTCGCCTTACCGAGCAGGACGCGACGGCCGTCTGGAGTGTCCACCGGCACCTCCGAAACGCGGCGCCGGCGCAGGTCAACAACTGTCCTACGCGCAAGCACTGGAAGCGAGCGCGCGGCGAAGTCGTCGAAACCGAGATAGCTCACGCGGCCGCCGGAGCCGTGCACCTTCACGAGATCGGTTGTCGCCGGCAGGGGCTCTAGGCGCTCGGCGCAGCCGAGGAGGATGCGGATGGGCACGGGCTGGCGATCCAAGAGGGACGCGTGGAACGTGTAGTCACCGTCCTCCGCGTCGAGGATGCCGAGCCTCTCCTCGGCGCCGGATGCCGCTGCGGCGGCGGTAAGCTTGCCGTCGCCGACCGCCATCAACGCGGACCGCGCCCGGTCGAGGGCGGCCTTATGGCTGCCGAAGAAGCCTTTTACATCCCGCTGGACGGCGGCCGGAAGCGACCCGAAGGAGGCCCTCTGCTCGAAGAGGTTGAGCGCGAGATAAACGACCATGTCGCCTGAGCGGCGTTCGGCCGCGCGCGTCAGGTCCGCCTTTTTATCGGCGAATGGCAGCGCTGCAAATGCCCTCTTCGGAGATCCAACGGCCGCGTGCAGCTCCTCGTAGCGCCCAAACTCGTCCGGCTCAGGCAGACGTCCGAGTTCTAAGGTCGCGTCCCAGAAGGCGTCGAGGAGATCGCCATATCTCTCATAGGCCTTCGCAGGGGCAGCTCCGGCTAGGACAGGCGGCATCGCGAAGCGGCTCTCGTCGGCGGGCGCCGCGCTGCGCTGCCGCCGCGCCAGAAATGCCTGCTCCTCCTCGTCGGAACGGAACACAAAGATGAGCCCGGGGCCGATGGTGACCGGCTCGCGCCCGAGGACGTCGGCGACGTAAGCGCGCAGCTCTGCCTGCCCGAAGTATTTCTGGAAGGTGTTGCGGGCGGTGAGCACCCCATCGCTGTGATCCGCCCCGCTGCCCTTGCCCGCCGTCATGACGGCCACGGCCAGCACCCGCCGTGCCAGCGCGTAGGCGCGCCGGAGCGCTTCCGCTCGCTCCACTGGTTCCTCGATGACGTTCAGCACGAACCCGAGGTTCACAGCATCTGCGGGATCGCGCGGCGCCTCCGGGGCGTAGTGCGGGTCCCAGCCCGTCGCGCGCACGCCCGCAGCGCTGAGGGCACGGACGTCGTCGCCGCGCCCGCACCCGTAGTCGAGCACGCTTGGGTCGCCGTCGAGAAAGCCCCAGCGTGCGAGGGCGCGCATCGGCGCCGACAGCTGACTTCGGGCGATCGCAGTCCGATGGCGAGCGACCCCCACTGCTGTCTCGCCAGGGCCCGGCCGTACCACGCCGTCGCCCGGGACCACTTTGTGTCCCTCAACCCGGAGACCGAGCGAGGCGAGCACGCGCGCCCATTGGACCCTTTGTCCAATCAGATGCGCCGGGCGGTCGAACGCGCCGAAGTCCATCAGCGCGGCGGTGAGCTTCGCGAAGCGTTCCCTCTCCGGGTGCGTGCGCCCGAGGAGCAGCTCCTTCCGGTGCAGAATAGGCGGGTTCTCCCGGGCGGCGAAGTCGCCCGCCACGACACGGGTCATGGCGAGGTCCACCAACCAGGACGAGCGCAGGGCGGGGAAGGGCTCCTCGAAGAACAGGGGGTAATCGAGCAGCCCTACCTCGGGGCGCCGCAGGGCTAGCCTCACCACTGTGAAGGCCGTCGGGCGCGCGAGAGCACAGGCCTCTGCCACGAGCGCCCGCACGTCCGTCGCCTGCTCCCTGACGAGGGATGTGTGCATATAAATCACATCGCCGACGCGCTTACCGCCCTCGAGAAGGCGCACCGCGGTAGCGTGCCGCGACGCAGCATCGGACGCAGCGGTCACACCGCCATTCTCGCCGGGCGCAGCGGGCAGGATCAGCTCGTCTCGCGGACCCGCGCCCACGCTCGTGCCACCCTCCAAGCGGCCTCCTCCACGTCTTCCTCCACTGTGGTTCGGCCAAGGCCGAACCGGAGCACCGAGTTAGCCTCTTCCCCCGAAAGGCCCATCGCAAGGAGAACGTGCGAGGGTGACGGCGTGCCGCTCGAACAGGCTGCCCCTGTGGCCACCGCGAGGCCGGGCTGCAAAGACCCGATGAGGGCGTCCGCATCCGCATCGGGAAGAAGGATCGACAGGTTGCCGGGATGGCGCGCCTCGGGCGCGCCGAGGACGCGTGCGCCCGGCACGGCGGAAAGCAATAGGTCCTGCAGTCGGTCCCGGAGCGCCGCGATGCGCGCCCGCTCAGCAGTCCCCTCCTCGGCGAGGATGCGGCAAGCCTCACCGAAGCCGACGGCGAGCGGCGTTGGGACTGTGCCGGGCCTGAGCCCGCCCTCTTGCCCGCCCCCATATACGAGCGGGCGGAGTCGGGTCCCGCGCCGGACGTAGAGAGCCCCGATGCCCTTGGGGCCGCACGCCTTGTGCGCGGAGAGGCTGAGGAGGTCTACGCCGAGCGCCTCGACATCTATAGGTAGAGCGCAGAGCGCCTGCGCGGCATCGGTGTGAACGAAGGCACCGTGGCGCGCCGCATGCGCGGCAACCTCGGCTAAGGGACCGAAGGTGCCGACCTCGTTGTTCACGAGCATGACCGACACAAGAGCAACATCGGGGCCGATTCGCTCAGCAAGAGCCGAGAGGTCGAGCCGCCCCATGCCATCAACGGGGAGCCGCTCGACCGCGAAGCCCTCGTCGGCGAGGGTGAGCGCGGGGCCGAGCACTGCACGGTGCTCGGTCGCCCCAATGAGAATTCTGCGGCGGCCAGCAGGAGCGGCCCGTGCTGCGCCTAATACCGCGAGGTTGTCAGCCTCTGTCGCCCCGGAGGTGAGCACGATCTCCTCCGGCTCGGCGCGAACGAACGCGGCGATGAGCGCGCGCGCTTCCTCCACCGCCTCGCCGGCCCGCCACCCGGCAGCGTGCTCGGCCGCGTGGGGGTTGGCGTAACCCTCTGTGAGGTACGGGAGCATCGCTGCCACGACGCGTGGGTCAGCAGGGGTGGAACCGTGATGATCGAGGTAGATGGCCCGTTGGCCGCCTCGCGGCACCTTCAGTTGCGTCATTCGGCTTGCTCACCCTGCATCACTGGTCGTGTCCACCAGTCGCCGCGTTACTACCCTCTAATCCGCTGCGGTGTTACAATGATACCGAGCGATCCGTCCAGGGAGACCGCATGCCTCGAAGCCTTCTCGACGACGAACGATTCCGGCGTCAGTTCGCGGGGCACGAGACCTTTCCCCTCCGCCACGGATGGCTCAAGCGGGCTGCGGATTCGGTGTCAGCCGACCCCGAGGCGAGGCCCTTCCACTCGGAGGATGCCATCGCCGCTTTCGGGGTCGGCAAAAATATGGTCCATTCCATAAGGCATTGGGCACTCGCCTGCCGGATCTTCGAGGAGCCCTCGGGCTCAGCGGCGAAGTCGGGCCGCTACACACTGACTGAATTCGGCAGCCTCATCTTCTCCCCAATGGGCGATCCCTATACGGAGCATCCCGCCACTGTGTGGCTGCTCCACTGGCACATTGCAGCCCTGCCGCAGCGCGCGACCGTTTGGTATTGGCTTTTCAGCGAGTTTCACGAGCCAGACTTTAACCGCGAGCATCTCCGTGAGGCGCTTAGCCGGTCGCTCATAGAGGCGGGGCTCGCAGATCGGACTGCACCGAAGACGCTGCAGCGCGACATCGAGTGCCTCCTTCGCTGCTACGCACCGAGGGTGCCGGCCGGAGGCGCGCGGGAAGAGCACGTCGAGTGCCCCTTCGCGGATCTCGGCCTTCTCGTAGCCACGGGTGCGCGGGACGGCTACGCCTTTCGCCGCGGCCCCAAGCGCACACTCGCTGACGAGGCTCTGCTCTATGCAACAATGGATTTCTGGACTGAGCTGCACTCCACCGCAAACACCCTATCACTGGAAGCACTCACCCACGAGCCCGGGAGCCCCGGCCGCGTATTCCAGCTCGATGAGGACAGCCTCGCGGCGGCACTCGCCCGGCTTCCCGAGCTGACGCACAGATCCGTGCGCTTCTCGGAGGCGGGTGGCCTCCGGCAGCTCGCCTGCGATGCGCCTCGCGAGGTGCTAACCTTGGAGCCTCTGAAGGCGCTCTACCGGCGCGAGCTGCATGGCGCCGGGCTCATGCGGAGGGCAGCGGCATGACCCGTGCACTCGCCGACATCGTCCGGGTCGCCCCACGCTTCGCCCGCTCCATCCGCGTCGAAAGCGATCTGCTCGGCAGCGCCGCGCTTGAAGGGTTCGTCTGCTCGGCCTCAGTGGCGGCCGTGCTGCAGGGCATCGCGCGTCAGTACGCGGGCGCAGGCCAGCGCGCCTTCACGATCACAGGTACTTACGGGGTGGGTAAGTCTTCGCTTGCAGTCGCCCTCGCCTGCCTTGTGGGCCGGATTCCGGCCGTCCGCACATCAGCGCGCGCCATCTTGGGCGCGGAGCTCGCGGATGAGGTGATGACAGCGCTCGGCGTGCGGGAGGGCTACCAAATTGTCCCGCTCGTCGGATATCGCACCGATCCGGCCGCGGCCATCGGCGCTGCCCTCGATGCCTCGCTCGCCGGCGGGCGCCGCCGCAATAAGCGGCCATCCGTGACATTGGCGGCGAGGCTCGTTGAGGTTGCCTCTGCTCGTGGCTCGGATGGGCTGCTGCTTGTGATCGACGAGATGGGCAAGCTGCTGGAGGCAGCCGCGGCTGGCGAGGGTGATATCCACGTCTTTCAGGAAGTGGCCGAGGCCACCGCTCGCTCTGGTGGCCGGCTAATCGTGGTCGGCCTCCTCCACAGCGCCTTCGAGGAATACGGCGGGCGGCTCGGGACATCGGCCCGGCGCGAGTGGGCTAAGGTGCAGGGGCGGTTCGTAGACCTGCCCCTCTCTATCGGACTGGAGGAGCAGATCGATATTCTCGGCCGCGCAGTCGTGTCGGACTGGCGGCCCACCTCCAACCGCGAGCGCGCCCTGGCGGTGGCTGCCGAGGTATGCCGCGCGAGGCCGGAGGCGACCCCCGGCCTTGCGAGCCGGCTCGATGCCTGCTGGCCGCTGGAACCATTGGCAGCGGTTGGCCTCTCCGCTCTCGCCCGCCGCGGCCTCGGGCAGGCTCAACGCAGCATCTTTGCCTTCCTCACGTCGGCCGAGCCCCGCGGGTTCCGCGATACGCTCTCAGTCCTCCCCGAGGACGCTGGCCGCGGCTATCTCGCGGCCGACCTCTGGGACTACCTTGCGGCGAACCGCGGTTTGGCTTCTCTCGGCACTTCGGAAGGCCAGCGCTTCGCGCTCGCCCTTGACGCGCTCGATCGCTGCGCCGCGCGAGGCGGGAGTGCGGATCACGAGGCGATTCTGAAGACGGTGGCTCTCCTCGACCTCCTCCGGGAGACGGCGGGCTGCCGCGCGACCTGGGCGGTTCTTGCGGCCTCGCTGCCGGATGGGGCGGCGGCTCGGCTTGACGCCCTCCTCGCCGACCTCCTCGGTTGGTCGGTGCTCGTCCATCGGCGCCACCTCGAGGCCTACGCGCTCTTCGCGGGCTCCGACATCGACGTGGGGAGGCTTGTCGCGACGGCGCGCTCGCGCCTCAACGGTATGGATGTGACGCGGCTGAACGAGTTCGCCGCGCTGCCGCCTGTCGTCGCGAAGCGGCACCATGAGGAGTTCGGTGCGCCGCGCTGGTTCCCCGTGGAGGTCGTTGCCCTCGCGGATGCAAAGGGGCACGTGGCCGCCACGAAACCCGAGCTGGATGGGGTTGCTGGTACGTTTCTCCTCGCCCTGCCGCTGTCGGGCGAGAGCGGCGGAAGGGCGCGGTCCGCTTGGCAGGTGGCGGCAGCACAGCCCGTGGCGGCCCCGGTCGCCCTCGGGCTAGCGCGCGACGGCTTCCGTGTGCGCGAGGCGGCGCAGGAACTGCTCGCGCTCGAAATGGTGCGGCGTGAGACACCGGAGCTTCAGAGCGATGCCGTCGCGCGCCGCGAGGTTTATGGCCGGATGGAGGCTGCTGCAGCGGAGCTGGAGATCGTGCTGCGCGATGCGCTGGCGAGTGCAGACTGGCTCGCCATCGTTCCAGGGGAGGAGGAGCCGATTCCCTTGCCGGACGGGTCGCCGGCGGCGCTTACTGCGGCCGCTTCCCGCCTCGCAGACCTCACGTTCCACAAATCGCCTAATACCAACCTGAATGGTTGTTGACCGATAAGGCGGGTGACCTCAGAAAGGGTTGCGGAACAGACCGAGCGTGTGGTGAGGATGACGATGTTGGCACTCGCGATCCGTGACGACCTCAGCCCCGAAGAACTGCGCCGGC
>DATFCQ010000118.1:0-2616 GCA_035252905.1 Allostellaceae bacterium | reverse complement strand
GGCCGGAGTGCGCGGCCAGCGCGGCGGCGTGCCCGGCGTCGGCGCGATCGTCGCCGTCGCTTCGGGCAAGGGCGGCGTCGGCAAATCGACCGTCGCGGCCAATCTGGCGCTCGCCCTGAAGGCCAACGGACAGAGGGTCGGGGTGCTCGACGCCGACATCTACGGTCCCTCGATGCCGCGCATGCTGGGGATGCGCGGCCGCCCGCGCTCGCGCGACGGCCGCACCCTGGAGCCGCTCGAAAATTACGGCGTGCGCTGCATGTCGATGGGATTTCTCGTCGACGAGGACACGCCGATGATCTGGCGCGGGCCGATGGTGATGAGCGCCCTGCAGCAGATGCTGCGCGAAGTTCATTGGGGCGAACTCGACATCATGATTGTCGACATGCCGCCGGGCACCGGCGACGCCCAGTTGACGATGGCCCAGCAGGTCCCCCTTGCCGGCGCCGTCATCGTTTCGACGCCGCAGGACATCGCCCTCCTCGACGCGCGCAAGGGCCTCAACATGTTCAAGAAGGTCGATGTGCCGGTGCTCGGCATCATCGAGAACATGAGCTATTTCCTGTGCCCGCATTGCGGCGGCCGCAGCGACATCTTCAGCCACGGCGGCGCCCGCCGCGAGGCCGAACGGCTCGGCGCCGAGTTCCTCGGTGAGGTGCCGCTCGATCTCGAAATCCGCGAGACCTCCGATTCCGGCCGGCCGATTACGGTCAGCCACCCCGACAGCCCGCACGCCCGCGTGTTCCGCGAAATGGCGGCGCGGATCTGGGACAAGGTCGCCGGCGCCGGGGCCGAGCGGCGAGCGCCGCCGCGGATCGTCATTGAGTAGAGGCGGGCGCCCGTTCGTCATTATTTTTCATCTGTTGAAAATGCCGTGGGGAAATCCCTCCGTTCATGGAGAACGCGGGCAATTTCCACAGTGTCGTCCCGAAGGCGATAGAAGATCGTATAGGGCCGCGCGAGCACCGACCGCAGCCTCGGTCTGACCTCGTCGCGAGCCCGCCATGCGAACGGGTTTTCGCCCGCGCGTTCCGCAGCCCGGTTGATCTCGCTTGGCGGCGGGTGCCCAGACGACGCGCCTAACCGCCGGCATGTTCCTCGAGAGCGTCCTTGATGACGCTCTCGATATCCAACGGCTGCCCCTCGCCTCTATCGAGCTCGCCTATTCCGATCTCGATTTCTGCCCGCAGCTTCGCGAGCGTGTCGATGCGTTCGAGCAGCTCGCGTCCAAGCTGCTCTTGCGCCGCTTCGGAAAGTACGGCCGCTTTGGCGACCGCCAATTCGAGGGTCTTCACCATGGGAGAATTATAGGAGATTTGCGCTTCTGTGCCCAGCGCGGCCGCTGTCCCGGCAACCCGTGCCCTCACCCGGCGCGGGCGTAGCCGTGGGCGTGCAGGCAGCCGGCCAGGACGGCGCCGGCGCGGCCGGCGGCCGCGTCGAACATCCGCGACCGTACGATCGGGAGCGTGCCGGCGCGCTGCCAGTTGTTGCCGAGCGTCGCCATGATGTCCTGATCGATGTGCCGCTCGCTCTGGAACGCGGCGTCCGCCTGCGCCCGGCAATAACCGTAGACGCGCGCCGCCTCCCGGCTGGTCCCGGGTTGCGCCCAGGCAACGGGAACCGGCCCGCACAGCGCGAGCAATGCACAGCCCAATAAACCCCAACGCCGCAAACCTCGCGGCCTTCTTTCCCGCTTGCTCATGCCCGACCAATTGGGCGCGCCGGCGCCCCGGCGCAAGCGGCTAGGATTTCGCCGGCAGGACGAGGCGGCCGAGCGTCGTCTTCAGGAGATCCGCCTTGTAATTCGGGATCGCATAGATCCACGGCGCGGTCCGGTGCGCGATCGTCTTGGCCGCAGTTGCTTCCTTGCCGGAGCCCGTGGCGGTGATCGCAACCCAGGGGGTCTTGCCGCGCTCGACTAGGCGCAGGTCGATTTCGAGCCCGTCGAAGGTCTGATAGCGCGCCCGCACCACGCCCGTTTCGGGGATCGGGTTCTGCGCCGCCGGCGCGACGTCGTCGAGAGTGAGCGAGGCCAGAGCGATCGCCGGCTCGCTGATCGTCGTGTCATTGGCGAATTTGGTGCCGGCGGGCGCCCCCTCGACGGCGAATTTGCCGTTCGGCTTGGCCCGGTCGATCACCAGCGTCTTGCCGTCGGGCTGGGTCAGGGTGACCTTAGCGATCCGCTCTGCGGGGATGTCGAGGACGGCGCGCTGGAGCCAGTTCGCCGCGTCGCCATCGAGATCGAGCGATCCGGCGGCGAGCCAGGATTGCCGATGCCCCGGTCGGCGCACATAGACGCCGTCGATCCCTTGCCCGAGGCGATCGTAGCGTCGCTTGCCGACGATTAACGCGGCGAGCGTCGCCCCCGACCTGTCCTTCACGGTCACGAGAGCCGATTGGCCCCGCCCCGGGTCCTCGACGTCGAGCCGCGGATAGAGCTTCGGCTCCTGCGTCTTGGGCTCGATCAGGGTCATGTCGGCGAGGGCGAGCGCGATCCGGCGGACCTTGTCCCCCGCGGCGGGATAGTCGCCCTTTTCGGCAACCAGCCAGCGCTCGCCCTCACGCACGAAATCGAGCCGCACGCCTTTATGCATGATGCCGACCGAGGTGACGTCG
>DATFCQ010000117.1:0-13072 GCA_035252905.1 Allostellaceae bacterium | reverse complement strand
GCGGCTGCGGCGCGCCCCGCGCCTCGACGCCAACGATCCGGTGCAGCAGCTCTACGGCCAATTGATGCAGGCAAGCGCCACCGCGCGCTGAGCCGGGACATTCGGCCACGAAGCTACAGAGATTTCGGATTAATAAAACTTCTTAAAATATTATTTCTAATAGGATTCTTGCGATTGCTGCTGATTCTGCCAGCCCTCACCCGCCAATCCTTCAGGCCGGTCCACCCTCTCCCGCATTACGGGAGAGGGTGCCGACCCCGGCGAACGCCGGGGGAGGCGGGTGAGGGCGTTCAGTACCACCTTGCCTTGTCGACGCGGTTGCGCAGCGGCTCGCCGGCGAGAAAGCGCCGGCAGTTGTCGAGAATGATCGCAAAGCGCCGGTCGTCGAGATAGGGGCCGTAGCCGGCGACGTGCGGGGTCAACAGGACCCCCGGCATCGTCCACAGCTTATGGTCGGCCGGGAGCGGCTCCTCCTCGAATACGTCGAGCCCGGCGCCGGCGATTTCGCCCGCTTCGAGCGCGGCGGCAAGGTCGTCGAGACGGGTCGTGCGGCCGCGCCCGATATTGATGAAGAACGCATTCCGCCTCATCGCCTGGAACCGCGCCCGGTTCATAAAGCCCTCGGTTTCCGGCGTGTGCGGCACCGTCAGGACGACAAAATCGGCCTGCGGCAACAATGCATCCAATTCGTCGGCGCGGTGGAGCGCCGCGACACCGGGCGGCGCCTCGGTGCGGCGCTCGTCGACGCCGAGGACGTGCATGCCGAAGGCGGCGGCGAGGCGGGCGATCTCGCTGCCGATCCCGCCGACCCCGACGATCAACAGTGTCGCCTCAGGAAGATGAACGACTCCCGTATTTTGCGGGAGTTTCTTCCACTCATGTCTTAACTGCTGCGGGATGTAGACGTGCAATCCGCGCGCAAAGGCGAGGATAAAGGCCATCACATGCGCGCCGATATGGTCGTTGTAGATCTCGCGGAAATTGGTGATGACGACCGGATGGGCGATCAATTCGGGATAATAATACCCGGCCGGCGGCGCAGCCTGCGGCGCCTGCAGCCAGCGCAGCCGCTGGGCCCGGCGCAGCAGCGCCGGCGGGATCGTGCCAAAGGCGGCCTCGGCCTCAGCGATCGCCGCCTCGGCCTCGGCCATGTCTCCGGCGACGACGATGTCGAGTTCGGGGAGGGCGGCGGCGAGCTTTGCCGCCCATTCGCGCGTCTTGTCCGATTGCGGCGGCAGCATCAGGAAGCGGGTCGGCATCGCGGATCTCTCCCTCGGGCGGTTGCGGGACGCGAGCATCCGATCTCGCGCCGCCCGCTGCAAGGGCGCGCAAAGCTCTCGCCGCGTGCCCGGCGACGCGCTAGGGTGCCGGCGGAATTGCCCGATCCTTGATCCAGGGGATGAGAAATGGCGACCAACATAAAGAAATTGCTGTTGCCGAAGACATTGGCGCGGGCCGGCTGGGCGCTGGTCGAGAGCCGCGAGGACGTCGAGGGGGTGCCCTACGAGGTCGGCATGGCGGTGCCGGAATTTCACGAACTGCTCGAAGACGTCGCGGGTGTGGCCTTGTCGGTGACCCCGTTCGGCGACCGCGAACTTGATGCCGGCCCGCAGCTCGAAGTCGTCGCCCGCATCGGCGTCGGCTATGACGCGGTCGACGTGCCGGCGCTGACCCGCCGCAAGATCCCGCTGATGATCGCCGGCACCGCCAATTCGGTCAGCGTTGCCGAGGCCGGCGTCTATCTGCTGATGTCGCTCGCCCGCCGCGGCGCCGCGATGGATGCGATGGTGCGCGAGGGGCGTTGGCGCGACCGCTACAGCGAAATGCCGGCCGATCTCTACGGCAAGACGGCCCTCATCATCGGCTTTGGCAAGATCGGTACGCGCTCGGCCAAGCGGCTCGCCGCGATGGACATGACCGTCCTCGTCTACGACCCGTACATCTATCCCGAGACGATCCGCGGCATGGGCTACGAGCCGGTCGGCGATCTCGACGCGGGCGTCGCGCGGGCCGACTTCATCACGATCCATTGCCCGAAGACGCCGGAGACGATCGGGTTGTTCGACGGCGACCGGCTCGCGCGCATGAAGCGCACGGCTTTTCTCGTCAACACCGCGCGCGGCGGCATCGTCGACGAAAAGGCGCTCTACGACGCGCTGAAAAACAATCGCATCGCCGGCGCCGCCCTCGACGTCTTCGACCAGGAGCCGACCCCGACCGACAATCCCTTGTTGACGCTGAAAAACTTCATCGCCGCCCCGCATGTCGCCGGGGTCACGCGCGAGGCGGTCGAGCGCATGGCGCTGACCACGGTCGAGAACCTGTTGAGCGTCATAGACGGCCGCCCCAACCGCGACAACGTCGTCAACAAGGAGGTGCTGGGCTGAAGGGGGATTGCCGCGGGCGGTCTTGACACCCGCGTCTTTAGCTGGCGGGATCGGCCTCCGTCGCGGAACACGAGGAGAGACGCATCATGCGCGCGAACAAAGTGCGGGAAGCCTGGGCCGCAGGCCGGGCCGTCGTCAACAGCTGGTGCGGCATCCCCTCCAGCTTTTCCGCCGAAGTCATGGCCCATATGGGCTGGGATTCGCTGGTTGTCGACATGCAGCACGGTCTCGTCGATTATCAGATGATGGTGACGATGCTGCAGGGCATCTCGACCACCGAGACGACCCCGCTCGTGCGCGTGCCGTGGAATGACCCGGCGCACATCATGAAGGCGCTCGACGCCGGCGCCTACGGCATCATCTGCCCGATGATCAACACCCGCGCCGAGGCCGAAAAATTCGTCGGCGCGATGCGCTATGCCCCGCTCGGCTATCGCAGCTCGGGGCCGGTGCGCGCCAGCGTCTATGGCGGCCCCGACTACCACGCCAAGGCCAACGACACGGTCGTCGCCTTCGCGATGATCGAGACGCGCGAGGCGGTCGAGAACCTCGACGAGATCCTGTCGGTCAAGGGCCTCGACGCGATCTATATCGGCCCCTCGGACCTGTCGATCACCTACGGCTACGGGCCCGGCGTCGACAAGACCGACGAATGGATCGTCGCGATCTTCAAAAAGGTCATCGAGTCCTGCCGCCGGCACAAGGTCCAGCCCGGCCTGCATTGCGGCGCGGCCGACAACGCCAAAAAGATGATCGAGATGGGCTTCACTTTTGTCACGGTCGGCGGCGACAACCGCTTTATGACCCTGGCCGGCCAAGCCGCCGCGGCCGAGATGAAGAACGCGCCGAAACCGAGCAGCGGCAGCAGCCCGTATTGAGCGCGCTCGCCCTCACCCGGCTCCCCCTGCTTCGCGGGGCTCGCCACCCTCTCCCGCATTGCGGGAGAGGGAAGGGGCCCATCGCGAAGCGGTGGGAAGGGTGAGGGTCTCGACCTAAACTACCCGCCGACAGCGCCCTGCGCCTCGACATAGAGGGAATAGACCGACTGGCTTGCCGCCATGAACAGGCGGTTGCGCTTTTCCCCGCCAAAGCAGAGATTGGCGCAGCGCTCGGGCAACAGGATGCGGCCGATCAGGGCGCCGTCGGGAGCGAAGATTGCGACCCCGTCCTCGCCCTCGCCGCCGGAAAAGCCGCACCACAGATTGCCGTCCGTGTCGCACCGGACGCCGTCGGCATAGCCCGGCATTGCGTTGAAGAACAGGCGGCCGCGGACGAGCTTTGTGCCGTCGGCGACGACGTCGTAGACGTGCACGGTCTTGTCGCCGCCCGGCGTGTCGACGACGTAGAGCCGGCTCTCGTCGGGCGAAAAGGCGAGGCCGTTGGGCCGCTCCATGTCGTCGACCGCAACCGCGACGGCGCCGGTCGCGGGATCGATGCGGTAGACGCGGTAGGGCAATTCGGCCTCGGCCTTGTGGCCGAGATAATTGCCGCGGATGCCGGCGCCGTTGTCGCTGAACCAGATCGAACCGTCGGTTTTGACGACGACGTCGTTGGGGCCGGTCAGTCTTTTGCCGTCGAAGCTGTCGGCGAGGACCGTCAGGGTCCCGTCATATTCGGTGCGCATAAGGCGCCGGCTGTCCATCTCGCAGGTGAGAAGGCGCCCCTGCCGGTCGCGGGTGTTGCCGTTGGCGTAATGCGACGGCCGGCGATAGAGGCTCGTCGCCCCGGTCTCCTCTTCCCATTTGAGCATGCGGTTGTTCGGGATGTCGCTCCACAACAGAAAGCGGCCGTCGCCGAACCACACCGGCCCCTCGGTAAAGCGGCAGCCGTCGGCGATCCGCTCGATCGCCGCCATCGGCAGGGCGAGACGGGCAAAGCGCGGATCGAGGATTTTGATGTTCGGGTCGGGGTAGCGCACGATGTCCATCGTCCGCCTCGTCAGGAATTCGGGCCGCGTTCCATCGACACTGGCTGCCAGCGCTGGAGAGTGCTGCGCGCCAGCACCGAGGGGTTGACGCAGGACATCGGCCAGCGGCCCGACAGGACCAGCGACAGTTCGAGTCCGACCCGCCGCCGCCGCGCCGGATCAAAGCGCGCCGTGGCCGAGGCGACATGCGCGGTCAGGATCACATTGTCCATCTTGAGGAGCGGGTTGTTGCCGCCGGGCGGCTCCTGCTCCAGGACGTCGAGCCCGGCGCCGGCGATCCAGCCCTCGTCCAGGGCCTTGATCAGCGCCGCCTCGTCGGTCGTCGGACCGCGGCCGGTGCTGACGTAGATCGCGCTCTTTTTCATCTGGCGGAAATGCTCTTCGCGAATGAGGCGGTTGGCGCTTTCCGTCGCCGGCGTGTGCATCGAGACGATGTCGGCGCGCTCCAATAATTCGGGCAGGCTGACCGGCTCGACCCCGCGCTCGATCATCGCGATTTCTTCGATGTAGGGGTCGTAGGCGATGACGTGGAGGCCGAACGGCTTGGCGCGCTCGGCAACGGCGCGGGCGACGTGGCCAAAGGCGATCAGGCCCAGGGTCATGCCGCGCAGGCGCGGGAACTGCAGCAGCATCGGCCGCCCTTCCGCCCAGCGCCCGTCGCGCACCATCCGGTCCTGCACGATCAATCGGCGATGGGCGGCGAGGATCAGGGTCATCGCATGGTCGGCCACCTCCTCGATAAAGGTGTCGGGGCAGTTGGTGACCGGGATGCCGCGCGCGGTCGCGGCGGCGACGTCGACGCTGTCGACCCCGACGCTGCCGAGGGCGATGATCCTGCACCCTTCGAGCCCGTCGATCATGCGCTTGGTGATGCGCCGGCCCTTGGCATAGAGCGCGTCGGCCGTGCGTGCGGCGGCAACGAATTCGTCCTCGGAGCCGGCCGGGATCTCGTAGATTTCGGCGTCTATGGGCTTGAGCGCTTCCATCTCGTAGCCGTACCCGCCGCCCGCGACCGTGAAGCTCGCCCCCGCCGGCGTGGCGATCCTGAACTTGGCCAATCTCCCCTCCCTCGAACGCGGTTTCGGGCGGGGATCAGACCGTTGCGGGAGCGGCTTGTCAATGACAGCCGGAAGGCGGCTCAGCAGCGCTGGCCGTTGAGGCGGGGAGGGGACGTGTTGCGGTAGATCTGCAGGCGGGTCACCCGCAGGCCGGGGACGCCGTGGCTGTCGATCGCCTGCTCCCAGGCCTGGAATTCCTCGACCGACAGGTTGTAGCGGCGGCACGCCTCTTCGAGGCTGATCCGGCCGCTGCGCACGGCCTCGACGACAATGGCCTTGCGCCGCACGACCCATCGCTTGGTGTCGGGAGACGGCAATTCGGTCTCGTCGGCCTTGTCGCCGCCCGCGCCGCCGTAGCTCCCCGTCACGTCGAACGCCTTATTCATGGCCGCAGCCTATTCCGAAATTGCTAACGATCTCCTAAGCCAAGACTATGAATTTATTGATGAATCTTATGGATCTGGGGAGGGTGCCAGGGGCGGGACGGAAGCGCCGCGCGCCGGGCGATCCCGTGACGGAAGGGGCTCAGAGGGGGCCGCGGCGGCCCGGCGCAGCGTCCCGCCATTGCCGGCGAAAGCGGAACGATATCAAAGCGCTTCCTCTGTGCTACCGCTTGAAGCGAAGCGGCGCGATTCCTATACTCCGCCGCCCTTTTGGTGGGGTTCGGGGAGAACGATGCGTCCGTCACTTCCGCCCGGCTATCGTCCCAGCGACGACGAAGAGTTCATGAACCCGCTGCAGCTCGAATATTTCCGGCAGAAGCTGTTGCACTGGCGGGCGCAATTGCTCGCGGAGTCGACGGATACGCTGCAGCACCTGCGGGAGGAGAGCCTGGGAGAGCCCGATCTGAACGACCGCGCCTCGCTCGAGACCGAACGGGCGATCGAATTGCGCACCCGGGCGCGCGAGCGCCGGCTGATCTCGAAAATCGACGCGGCGCTGTCGCGGATCGATCAGGGCACCTACGGCTATTGCGAGGAAACCGACGAGCCGATCGGCATCCGCCGGCTCGAAGCCCGGCCGATCGCCACCCTCAGCATCGAGGCGCAGGAACGGCACGAGCGGATGGAACGCACGCATCGCGACGATTAGCGGCGCCGCTTTTATCAAATCCCTCCCTTTAAAAGTGCGCGGGGCGCGACGCAGGACGGCGATCTGTAGTAGTATCGACGCCGAGAACAGCCCCTTCCGACGAGTAAACATGGCGATCGAGGTCACCAGGCCGCGTCAGCCTCCGCTCTGGCCGGAGCAGCGTCGACAGCTCCTCTGGCTGCGCTCTCTGGCAGCGCTGGCGCTGGCGTTCTGCATGCTCGGCGCCGGTCTCGGGGTGTTGCGGGTCGCCCGGGTGACCGCCGGTCTCGGGGCCGAGGCGATGGCGGTCATGCTGTTCGCCATCGGCGCCATTGCCGGCGGCGTCGCCGTGGCGGTGCGCTGGGCGCATACGGCGCTGGCCGGACGCCTCGACATTCTGAGCCAGGCGCTCGACGCCTCCCCCGACGCCCAATTGATCATCGCCCCGCGCGGGCGGATGGTCTATGCCAACACGGCGTTCAATGGGTTGTTTCCCGGCATCGGCGAGGCGCCGCTCGACCGCATCGGGCAGGCGGTCGCCGACGATCCGGAAGCCCAGGAGGATTTCCGCCGCCTGCGCAGCCAGGCGGCCGCCGGAGCGCGGGCGATCGCGGCCTTATTCCTGCACGACGCGCAGGGCGGCGGCGCCGGCTGGTTCAACATCTCGGTCCATCCGATCGCCGGCCGCCCGGGCTACAGCTTCTGGAACTTTCAGGACATCACCGCCCGCCACGAAATGGAAGGGGTGATCCACGACGAGCGCAACAAGCTGGTCGACTTTCTCGACAACGCCCCGATCGGGTTCTACTCGGTCGACGGCACCGGGCGGTTCCTGTTGGTCAATCGCAGCCTCTCTGAGTGGCTGGGGGCCACCCCGGCGCAAATGATCGGCGGCGCCCATTTACACGACTTTCTGTGCGAACCGCCGGCCGGGGCGGCGCCGTGGGACCCGTTCGGCGGCGCCGACGCGGCGGTGCAGCGCGGCGAGATCGTCCTCAAAGGCCATCAGGGCCGCATTGTTCACGCCTGGATCGGCCAGAGCGTGGTCGGCTCGGGAGCCGAATTGCGTACGCGCTCGGTCGTGCGCGATCTGACCCCCGAGCGTGAATGGGAAACCGCGCGCGAACGGTTTCACCGCTTCTTTACCAATGCGCCGGTCGGCATCGCCCTGCTCGACGCCGAGGGCCGCATCGAAGAGGCCAACCGCGCCGTAGGCCTTCTGCTCGATCTCCCGGCGCAAGCGCTGATCGGGCAGGAGCTGAGCGGCTTTATCATCCCCGAGGACCGCGCCGAGATGGCGGCGCGGCTCCTCACGGCGGGCGGTCCCGCGCCGCGCGAGCCCCTCGAAGTGAGATTGTTGCGCCCGCGCGAGCGCAGCCTGGCGGTTTTTCTCAGCCCGCTCGACGAGACGCGGGGCGGCGAGGGCGGCCTCATCGTCCACTTTATCGACGTCACCGAGCAGAAGAACCTGCAGATCCAGTTCGCCCAGTCCCAGAAGATGCAGGCCGTGGGCCAGCTCGCCGGCGGCGTCGCCCATGACTTCAACAACCTGCTGACGGCGATGATCGGGTTCTGCGATCTCTTGCTGCTGCGCTGCCGGCCCGGCGACCCATCCTTTGCCGACGTCATGCAGATCAAGCAGAACGCCAATCGGGCGGCCAATCTGGTCCGACAGCTCTTGGCCTTCTCGCGCCAGCAGACCTTGCAGCCGCGGGTGCTCGACATCACCGATGTTCTCGTCGAACTGTCGCATCTCTTGCGCCGGCTGATCGGCGAGAACATCGAATTGCAAGTCGTGCACGGGCGCGAATTGGGGCTTGCCAAGGTCGACCAGGGCCAGCTCGAACAGGTCATCATCAATCTCGCGGTCAATGCGCGCGATGCGATGCCGCAGGGCGGCACCCTGACCATCCGCACCGGCAACATGACCCACAAGGAGCCGGTCCGCCGCGGCCACGAGGTCATGCCGCCCGGCGACTATCTGTCGATCGAGGTCGCCGACACCGGGGTCGGCATCCCCAAGGAGAACCTCGAACGGATCTTTGAGCCGTTCTTTTCGACCAAGGAGATCGGCTCGGGTACCGGCCTTGGCCTGTCGACGGTCTATGGCATCGTCAAGCAGACCGGCGGCTTTGTCTTTGTCGACAGCACGCAGGGGCTGGGCACCGTGTTCCACATCCTGTTGCCGCGCTACCAGCCGCCGGCGGGCGATTCTTCGGCCCGGCCCGAGGCGGAGGTCGGCCTGTCCCGGGATTTGACCGGCATCGGCACGGTGATGCTGGTCGAGGACGACGACCCGGTTCGCATCTTTGGCGCCCGCGCCTTGCGCAACAAGGGATATACGGTCATCGAGGCGAAGAGCGGCGAGGCGGCGCTCGAACTGATCCGCAGCGGGGCGCACAAGATCGATCTCCTGATCACCGACGTGGTCATGCCTCGGCTCGACGGGCCGGGGCTGATTCGCGAGGTGCGGGAGATCTATCCGACGATCAAGGTCATCTTCATTTCGGGCTATGCCGAGGACGCGTTCCGCCAGCGCCTCGACCGCGACAGCGACATCGAGTTTCTGCCTAAGCCGTTCAGCCTCAAGCAGCTCGCCGGCAAGGTCAAGGAGGTCATGAACGATGTCGCAAATGAAGAGGGGGCGGCGTGAGGGGCCTCGTTTTGTTCTTGCCTGAATGAGAACAAACAGGGTACATTGATCCTGCCGGGGCGCGTTGCAGGGCGCCCCCCTAGTATGAAATAAGAGAGGGCGGGATCATGACGACGGCCTTGCGCCTGTTGAACGAGGACGGGATGGACAAGCAGCGGGCTTTGGACGCGGCGCTCGGTCAGATCGAACGCGCCTTCGGCAAAGGCTCGATCATGAAGCTCGGCGCGCGCGAGGCGGCGGCCGATACCGAAGTGATCCCGACCGGCTCGCTCGGCCTCGACATCGCGCTCGGCATCGGCGGGTTGCCGCGCGGCCGCATCGTCGAGATCTACGGGCCGGAAAGCTCGGGCAAGACCACGCTCGCGCTCCATGTGATCGCCGAGGCGCAGAAAAGCGGCGGCACTTGCGCCTTTATCGACGCCGAGCACGCGCTCGACCCGGCCTATGCGCGCCGTCTCGGCGTCACGGTCGAGGATCTCCTGATCTCGCAACCCGACGCCGGCGAGCAGGCGCTCGAAATCGCCGATACCCTGGTGCGTTCCGGCGCGATCGACGTCCTCGTCATCGACTCGGTCGCCGCCCTGGTGCCGCGCGCCGAACTCGAAGGCGAGATGGGCGACAGCCATGTCGGCCTGCACGCCCGCCTGATGAGCCAAGCCCTGCGCAAATTGACCGGCTCGATCTCGCGCTCGCGGGCGATCGTCGTCTTTATCAATCAGATCCGTCTGAAGATCGGCGTGATGTTCGGCAATCCCGAGACCACGACCGGCGGCAATGCCCTCAAATTTTATGCCTCGGTCCGCCTCGACATCCGCCGCATCGGCGCGATCAAGGACCGCGACCAAGTGATCGGCAACCAGACCCGGGTCAAGGTCGTCAAGAACAAGATGGCGCCGCCGTTCAAGGTCATCGATTTCGACATCATGTATGGCGAGGGCATTTCCAAGCGCGGCGAACTCGTCGATCTTGGCGTGCAGGCCGGGGTCGTCGAGAAGTCAGGCTCATGGTTTTCTTATGACGGCCAGCGCATCGGCCAGGGCCGCGAGAACGCCAAAGGCTATCTGAAGGAGCATGCCGAGGTGGGCGAAGCCATCGAGCGCGCGATCCGCGCCAATGCCGGGCTCGTCGCCCAGGCGATGATGGTGCCCGCGGGCGAGGCTGCCGAAGCCGCCGAGGAGGGATAGCGGAAAGCCTTCACCCACCGGCCCCCCGCCTTCGCGGGGGCAGGCTCTTCGGGCTGATCCCCCCTCTCCCGCATTGCGGGAGAGGGTGCCGACCCCGCGATAGCGGAGGCGGGTGAGGGCTGTCTCGGCGGTGGGCGCCTGCCCGGCGCAGGGTGAAGCTGGACAGGGGCCGGGGCCTCTTGCGATAACGCATCCTGCCGTCCCCTTGAACAGCAGCGGCCAAGGGCCACACTCTAGCCATGCCGACGACCAACGACATCCGCACCGCCTTTCTCGACTATTTCGCGAAGAACGCGCACGAGATCGTGCCGTCGAGCCCGCTGGTGCCGCGCAACGATCCGACGTTGCTGTTCACCAATGCCGGAATGGTGCAGTTCAAGAACGTCTTCACCGGGCTCGAAACCCGGCCCTACCGGCGCGCCGCCACGGCGCAGAAATGCGTCCGCGCCGGCGGCAAGCACAACGACCTGGAAAACGTCGGGTACACCGCGCGGCACCATACGTTTTTCGAGATGCTCGGCAATTTCTCCTTTGCCGATTATTTCAAGGACGAGGCGATCGCGCTGGCTTGGCAACTGGTTGCCGGCGAGTTCGGGCTGCCGCGCGAGCGTCTTCTCGTTACCGTCTATGCCGAGGACGAGGAGGCGGCAGGGCTGTGGGCCAGGATCGCCGGATTGCCGGAGCGGCGGATCATCCGCATCCCGACCTCGGACAATTTCTGGGCAATGGGCGAGACCGGCCCGTGCGGGCCGTGTTCGGAAATTTTTTACGACCACGGCGAGGAGATCCCCGGCGGGCCGCCCGGCAGCGCCGACGCCGACGGCGACCGCTTTGTCGAGATCTGGAACCTCGTGTTCATGCAGTTCGAGCAGCGCCCCGACGGGCGGGTGCCGCTGCCGCGGCCGTCGATCGACACCGGCATGGGGCTCGAACGCATCGCCGCCGTGCTCCAGGGCAAGCACGACAATTACGACATCGACCTGTTTCGTGCCCTGATCCTCGCTTCGGCCGAGGCTTCGGGGGTGGCGCCGGACGGGGCGCATGCGGTCTCGCACCGCGTCATCGCCGACCATTTGCGCGCCTCTTCCTTTCTGATTGCCGACGGCGTGCTGCCGGCCAAGGAGGGGCGCGGCTATGTGTTGCGCCGGATCATGCGGCGGGCCATGCGGCACGCTCATCTGTTGGGCTGCAAGGAGCCGCTGTTGTGGAGGCTGGTTCCGGCTCTGATCCAGCAGATGGGAACCGCCTATCCGGAATTGCTGCGCGCCCGGCCGCTGATTACCGAGACCCTGCGGATCGAGGAAACCAATTTCAAGCAGACGCTCGATCGCGGCCTGCGCCTCCTGGACGAGGAGACGGCGCGGCTCTCCCCCGGCGCGCCGCTCCCCGGCGAGGTCGCCTTCAGGCTTTACGACACCTACGGGTTCCCGCTCGACCTGACCCAGGACGTGTTGCGCGGGCGCGGGCACGGAGTCGCGCTCGACGGTTTCGAGGCGGCCATGGCGCGACAGCGGCAGGAGGCGCGCCGCAGCTGGGTCGGCTCGGGCGAGGCCGCGGCCGAGGCGACGTGGTTCGGGTTGCGCGAGGAACTCGGCGCCACCGAGTTTCTCGGCTACGACACCGAGAGCGCCGAGGGCATCGTCCTCGCCATCCTCTGCAACGGTGCGCGCGTCGACAAAGCCGAGAGCGGCGCCGAGGTCGCGGTCATCGTCAACCAGACCCCGTTCTACGGGGAATCCGGCGGGCAGGTCGGCGATTGCGGGGTCATGTTCACACCAGGGGGCGCCGAGGTTGCGGTACGCGACACGGTCAAGAAGGCGGGCGAATTGTTCGTCCATCTGGGCGAGGTGACGCACGGCGCGCTCGCGGTCGGCGACACCGTGGCGCTCAGGGTCGACGGCGAGCGCCGCCGCCGCCTGCGCGCCAACCATTCGGCGACCCACCTGCTGCACCAGGCATTGCGCCGGCGCCTCGGCGAGCACGTCACGCAAAAGGGCTCCCTCGTCGCACCCGACCGGCTGCGCTTCGATTTCAGCCATCCGCGGGCCCTGGTGCAAAAGGACATCCAGGCGATCGAGTCGACGGTCAACGAGCGCGTGCGCAGCAACAGCGCCGTCGCGACCCGCCTGCTGACGCCGGAGAGCGCGGTTGCCGAAGGCGCCCTCGCCTTGTTCGGCGAAAAATACGGCGACGAGGTGCGCGTGGTTTCGATGGGGGGGCCGGACGAGGAGGGGCGGCCGTTTTCGGTCGAATTGTGCGGCGGCACTCATGTGCGCCGGACCGGCGATATCGGGCTCTTCAAGATCCTCGCCGAGACCGCCGTTGCTGCCGGGGTGCGCCGCATCGAGGCCCTGACCGGCGCCGCCGCCGAGGCTCACGTCGCGGCCGAGGAGGGGAACCTGCGCCAGGCCGCGGCGGCCTTGCGCACAAGCCCGGCCGAATTGCCGGAGCGGGTCGCAAGCCTCGTCGAGGAGCGGCGCCGCCTCGAACGCGAATTGAGCGAGGCGCGCCGTCAGCTCGCCAGCGCCGGGCCGGCGCGCTCCGGGGCCAGGCGGATCGGCGACATTGCCTTTGACGGCCGCATCGTCGACGACGTGCCCGCGCGCGAACTCAAACCGCTGGCCGACGATCTGAAGCGGCGGATCGGTTCCGGGGTTGTCGCCGTGCTGTCCCGGGCCGAGGGCAAGGCGGCGGTTGTGGTCGGGGTTACCGACGATCTGACGGACCGCTTTGACGCCGTTGCGCTCGTGCGCCTGGCCGCCGCCGCGCTCGGCGGCAAGGGCGGCGGCGGG
>DATFCQ010000116.1:0-10911 GCA_035252905.1 Allostellaceae bacterium | reverse complement strand
GCGTCAAGGCGCGCGCGGACGCGCGCCCGCTTCGCGGCTGACGGCCTTGACGCGTCCGCGCCCTCAGTCCACCGCCGCCGGCGAGAAAGCCGGAAGCAGGTCCGCCTGGATTTCGTTACGTGACGCTATTCCTAGGGGTCGAGCCGTCATCACAATCTCGTTCGGAACCGCGGAGCGATCGGACCATCCGAGGGGAACTCGCCTGTGGCACGCCACCGCGCGCCTACACACTTGTATTCGGCAGGCCCTAAGACCTGGGCCATGATGCAGTCATGCGCATCGACAGCGAAGTTCCGGGCGGCGGGCCCATTCTCTGAAAACGGCGTTTGACGCCATGCCTGCCTCGGGTCACCGCCACCTCGGATCGTCATCGACACCCGGCCGATCCCGGCACGGGGCGTCGAATTCCTCGAACAACCTGGGTGCGCCGGGCTGCTTACAGCGCCGGGTTCAGAATGACGCCTTCCGGCATTTCGCCGGTGGTCACTAGGCGCCACAGCGCGATCAGTAGTTTGCGTGCCAACGCCACGATCAGCGTCTTACGGGTGGCGCCGCGGGCCTCGGCGGCGCGCGCCCGATACCATTGCGCCAGCGCACTGTCTTTTTGGAACATCAGAAAACGCCAAGCCAACTGGATCATGCCGCGGCGCACGCGGGCATTGCCGGCGCGGGCCAGCCCCTTCTCCCGCCGGCGCGCCCCGCTCTCGTCTGGCGCCCCGGTCAGCCCGCCATATCGCCCCACCGCCCGGCGGTCGCGCAGCAGGCGCGCGAGAACTTCATGGAGAAGCATGTCGGCAGTCTCGATGCCGAGGCCGCGGATCCGCGCCAGCAACAGGATCATCGGGTGGAAGCCGTCGTCCGGGCATTGCTTCAGGCGCTCGCAGCGCGCCGTCTCGATCGCCTTGATCTGTTCGGCGATCAGGCGCAGCCGCGCCATCTCGCGGCGCAGCTCGGCCAGCGTATTGGGGGGCAGCGGCTCTCCTTCGGGGGTGCGCAATCCCTCCAGCCGCTCCGCCGCCTTGCCCAGCGTCGGCTTGAAGCCGCGAATGCCCAGGCGCGCTAGCGTGGCCTTGATCCGGTTGCCAAGGCGCGTGCGCTCGCCGACCAGGCTTTCCCGCTCGCGGCTGGGCCGTTTGGCGTCCTCCTCTCCTAAGGTCGGGATCGCGGCCATGCTGCAATGGTCGCGCTCCCCGCGCAGCCAGCCGAGAAAGGCCCGCTTCAGCAGCGCCGTGTCGAGCCGGTCGGTCTTGGCCCGGCGATGTTGGCGCGAGACGGCGACGCTGGTGGGATGTGGATCACGTGGGCTTCGACTGCGTGCGCCCGCAGCCACCGCGCCAGCCAGAAGCCGTCGCGTCCGGCCTCAAAGGCGGCGGCAATCCGGGTGATCGGGCGGCCGGCCTTGCCCGCCTCCTCGCACCAGCGATGCAGCAGTTTCAGCAACGCCCTCTCATCTGCTTCCAGTTTCTTCAGCGGATGCCGCGCGATCCCGGGGACGATGCCGGCGACGAGCCAGCTCGACTGGCTCATCTCGATTACCGCGATCAGTGTGATATTCTCGTCGAGAGCGGTGAGAGACCGGCTCAAATCATCGATTTGTGGCATGGGGCACCTCGTCGGTTTGGCTACAGCGACGATGATGCCTTTTCTCTCGCCGCTCGCCCCATAGCATCTCTGAGGTGCCTCGCGCAGCGAGGCCTCGCCCTTCGAGACGCCGCCAGGCGGCGGCTCCTCAGGGAACGTAGAGCGCCGATCCAGCGGAAATCCGAATCTTACCCAGCCTCCGCAGCGAAACCCACCGTCGCGGTCAGAAAACGATGGGTTTCGCTCCGCTCAGCCCATTCTACGCTCTGGGATCACGGAGCGTGCGCCGGCATCGCTGAGCGCACGCCGCATAGGGGAACATCAGGATCTGTGGGACGACCCAGCGGCGCCGGCTGACCGATCCGGGCTCAACCAACCTCGCGATATCCGAGGCGGAAGAGCACCCCACACTTTCTCATGCTCCTATTTTCGGTTTGAGAACTCTGGCTTGAAAAACCTAAGCCGACGGGTTATATCTGGCCATGAGCCGGGTGTTTGTGTCTGAGGCCACTCGAGCCGCGATCTACGTGTTTGCCGACGATCACTGCCCACCGCACGTTCACGCGCGACATCGCGGCGAAGATTGGGTTGCGCGTGTGAGATTTTCCTACCTCAGCGCTGCGGTCGAGTTGATCAGTATCGCTCCTCTGAAGAATGTTCCGCTGCAACGCGTGGTGGACCGGCTCCTGGATGACATTCAAGCCCGGCTGGCGGATTGCCGACGGGCATGGTGGACGACCAGGCGGACCACCTGTTTGGAGAACCAGTGGACCATGACGACGAGGGAAGGAATCGAGCTTCGCGCGGGACGCACGCCTGATGCGAAGCAGATCATCGACGCCAGCTACGACCCGGAAGCCGAGCGGCTTCATGTGATCTTTCGCGACCGCACGAGAGCAGAAGTGAGTACGCGATTATGACGCAGCACCAGATTACCGACGCCGAATACGCCGCGGCGCTCGCCGCCGGACGGGTGGAAGCGGAGGCGGAAATTCGCGCACAGGCGGTCCGCTACGTCCCCGAGCGCGATGCCGTCGAGATCGTGACGACCCGGAATGCCGGGTTCGTGATCCCGCGCGCGTGGATTGGCGCGCTGCAAGACGTGCCAACGGAAGATCTGGCCAAACTGGAGCTCTGGCCGGACGGCTCGGCGATCGCGCTTGAAGATCGCGACATACACATCAGCGTCCATGGATTGATGACTGCGATCCTGCCCGCAATGCTGCCGCCGCGGGCCGTGGCGGCGGTCTTCGCCAGCCGCGGCGGGAAGGCGACATCGGAGGCCAAGCGCAGTAGCGCCCAGGCGAATGGCCGAAAAGGCGGCCGGCCTCGAAAGGCGGCAAAGACCGGGGCAGCTTGACGTGCCGCGCGGTCGCGCGTCGTGGCCACCGACGCGGTCGCGTTCATCCCCTCGATGCCTGGAATTGCCGCCAGGCGGCCGGCGGCTTCGTCCTCCTTAGCGCGGGCCACGAACTCGTCGTTGAACGCCTCGACGTGACGGTCGAGTTCGGCTCACTGCGCACGCATGTCCTCGACCAGTTGCCGTATGGAGATCACTGCACGATTAAAGTATCGGCAAAATCTCTTCGTCTTCCTCACCCGTCGCGCTCTCCCGCCCACCAACGACGTGTCCGAGCGAGCGCTGCAGCCCTGCGTCGTCTTCCGCAAAGTGACCAACCGCTTCCGCGCCGAACGGGCCGCCGAATTCTATGCCGATATCCGAATCCGTCATCGAAACCGCTCGGCGACGCTCCCTCCCGGCTCTTGAAGCCACCCTCCGCACACTCGACGGGCTCCTCCTCACGGCTGAAACCGTATCCTGATCGCAGCCACGTGAGCAATTACGAGATTTCAGTAGGAAATTCCACCGATACAATGTCTGCAACGACTTCCTTCAATATAACAGGGCTGATTTCTGGTTCTGTTGACATGTGACTCTCACTCTGGGACAGACGCTTATAAAATATAGAACAAGTATCGGCATACGTCCATGGTCAGATTAGCCCGAATCATTCATGAGGAGCCCCGGCTTACGGTCAGGGGGCGGCGTTCGGGCATAACTTTCTGTGGCGCCTCAGATTCGGAGAGGCGGGATTTGAGGTTGCGCCGAGAGGTTCACTTCGGGGCACATGGCCTCCTCGGCTACGGCAGCAGGCGGCGATGATGATCCGGTTCGGTCCGATCTCGACGCCATGGATTAACAGGCCGGCTGGCGACAAGGATCGGAAGCGCTGGTATACCATCGGCGGGCTCCCAAGTCGGGTCTACCTATGTAATCTACCTTCCCTGCACCGAAAGTAGGGCCAGAGCCCACCGAGCCGGAGCCGAAATTGCCGATAATTGAGCGCCCGGCCGCCTATGAGGGCAACCCGCTACAGATAGCCGGCGCCCCTCTCGGCGGCGAAGCGCGCCGGCCCGCCTTCCCAGATGATCCGGGCGTGTTCGAGCAGGTAGACGCGGTCGGCGTGCGGCAGCGCGAAGGTGACGTTCTGCTCGCCGAGCAATACCGTGATGTCGGTGGTTTCGCGCAATTGCGTCAGCGCCTTCGACAGCTCTTCCAGGATCACGGGCGCGAGGCCCAGGCTCGGTTCGTCGAGGATCAGCAATTTCGGCTGCATCATCAGGGCGCGGGCGATCGCCAGCATCTGCTGCTCGCCGCCCGACAAGGTGCGCGCCTTCTGCCCGGCCCGCTCGCGCAGGATCGGGAAGAGGTCAATGAGCCAGGCGAGCTGCCGGTCGCGCGCGACCGCGGACAAATGCTGGCCGCCGAGGTCGAGGTTCTCGCGCACGCTCATGTCGCCGAACAATTCGCGCGTCTCCGGGCATTGCACGATGCCGCCGCGGGCGATCGCCGCCGGACTGCGGCCGGCCAGCTTCGCGCCCCGCCAGCGGATTTCGCCGGCATAGGGCACAAGACCCGAGATCGCATTGAACAAGGTCGTCTTGCCGGCGCCGTTCAGCCCGACGACCGATACGAACTCGCCGGGCTGCACCCGCAGCGATACGTTCTGCAGCGCCTGCGCCTTGCCGTAAAAGACATCGACGTCGCGCAGGTCGAGCAGCGCCTCGCCGGCCGTATTCGTCGCCTCCGGCCGGGCATGCGTCTGAATCGCGCCGCCGATATAGACGCGGCGCACGGTCTCGTCCCGCATGACCTCGTCGGCGGTGCCCTCGGCAATGCGCTCGCCGAGATACATCGCCAATACCCGATCGGCGAGGCGCGCGACGCTCTTGACGTTGTGATCGACCAGCAATACGGCCCGGCCGTCGCGGCGGAAGCCGTCAAGCAATTCGGAAAAGGCTGCGACCTCGGCTTGCGTCAGACCGGCGAACGGCTCGTCCACCAATACGACCGCGGGATCGCGCGCCATGGCCTTGGCCATTTCGAGCCGGCGCAGATCGGCGAAGGGCAGGGTCGGCGGCCGGCGGTCGAGCACCGCGCCCAACCCGACCCGCTCGGCGATCGCCCGCGCCCGCTCTTCAACCTGCGGCTCGGCGGCGAGGCGGAACAGCGAATCGGGCAGCAGCGCCAATTTGATGTTCTCGACGACGGTCTGCCGGTGCAAGGGCCGCGAATGCTGGAAGACGATGCCGACGCCCTTCCGGGCAATGCGATGCGTCGGCCAGCCGGCAACATCGACGCCGTCGAGCCGCACCGCCCCGGCATCCGGCTTCTCGATCCCCATGATCAGTTTCATGACGGTCGATTTGCCGGAACCGTTGGGGCCGATCAGCCCGAGGATTTCGCCGCTGCGGATCGAAAATGCGAGATTCCTGACTGCGACCAGCCCGCCGAAGCGCTTGGCCAGCCGCTCGACTTCGAGGCGCGGCGCGTTCGACGGCATCACTGCCCCGCGCGCGGCCGCAACAGCCAGCCGAGCACCCCGTCCGGCAGGAACAGGATCACGGCGAGCGCGATCGCCGAAACGATAAAGGTGTTGAGCTGCCCAATCGGGCGCAACAACTCATTGAACAATACGAGAAAGACGGCCCCCAGCACGCCGCCCACAATGGTGCGGCGGCCGCCGAACACGACGGCGATGATGATCTGCACCGCGATCGACAGATCGACCATCTGATCGACCGAGGCGGTGCCCTCATAAAAGGCCAGCATCGCGCCGGCCAGGCCCGAGAACAGCGCGCTGATCGCGAACGCGGCCAATTTGTGCTTGGTGACGTTGAAGCCGAGCGCCTGCGCCTCGATGCGGTCCTGGCCGGTCGCCTGCAGAATGAGGCCCAGCGCGGAGCGCGACAGGCCGAACAGGATCGCCCCCGAGACGACCAGGAAGCCGAAGGCGTACCAGTAATTGACGCTGGTGCTGACCGACAATACGTCGGGCACCGTCATGCCGATCTCGCCGCCGGTCTCTGCGGCAAAGATCACGATCAGATCGAGCAACAGCAAGACCGCGACGAGGGTCACCAGACCGAAATAGGGGCCGCGCAGGCGCAGCGCTGGGATCGCCAGGATCATGCCGCCAATGACCGCGGCAAGGGCGCCGAGTGCGATGCAGGCGATGAGCGGCACGCCGGCGTTATTCAACAGCCCGGCGGCGTAGGCGCCGATGCCGATCAGGAAGGTCGGGCCGAAATTGACCTCGCCGGCATAGCCGAACAGGAGGTCCCACGACATCGCGAAGACGCCGAAATAATAGGCGATCGTGAAGATCCCGAGATAATAGGCGCCGAGCCACCACGGCGCCGAGCCGCCGAGGACAAGGGCGATCGCAAGGAGCGCAAATCCGAAGCTGCGGCCGATTGTCGGCATTGCGCGCTCCCTCAGCGCCGTCCCAAAAGGCCCTGCGGCCGCACATACAATACGATGATCAGAAGGACAAGAGCCGGGATCGGCCGCAGGGTCGGTGCGATCAGATAGGCCGTGATCGTTTCGGCGTAGCCGACGACATAGGCCGCGACCAGCGAGCCGGGCACGCTGCCGAGACCGCCCAGGATCACGATCGTAAAGGCGCTGGCGGTCAAGGCGCCGGAAGTGTCGGCGCTGACCCCGAGGAAGGTGGCAAGCAATACGCCCGCGACCCCTGCGAGGAAGCCGTAGATCGCCCACACCACCAGGTAGATGTGGGACAATTCAAAGCCGAGCAACGTCAAGGCGCGGGGATTGATCGAGGCCGCCAGCAGTTGCTTGCCGATCCGCGTCCGGTTGACCAAGAGCGACAGGACCCCGATGATCGCCCAGCAGACGATTGCGATCAGCACCTCGTTTTTCGGCGTGCGCACCCCGGCCACCTGCACGACGCCCGGCAATAGCGGCAGCATCGTGACGGGATTGTTGGTGAAGACGTAATCGAGGCCGACCTGGAGCATGACCCCCCACAACAGGGTGCTGGTCAGGATGAAGATCTCCTCCTCTTCCGCAGGAATGGCGCGCGAGCGCTGGATCGGCCGGATCGATACATAATAGGTCACGAACGAGGCGACGACCGCCGCTGCGACCCCGAGCGCCGCGCTGCCGTAGGGGCCGGCGCCGTGCTCGGCGGCGACCCACCAGCCGACCAGTGCGGCGACCGTCATGATGCCGCCATGCGCCAGGTTGAGGACGCCGGAGACGCCGAAAATCAGCGTAAAACCGACCGCGCCGAGACCATAAAGGGCGCTGATCGCAAAGCCGTCGACGAGGATCTGCAGGGCCAGCAAGGGAAGGTTCTCGTGCTCTCGTTGGCGCACCGGATGGGTTCGCGCATTAAACTCCGTCCAGTTTGAAAACCGTCATTTTCCCTGTCCGGGTCGAGATCCAAATAAACGCTTCAGCGCAAAGGAACGCAAAGGATGCGCGAAGGACGCGATGGCGTCTCGGGCGATCGATAGTCTGAATCTTTGCGTCATTTGCGAGACTTTTGCGCCCTTTGCGGTCAAATGTTCCACTACCTGCCTCCGAAAACTGTGCTTCTCAAATTGGACGGGGTATATATGATTATGTTGTAAGCGGCCGGCTCCGTGCGTCAGCCGCGCCCCGCCGTCCGACCCGTCATTGCGCCGATGCCTGCTGCCGCGGTAGCTTGACAAAGGCTGGAAATTTCAGCGGTGCAGGGCAGATGTTGCGCGGCCAGATGCAGATCTGCTTGCCGTCCTGCCATTGCATGAAGATGCCGGTGACGTAGCCTTTGCCGTAGCGGATCGCATGCGTGTACTGGTCGTTGCGGCCATAGAATTCGTAATGGCCGAGGGTTCCCGTCATCTGCGTCTTTTCCAGTTCGGCCACGACCTTGTCGGGATCGGTCGAATGGGCGCGCTGGAAGGCGCCCGCCAGTGCGCTCATTGCATCATAGGTCGTAAAGCCGCTGATCGACGGGAACGTGCCGAACTTCTTTACGAACTCCTGGCCGACCGGAACGGTCAGCGGGGTCAGCGCGACCCCCGGCACGGTCGCGGTCTGGGTGATGACGCCGTCCGCCGCGCCGTTGGTGCTCTTCCAGAAGGTCGGGTTGGTCGCCTGGCCGCTGTTGCCGGCCATCGGGATCGGCACATGCTGGTCGTGCCACTGCACGGTCGGCTGGACGCCGACATGGGCGATGCCCATGATCATCACGTCCGGGTGCTTGGCTTCGACGCCGTTGTAGATCGGGGTGAAATCGGTGGTGTCCGGGTTGAAGCGAACGTGATCGACAACCTGCAGCCCCGCCTGCGGCAGGCACTTCTGCTGCGCCGCGTCGAGCGGCTTGGTCCAGTCGGCGTCCTCGCTGACGATCGCCGCCGTCTTCATGTGCAATGGGCCGACCAGGATGTCGCGCGCGGAATCGCACACCGCGTCGGCGATCAGCGGCGACGGCAGCCATCCCTCGAAGACGTATTTGAACCGGGCATAATTGTCGTGCACCTGCTTCGTGATCAGGTCGGAGGCCGCAACCGAGGCGATTGTCGGTACGTGCAAGCGCGCCGCCCACGGTTCGATCGCGAGAAACACCTCGCTGATGAAAGTGGCGACGACGGCATTGACGTGATCCTGCTGTACCAGCCGCTGATAGGCGCGCACCGCGTCGGCCGCCGAGGAATGGTCGTCGTAAATGACGAGTTCGACCTTGCGGCCGTCGATGCCGCCCTTGACGTTGATGTCATCGGCGGCGAGCTGCGCGCCCTGGACGATCCCCTTGCCGAGGATCGCCGCCTCTTCGGCGATGATCCCGATCTTGATCGGCCCCGCATCCGCGGGCGCCGCCGCTGCGGGCGCGGCCGGAGCCGCAAGGGCGGCCGCGAACAACCCGGCCGCCCAGATCTTTGCCGCTATCATGTTCTTCCTCCCCGCATTTCGCTGAATAATTAAAGGCATGCGCGGAGAATTGGCGCAATAACGATTGTTCCGCCCGGCGACGCGGCCTGCGGCACGTCGCGGTCATATTGAGAGTGGGAAAAACGGCGGATGCGCGCCGCTGCGCGGCGCTTTTCCGCCCTACACAGAGCCGCAGGGCGGAAAAGCGGAGCGCATTCCGCCGCTTTCTTCACCCCGGTTCGCCGGCGGGCCAGACCTTACTGGCGATCGGGCCGGTGTCGCCGACGGTTTCGACAAAATGCACCCGGTCGCCGACCTGCAGCCGCCTGAACTCGCCGTTGATCAGGCTGTTGCGGTGGAAATAGAGCTGCGTTCCCTCGTGGGTCAGAATGAAGCCGTGATCCTCGGCCGGGTAGAGCTGGGCGATCTGCCCGGCAAAGGATTCCTCGTGCGGCTTCACCTCGCCCTTCAATTTGCGCTTGTATTCGGTCAATTGGCGCTCGGCCGCCTTGAAGGCGTCGCGCAACGAGACGCGGATGTCGGGCTCGGCATATTTCTCCTTGGGCCGGTGCGGCTCGCGGCTGACGACCAGCTCGTCGCGCGGCACCCGCATCGTGATGTGCACGTCGTAGATGTTGCCGGTCTGGTGCTGGCGGTGCAACTGCTCGACCGCGACGCGGCAGCTCGTCAGCCGTCCGAAGCGGCGTTCGAGCTTGCCAACCTGCTCGCGGATCTCGGCTTCGACCTCCGGCGAGGACGGCATGTTGTGAAAGACGATTTCGAGCGGCGTCTCCATGACCGTTTTCCTTCGGCAGATCAGTAGCGGAGGAGGGCGGCGGCAAGGCCGGGAGGCGGCAGCGCGGCGCGCTCGAACGGCGCGACGCTGCCGCCGTTGCGCAAGGCGATCAGGGCGGCATAGTCGAGAAGGTCGATGTCCTCCTCGGCTGCGGTCTCGTGCACGACGATCTCCCCGCCGGCCTCGTCGATCCGCCCCCAGATATGGGCGTCCTGGCCGACGAACAGCGTGTCGATGCGGCCCTGCCGGGCCGCATCGACGATGTCCTCGGGGGCGGTCGCGGCGAGGCCGGTGCCGAGCATCGCATTGAGGCGGTCGAGCGCCGCCCGGCGCGCCGCCGTGACGATCGGCTCGACGCAGGCCCAGGCGCGGCGGTGCAATTCCGGCTCGGGCAGGGCGTCCGGGTTTTCCGAGATGCCGCCCTGAATGATCTCGCTCCACCGGGCGATGTCGCGGAAATGGCCGCGGATCTCGGGATGGGCCGCGAGCACGACGGGGGCGGGGCTGCGCTTGACCGCCGGTTCGACCGCCGCCGCGACCCGGCGCAACAGCACGATCAGTCCGGTCTTGCGCACGTCGTCGGGGTCTTCGCCGATGGACTGCCCCCAGGCAAGGGTACCGCGCCGGCCGACCGGAGGCGCGTGATAGGTCTGCTGGTACTCGGTCTCGCCGCGCACTTCGCCCACCCCTTGCGGCAGGTCGAGGCCGGCGACCTCGGCGAAGGTCCGCCGCGTCCCCTGGTAGAGCCGGGTGCGGGAGGCGCTCAAGGTCAACAGCCAGAACTGTCCGGCATCGACCAGCCCCACCAGGGGCAGGATATGGAAATGGTCTCCCACCGCCACCTGCTCCGGCACCGCCTCGGGCAGTTTGTGGACGCGGCTGAAGCCGGGGGCAAGAAAGATCGCGAGACCGCTCTCCTGCCGACGCCAGAAGAAATCATCGTCAACGAGCGCGCGGGCCGGCAGGAGCAGCGCCTCGCGCTCGGTGCTGCGCCATTTCTTGGCGAGGCGCTCGTCCGCAAGCGACACGAGGTTGCGCAGCCGGATCGGGTCCTGGCGGATCTCGCGGCCGGCGACATGGGTCGGCAGGTAGATCGAGACGGCGGGCCGGCGCTCTGCCGTCACCAATTCGTCCAGGTCTTGTCTGAGAAACATCGGCAGATCTCGATCGCGAGGACTCTGCTTTCCGAACCCGGAAATCGCGCGTTCGTTCCTCGCCGCGACCTCGACGCGAAAGCCGCGCCGCGAGGGCGCGCCCCGCACTACCGCGGCCCGGCGCGGGGTCAGCCCGGCGGCCTCTTGCGCCCCTG
>DATFCQ010000115.1:0-48043 GCA_035252905.1 Allostellaceae bacterium | reverse complement strand
CCGGCGTTGCGGGCGGAGGATTTCCGCCACCTCGCCGCGGATTTCGAGCAGCGCCAGCGGGCGCAGCAGCGCGCCGCGCGCCAAGCCGCCGCCGCGGCGCGCAAGAAGCGGGCAAGGGCGCTGATCGACCAGCACATCCATGACGAAAACTGGCGGGCGCTCTTGCATCAGGCGCGAGAGGCCGCGGAACGGGGGGAGACGGAGTTCCTGCTCTTGCGCTTTCCCCGCGAATTGTTGAGCGACGCCGGCCGGGCGGTCAACGCGCCGGAACCGAGCTGGCCGCAGACCCTGCGCGGCGAAGCGGCCGAGATCTACCTGCGCTGGGAGCGCGAATTGAAGCCGCGCGGGTTCGGGATTGCCGCGCGGGTGCTCGACTTCCCCGGCGGCATGCCGGGCGATGTCGGGCTCTTTCTGATCTGGGGAGAATGAGCGGCCGCCGCTTTGGAAGGCGGCGGAATGCGCTGCGCTTTTCCGCCCTACACGGTCTCCGTAGGGCGGAAAAGCGCAGCGCATTCCGCCAAACGGATGTTCAGGCTTCGGCGGAAGCAGCCTGAAATCGCTTCGCCGAGCCCCGGTCGCTTTCCTCAGGCCCGCTTCCCGCGCAACGGACCTGGTCGCGCCCGGAATGCTTGGCCGCGTACATCGCCGAATCCGCCGCAGTAATCAACGACGCGCCATCCGATGCGTGATCCGGATAGACGGCGACGCCGAGCGAAATCGTTACCGGACCGAGCGCCTGGCCGCGGAAGCTGAAATCCATCGCCTTGACCGCTTCGCGGATCGTCTCGGCGCGCTCGCGCGCCTCGGAGAGCCCGGCGTCGTGCAGCAGGATCAGAAATTCCTCCCCGCCGTAGCGGCAGGCCAGATCGCCCCTGCGGATCTTTGCCCGCATCGCCTCGGCGGTCCGTTTCAATACGAGATCGCCGGCGTCGTGCCCGAAACGGTCGTTGAATTGCTTGAACCGGTCGACGTCGCCCATGATCAGGCTGAGCGACAGGCCGTGCCGCGCGGCGCGGGCGAAGTCGAGTTCGAGCGCCTCCTCGAAATAGCGGCGATTGAACAATCCGGTCAGCGGGTCGCGGATCGACTGGTCGCGCAATTTCTCGCGCAATCTCTGATTGCCCAGGGCGAGAGAGATGTTCTCCGCGAAAGCGTCGAAGTCGCTCTGGTTGACCTTGGCGGTTTCGAGATAGAGGAGACCGATCGGCTCCCCCTGCGCGATCAGCGGCCGGCAGCTGTAGCCGGCGACCTTGTCGGGGCTGACATGCGTGCAGACGACTTCGTGCGCGACATTGTCGACGGTATGGACTTGCCCGCGCCGCAACGCCCAGCAGTCGAGCGGCGCGAAATCGGCTTCGAGCCCGGCCGGGGCATTCCAGGTCGCCATGACCCGCACGAGATTGCGCGAATTGCTGAGCACGCACAGCGCCCCGGGGATGCCCGGCAGGATCTGCGGCGCGAAGCGACCGACCGCGTCGGCCATCTCCTCGTCACTCGTGCAACTCTGCAGGCGCTGCCCCATCGTCGCGAGATGCCGGACGATGTCGGCATGGGCGGACAGCGCCTCGCTCGCCTCAATAATCTCGGTATGGCTCTTGGCCAATAACGCTTCGGCCTGGGCGCGGCGCGCCAGCTCGTCCTGTACGGTCTCCGCCATCTGATTGAAGCCGCGGGCGATCTGCTCGAATTCGCTCGTGATCGGGCCGATCGGGGCGCGGACCTGCCATTTGCCCCGGCGCCATTCCTCGCAGACGTTCAGAAGCAGGGAGACCGGGCGGCGGATGTACCGCCTGCCGTACCAGAGCGAGATCAACACGGCCGCGGCGATGCCGCCGGCCGCAGTGCAGACGCCGCGCTCCACCGCCCGCCTGACATCGGCGAGCGCCGTCCTCTGATCGAGCCCATAGGCGACATAGACGCCGTCACCCGGAGAGGCGGCAACCGGCACATAGCCGTACAATCGCTCGCGGCCGTCGAGCCCCGGCATATTCGCCGTCCCGATCCTGTCTTCGCCGAGACGATCGAGATGCCATCGGGGCAGTTCTTTGCCGATCCAGCGGCGATGCGGGATACTGGCGATAATCGTGCCGTTCCGGTCGGCGATGATCACCCTGGCGCTGGGGGGAAGCGGCTGTCTGGCCAGCTGCGCGTTCATATGATCGAGGCTCAGGCCGGCGTAGACCACGCCTTGCAGAGCGCCTGCGGCATCAAAATAAGGGCGGCCGAACTCCAGTACCGGAACCTTCCGGACGATGCTTATCCGATAGCCGCCGACGACAAACTTGCCGGTGCGCACCGCCGGCTTGTAAAAAGAAAAACCGGCCATCGAGACGCGGCCGGGGAACGGTATGCCGGAGCTGCAGAACCGTACGCCCTGGCGGTCGACGACGCCGAGAAACTCGTAATCCGGATATTCCTTGACGAACACGGCCAATCTGGCGTTGCAGGCAGCGGTATCTTGCCGCTTTACTTCCTCCAATGAGGCAATCGCACCGAGCAGCTGGCGCGCCGCCTCCGTCTGCTGATCCTGCGCGAAGGCAAAGCGCATGGCCCCGTGCTTGGCTTCCTGATTGACGGTTTCGAGTTCCGCCCGATACAATTCAAATTGATTGTAGGTTTCCAAAACAATCGACGGCACCAGGGCAATTCCCACCAACAGAAAGAGACGGGTCAGCAGTTTCACCGGCGCACCCCCTGCCCGGCCGTCGCCTTTCCGTTTCCCGGCACTCCGTCCATGATCTCCGCTCTCCCGAGGTCTCCTTCTGTTCTCACACTGAATTTATATTTTAAAAACCTGGAGGTATAACCACGTATATTGCATTGTCCTGGGCCGATATAAAATAAGTACTAAAAATTCCCTTCGGATGGGCCGGATTCCACGGAAAGCGGAACACGCTGCATGCTTGCAGGGAACGTTGTAGGGTGGAAAAGCGTAGCGCAGCGGAGCGCATTCCGCCCTTTCCTCACCCCAACAGGCTCCCGAGCGATGGAAGAGGCTCTCTCCCCCGATCTGCTGCACGCTATGAACGCCTATTGGCGTGCCGCCAACTATCTGTCGGTCGGGCAGATCTATCTGCTCGACAATCCGCTGTTGAAAGAACCGCTGCAGCCGGCGCACATCAAGCCGCGCCTGTTGGGCCATTTCGGCACGACCCCCGGGCTCAACTTCGTCTATGTCCACCTGAACCGGGCCATCAAGGACAGGGATCTCAACGTCCTCTTTGTCACCGGCCCGGGGCACGGCGCGCCGGGCATCCTCGCCAACACCTGGCTCGAAGGCAGCTATAGCGAGGTCTACCAGAACGTCCCGCAGAACGAAGTCGGGATGAAGCGGCTGTTCACGCAGTTCTCGTTCCCCGGCGGGGTGCCGAGCCACACCGCGGCGGAGACGCCGGGCTCGATCCACGAGGGCGGCGAACTCGGCTATTCGCTGTTGCACGGCTATGGCGCGGTGTTCGACAACCCCGATCTCCTAGCCTGCGTCGTCGTCGGCGACGGCGAGGCCGAGACCGGACCGCTCGCCGCCAGCTGGCACTCGAACAAGTTCCTGAACCCGGTGCGCGACGGCGCCGTGCTGCCGATCCTGCACCTGAACGGCTACAAGATCGCCGGCCCCACCGTGCTCGCGCGCATCGGCGACGAGGAACTGACGCAACTCCTCGAAGGCTACGGTTACGAGCCGTATTTCGTCGCCGGCGACGACCCGCTGCCGACCCACCGGCTGATGGCGGCGACGCTCGACCGGGTTCTCGACCGCATCCGCGAGATCCAGACCCGGGCGCGGCAGGAGGGGTTCACCGAGCGTCCGCGCTGGCCGATGATCGTATTGCGGACGCCGAAAGGCTGGACCTGCCCGAAGGTGGTCGACGGCGTGCCGGTCGAGGGCACCTTTCGCGCCCATCAGGTCCCGCTCGCCGCGGTCAAGACCAATCCCGGGCATCTGCGTCTGCTCGAAGAGTGGATGAGGAGCTACCGTCCGGAAGAGCTGTTCGACCGGGAGGGCCGCCCGGTCCCTGAACTCGCCGCCCTGGCGCCCGTGGGCGAGCGGCGCATGGGGGCCAACCCGCACAGCAATGGCGGCCTCCTGTTGCGCGATCTCGAACTGCCGGAGTTTCGCGATTACGCGGTGGCCGTGCCGCAGCCCGGCACCGTCATCGCCGAGTCGACGCGCATCGCCGGCCGCTTTCTGCGCGACGTGATGCAGCGCAACGCCCCGCACCGCAATTTTCGCGTGATGGGACCGGACGAGACCTCCTCGAACCGCCTCGACGCCCTGTTCGAGGTCACCAACCGGGTGTCGACCGCGACGATCCTGCCGAGCGACGACCATGTCGCCCCTGACGGCCGAGTCATGGAGGTATTGAGCGAGCATCTGTGCCAGGGCTGGCTCGAAGGCTATCTGTTGACCGGACGGCACGGCTTCTTCTCGTGCTATGAGGCCTTCATCCACATCGTCGATTCGATGTTCAACCAGCACGCCAAATGGCTGAAGACGATCCGCCGCGTCGAATGGCGCCGGCCGATCGCCTCATTGAACTACCTGTTGACGAGCCATGTCTGGCGCCAGGACCACAACGGCTTCAGCCATCAGGACCCGGGCTTTATCGACCACGTCGTCAACAAGAAGGCGGACGTCGTGCGCGTCTACCTGCCGCCCGACGCCAATACCCTGTTGTCGGTCACTGATCACTGCCTGCGCAGCCGCAACTACGTCAACGTCATCGTCGCCGGCAAGCAGCCGGAACTGCAATGGCTCGACATCGACGCGGCGGTGCGTCATTGCACATTCGGGGTCGGCATCTGGAGCTGGGCCAGCAACGATGCCGGGGTCGAGCCCGACGTCGTGATGGCCTGCGCCGGCGACGTGCCGACGCTCGAGACGCTCGCCGCCGTCGACTTCCTGCGCACGCATCTGCCCGACCTCAAGATCCGCGTCGTCAACGTCGTCGACCTGATGACCCTGCAGCCGGCGAGCGAGCATCCGCACGGCCTCTCCGACCGCGAGTTCGACTCGATCTTCACCCCCGACAAGCCGATCATCTTCGCCTTTCACGGCTATCCCTGGCTGATCCACCGCCTGACCTACCGCCGCACCAACCACGACAACCTTCATGTGCGCGGCTACAAGGAAGAGGGGACGACGACGACGCCGTTCGACATGACCGTGCTCAACGAACTCGACCGCTTTCACCTGGCCGGCGACGTGATCGACCGGGTGCCGCGGCTCGTCGACATCGCCGGCCACGTCAAGCAATTATTGCGCGACAAGCTCGTCGAGCACCGCCACCACATCGAGCGCACCGGCGACGACCTGCCCGAGGTCAGGGATTGGCAATGGCGCCGGGCCGGGGCATCGGCGACAACGCCGGTCTGAGCGAGTTTGGCGGAATACATTGCGAGGCTGGGCAAGCCCCCCTCGCCGCCTACTCACTCGTCACCCCGGCGAAAGCGCTAGGGGATGCACATATCTCTCTGCGCCTTTTGCCGTCATTCCCGCGAAAGCGGGAATCCAGGGCCAAATATCGGGCTTTCCGCCCTGTGGCCCCTGGGTCCCCGCTTTCGCGGGGACGACGGGTAAACTGATGAGCTTCCTCGACTTTTAGGAGCGCAGGGCGGAATAGCGCGTGAGCCGAAGCCCGCGGGCTTGACCCGCAGGGTATTCTGCCGACTTTACGGTACGACGTCGACTCAAACAGGCTCTCGGAGAGGCGGCTCCGCCGCCGCCTCTCTGCCGGCGATGCGGCCGAAGACGATCGGGGCGGCGGTCGAATTGCCGCCGACGCGGCCCATGCCGTGCAGGCCGCCGGCAACCTCGCCGGCGGCGTAGAGGCGCGGGATCGGCCGGCCCCACAGGTCGATCACCCGCGCCTGCGGGTCGATGCGCAGGCCGCCCGCGGTGAAATGCACCGCCGGCCAATGCGGGATCGCATAATAAGCGCCCTCGGTGAGCGGCAGCATCCCGGGCCTCAACGGCCGCGCGAAATCGCTGTCACTGCCGGCGGCGAGAAACCCGTCGAAGCGCCGCGCCGTCTCGGCGAGCGCCGCGCCCGGCAGGTCGAGCGCGGCAGCGAGTTTGGCCAGTGTCGCGGCGCGCCGGATGCGGCCGCGCGCGAGCATATCGGCAATCTCCGCCGCGCTGCGTTCCTCGCCGAGCTGCGCCAATATCGCCTCGGTAAAGATCGCATAGGCCGGCCGCATGCCGGTCGCGATTGCGGCGCGCGAGACTTCGTCGTGCGGCGCCTCCTCGTTGGCAAAGCGTCGGCCGGCGCGCGACACGACGATGGCGCCGTGGCGACGCAGGCGCAGCGCATAGAGCGTCGCCGCGTCGAGCGCGCCGCTTTCGGGATCGGCAAAGGGATGCACCTCGATAAAGGCGAGGTGCAGGGCGTCGGCGCCGATCGCCTGGGCGAGGCGGATCGCCTCGCCGGTGGCACCGGGATGATTGGTCGTGTTGTAGGACTCGGTCAGGTTCGGGCGGAACGACCGGCGCATCGCGACATCGGCGGCAAAGCCGCCGGTCGCCAGAATGACCGCCTTGTGAGCGGCCAGATGGCGGGGACCTTCCGCGGTCTCGACCGCGACGCCGACGACCGGCCCCTCGCTCTGCTGCCGCCAGATCCGGGCAAGCCGCATGCCGGTGTGCAACCGGGCGCCGTGCCGGACGGCGATCGCCCGCAGCGCCTCGACGTAATCGCGGCCGCTGTCGGCGAGATGCATGCGGAAGGCGCCGCCGCCCTGACGGTGGAGCGCCTCGCGCAAGCGCAACCCGCCTTCGGCGACCATCCAGTCGAGCCCGGCGGGGGCCTCGCGCGCCATCGTCGCGACCAATGCGGGGTCGCCGTAATGGCGGCCGGCGGCGAGCGCATCGGCGGCATGATGCTCGGCGCTGTCCTCGCCCAGTCCCGCTGCGGCGCGGCGGTGCCGCGCGTCGTCCCAGGCCGCGTAATCGCCGAGGCCCAGCACAGAATTGCCGCCGTATTGCGTTCCCTTCTCGACGATCGTGACTGTGCTGCCGGCAGAGGCGGCGGAGGCCGCCGCGGCGAAACCGGCGAAACCGGCGCCGATCACCAGCACATCGGCTGCCGCGTGCCAGCGCCGCGGCGGCCCTCCGAGGCCGGATCGCGACCGGGCGTTCATTCGCCGAGGTCGAGCACTTCATGCGTGTTCGTCGCGGTCTCGACGCGGGGCATCCCGTCCGACTGGAAGGCGCCGCCGACGACGTGCAGGCGATTGCCGACAAAGGCCGCGGCAAAGCCGTGCCGGGCGACCTGCATGTGCGGCAGTCTCGTCCAGCCATGGGTCGCGGGGTTGAACGCGTCGACCAGCCAGAACGTGTATTTCCGCGCGAAGTCCTGCCCCTCGCCGCCGGCCACGTAGATCCGACCGTCATGCGCCGCGCCGACGACGTCCCCGCGGGGCACCAGATCGCGGCCGGCAAAGGCCCATTGATTGGCGGCGGGATCATAAGCCTCGACGATGTCGATCCCGGCGGATTTGGTCACGAAACAGCTGCCGATGCGCCCGTCCAACGCATAGATCTTGCCGCCGACCGCCGCGGCGAGGAAATGGTTGCGCGGGGTCGGCATCGGCGCGCGCGTCTGCCAGGTGTTGGTCGCCGGATCATAGGCTTCGACGGTGCCGACGACGATTTGCGCGGGCGAGCCCAGGCCGATCGGAGCGCCCGGGTCGCCCGGCTTGTTCGAATGCGCACCGCCGATCACGTAGATTTTGCCGCCGAGCGCCACCGCCTGTCCGGCGCCGCGCGGCGTCGGCATCGGCGCCAGCGCCTTCCAGGCGTCGCTCGCCGGGTCATAGACCCAGGCGTTGCTGACCGGCTGCCACGCCGCCTGCGTCTTCGGGCGGACAAAGCCGCCGAACACGTAAATCTTGTTCTGCCACGGCGCGATCATGATGTGGTGGGCCGGGCGCGGCATCGCCTTGCGCGCCGTCCATTTATTGGTCAGGGGATCGTATTCCCAGTTGTATCCGGTCGGGGCGGATACGCCGGGCCGGTTGTCGAGACCGCCCAGAACATAGACCTTGCCGGCGATCGTGGTGCCGTAGATCTCCCCGATCGTCCTGGGCAGCGGTTCCGCGAATTTCCATTGCGGCTGCGCCCATGCCTGCGGCGCCGCGGCAACGGCGCAGGCGGCCATGAGCGCCGACAGGACGAGATGCAATCGCGGCTGTTTCATCCCTCGGTCTCCCTGGTTGACGGCCGGTTTCCTCGTTTGCGACATGATACGCCGATTCGATCGGGCGCGGGCAACCGCCGGCGCCCCGGCCCGGGCGGGAAGAAGGGACGCAGGATGACGACAGCAGCAGCCTCCGTCGCGACGACGAGCGCGGACGCGGCCTCCGGTCCGATGACCGGGCGGCGCTATATCGACAGCCTCAGGGACGGCCGCGAGGTGTGGATCGACGGCGAGCGGGTCGCAGACGTCACGGCCCATCCGGCGTTCCGCGATATGATCGCCGAATTGGCGCGCGTCTACGACCTGCAGAACAGCCCCCAATACCGCGACGCGATGACCTGTCTCGACCCCGACAGCGGCCGGCGGATCAGCGTCAGTTGGCTGTTGCCGAGGAGCGCCGAGGATCTGCGGCGCAAGCGCCGCAACAGCGAATTATGGAACGAACTGACCTGGGGCCAGCTCGGCCGCAGCCCCGACATCCTCGCCCCCTACATCATCTCCGCACTGCACTTGAAAGACGCATTCAGCGCGGTCAGGCACCCGCATTGCGACTTCGGCGAGAACCTGGAAAATTATTACCGGTACTGCAAGACCCGCGACCTGTTTCTGACCCACGCGCTCGGCGATCCGCAGGTCGACCGCAGCACCCAGCCGCAGAACGAGCCGCGCGCCGTCGCCGAGGATGCGGAGGTCGCACTGCATGTCGTCGAGGAGACCCGCGACGGCGTCATCGTCACCGGCGGCAAGCAATTGTCGACCGCGGCGCCGCACAGCCACGAGTGCTACGTCTCGTTGTCCGCGACCTTCGCGCGGCGCAGCAACCCGAACTGCGTCCTCGCCTTTGCGATCCCGACCAACGCCCCCGGCCTGAAGATCCTTGCGCGCGAGCCGATCTCGCGCTGGTTCGGCTCCTGGGGGCATCCGCTTAAAATGCTCGACGAGCAGGATTGCATGCTGTTTTTCGACCATGTGCTGGTGCCGTGGGACCGCCTGTTCATGCTCTACGACCCGACGCCGATGGTGAAGATGCTCGGCGCCGACGGCAGCGGGGTCGGGTTCAACTTTCTCGGCTGGGCCAATCTGTGCCGGGTCGAGGTGCGCATGCGCCTCTTGACCGCGGTGGCGACGCTGGTGGCGGAGGCGATCGGCGTCATCGACTATCGCGAGGTCGCCGCCAAGCTCGGCGAGATGGCGACCTATTGCGAGGTCTGGCGGCATGCGATGGCGGGGATCGAGCACGAGGCCGGCCCGACCCCGAGCGGCCAGTGGACCCTGGGGCCCTCGCGCGGGTTGCACATCTGGTTCAGCCAAGTCTCCGGCCGCATGGTCGAATTGCTGCGCGAGATCTGCGCCTCCGGCATCATCATGCAGCCGAGCGAGAAGGATCTCGCCAGTCCCGAAATCCGCCCTTATCTCGACCGCTACATGCGCGGCCGGGACGTCGACGTCGCATACAAGTCCCGCCTGTTCCGACTGGCGCATGAGCTGGCCGCCTCGTCCTTCGGATTGCGCCAGGACATCTACGAGTACTGGCACGCCGGCGATCCCAACCGCAACCGGATCAATCTGTTGCGCAGCTTTGACCAGGACGCGATGAAAGCCCGCATCAAGGACATGCTGCAGCACCCGCTGCCGCACGGCGAGACCGAATAAGCGGCGCAGTTCCGCTGCGGTATTTCGGTTGAGACTGGGATCGAAATCGGAAAGAACACAGTCATTCCGGGGCGCGGGCGCAAGTCCGCGAACCCGGAACCCATGCACACAGGCTCTCGCCTATCCGGCCAAGCCAGTGTTCATAGATTCCGGGTCTGCCCCTCCAGGGCATCCCGGAATGACAAATGCTGGTGCAACGCCAAACTGACGGGTTCCCAACGCCGCGCCTTGGCATTTTTCGCCGCCGCCCCGATATGGTTCGACGGAACCGCCCGTTGGAAGGAGCTGAGTCATGTCGGCAACCCTGGTGTCGAACGAAGCCCTGCGCTGGCCCGCCGAGGGCGTGACGCGGGTGCCGTACCGGGTCTTCGCCGACCCGGAGATTTATGCGCAGGAGCAGCAACGGATCTTTCGCGGACCGGTGTGGAACTTCCTGTGCCTCGAAACCGAGATCCCGCAGCCCGGCGACATCCGCCTCGCCGCGATCGGCGAGACGCCGATCATCGTGACCCGCGACGAGACGGGCGCGGTCAACGCGATGGTCAATCGCTGCGCCCATCGCGGCGCCCTCGTCTGCCTGAAGGAACGCGACCACGCCGCGGCGCTGACCTGCGCCTATCATTCCTGGAGCTATGATCTCCGCGGCCAGTTGCAGAGCGTTGCGTTTCGCCGCGGATTGCGCGGCCAGGGCGGCATGCCCGCCGATTTCGACCCGGCGCGGCACCGGCTCGAACCGGTGCGGGTCGAGAGCTTCTGCGGCCTCGTCTTCGGCACGTTTTCGCCCGACACCCCGCCGGTCGAGACCTATCTCGGGCCGATGACGGCGGGCCTCGTTCGCCGCGCTCTCGGCCGCCCTTATCGCCTAATCGGCATGCACAGCCAGATGTTGCACAACAACTGGAAGCTCTACGCCGAGAATCTGCGCGATTCCTATCACGCGAGCCTGCTGCACACCTTCTACACGGCGTTCAAGATCAACCGCGTCGACATGGACGGCGGCATGCTGTTGTCGGACGACGGAAGGCACAGCGTCAGCTATTCCAAACGCGCGACCCTGCAGGAGGGCGAGGAACTCGAGCGGATGCGCGCCGCGCAATACGGTTCGGACCTCAACGGCCCGCAGCTCCTCGAAACCTTCGACGAATGGCCGGACGGGATCACCCATGCGATCCAGGCGATCTTTCCGACGCTCGGCGTGCAGTTCACGTTGAATTCGATCGCGGTGCGGTTCTTCACGCCGCGCGGGCTCGATGAGACCGAATTGTTCTGGATGTATCTCGGGCGCGAGGACGACGACCCTCATCAGGCCGGGATGCGCGCCTTGCAGGGCAATCTGACCGGCGCCGCCGGCCTCGTCTCGCTGGAGGACGGCTGCATCAACGAATTCGTCCAGCGCGGCACGCGCGGCAGCCCGGACCATGCCGCGATCGTCGAGATGGGCGGGCGCGAGGTCGGATCGTCGCAAAGCTCGCGCGCGACCGAGACCGGCATCCGCGGCTTCTGGCAGGCCTATCGCCAATTGATGGAGCTGTGAGCGTGAGCGCGATCCCGCTCGATCCGGAACTGCGCGGCCGGATCGAGGATTTTCTGACGGAGGCCGCGCTGGCGGTCGACGACGGCGAATTTGCGCGCTGGCCCCGGTTCTTCACCGAGGACAGCTTCTACCAGATCATCCCGCGCGCCTCGTTCGAGGCCGGGCACACGGTCGGCATCATGACCTGCCGCGGCCGCGGCATGATGCAGGACCGCGTCGAGGCCTTGCAGAGCGCCAATATCTACGAGCCGCACAATTATTGCCACATCCTGGCGCGGCCGGTGCTGCGCCGCGAGGATGACGGCGCCATTGCGGCGCGGACCAATTTCGCGCTCTACCGCACGATCGCCGGCGGCAATACCGAACTCTTCGCCGCCGGCAAATACCTCGATCGGATCGTGCGCGACGGCGACGAATTGCGGCTCCAATCGCGCCGCGTCGTGCTCGAATCGCGCCGCGTCGATATTCTGGTCGTCTTGCCGATCTGACGACCCAAGCGGCAGCACGCAAAGCAATTTTCTTGAAGGCATACAATGGTTGAATTAAAGTGGCGCTGTACCACCTTTCTTCAAAAGCTTAGCCGCAACACGAAACAAATCGGGCATATCTATGCGCTCGTCTTTGCGTCGGAACATCACGCCTATTCGTCTTAGCGCTTCGAAGAGTTGCTGCTCTTCTCCTGCATGTCCCTCTATGGGAAATGGTGGTAAGTAGCCGTTCTCAGTGGCGTCTTTGGTTAGAAGGTCTATTGTATGGGCTCGACGCCAGACTGAGAAAACCTCAGCCTCATCCTGAGGCAATAGAAGCCCAGAGAGGGGAGCGAGTACACCCTTAATCCACGGAAATTCGAGATGAAGTTGATCTACTCGTGTTTTCGACGCCTCCCGCAATCCGTGTCGTATACCGTCAGGGGTGATAACACGATTTGGCGGCGGTGAGCCGCGTTTGGCTGCTGCAATCATTAAACCTAAAAAACTCCGTGGGGTCACCTCTTCGAACGCATCTCCCAAGTGTTTTATCGGCCAATCATAAGTTTTTCCCTTTTTGTAACCATAAGGTCCATCAGCCATGAATGAGCCCGCTAGCGCCTCCATAACTCGTGCTTGATAGCTCGCATCGTGCGCCAGAGGCCATTTTCGAGATAAAATGGTATTACGACTAGCTCCCGAAATATCAAGTGATCTAAGTAAATCAGAGAATGCCAATCTTGCCTCATCTTGCATGCTTAAGGCTAGCCGCGAGTAAAGTAATCCATAGAGATCGGTCCCGGACCAGGCTAAACGGACGGCCCCTGTTCGCAGCTTCGGGAGCTCAATGAACCGGAGTGCGTCATCGTCAATCTGATCTGGCCGAAGAAAGAGCTTAAGCTTAATGAAGCGATAGGCACGCATTGCCCATACGACCTCCAGTAATGCTTCAGTTAATAGCCGCCGACGAGGCCAGTTATTTGCAACTGTATCAAGGGCATCATAGACTATTAGAAGTATTTTTTCTTCAGAACGAAAACTCTTCTCCTGTTTGGCCACTATCTCTTCGCGAGCTTCCCAGTCATGGGCTATAGGCATTAATTCAGAAAGTCTTGTATGAATATCCCCTGTTTTTCCTGCTGCGCGTAAGATCGTCGCCCACCAGAAGGCTTTTGCTTCGTCAATTCCGGCATTAGACGGAATCAGTGCATTCAGAGCCTCAAAGCTCACCCCATGGGGACCACCAACCCCACCAGTGAATCCAAAACCTACCATGAGGTCACAAAGCCCTAACCTCGGATATGCTACGGAAGCCGCTGCTCTCGTTTCTTCTTGACCGAGCACACCGGACCAAAAGCTTTTGCCAGTGCCGCGGGAACCAACGACTATCGGGATACTCGGATCCAGTGCGGATGCGTGCGTTTCCGGGGCGTAAATATCCTCCAGCTTAGGTGCATAGTCGCCGATTGCGTCGTTGGAGAGGTCGGCAGGGATGGCAGCTATACCAGATCGGATAGCGGCGTAGTCTATTTGTCGGAGCATCAAGGTGAGCTTTCTGTAATTGCCTCAAACGCCTCGCTCACCCTGTTCAAAAACACTCCAAAAGAAGATTGATACACCGGCTCGGACAGGAGTTCACGTCGGGTCGAGGGCTGGAATAAACGGAATCTATCATCTTCCAGAATCGCTATAGTCTCCCGTGCGTTCAAGGTATCGTCAAGTGTGAGTTCTTCATCCTTTACGTCTTCATCCCAAGGAACATCGCGAAAAGGCTCTGCTGGTAGCGGAACCGAGGTTTGAGAACTACCTTGGCTTGGTCGAATAAGATTGAAGAGAGCCTGACATTTTTCTCCAAAGACAGTACGGTGGTCCGGGTCCTGAGGCGCTCTGCCTTGGACCATTGTGATCCGATCAACCCACTCGGGGATTGTCCCTTCGGCAGGTAAGAATCGAGCAAAGTGTGCGAAGAGCGCAGAATACCCTTGGAATGTTTGTGCTTCATCGAGACCAAAAAGGAATACCTCCGCCCCAAGCCCCAAGACGGCAGCGGCTGTCGTCTCGTGAAGACCAGCGCGCGAATCAATTAGCACAACATCATATCTCTTAGATTCTGAAAATATGTCAATTAGCCCACGCACTTGGTCAAGCAATGTTAAGGTTGTCCCATCTTCTAAGATACGCTCGGTATAAGCTCTTGCAATTTTCGCAAGTATATCTCCTGGATTATTTAGGGACCGGCGCCCAAAAGCTGGAATAACGTCAATGCGGCCATATCGTCCTGTTAATTCAGAGGGTCCAACAAGGTCGGCCAGAAACGTGTCGTCAAGTGGAGAGAGACCATTCTCTACAAGAGCATCGATCAAGCCGAACTCAGGAACAGTAATCTCATCAAGCAGCAGAGCACCGAGCCCTGGTGCCTCCATATCCAGATCGACTGCGAGCACACGTTGCCCTCGCGCAGCGAGATGAGCAGCAGCTACAGCGAGGGCTGTGGATCGACCAACCCCGCCCTTAAGGCTAGAAAATACAAAACGAGGCGGCGGTGGAGCAGCAGGGGAAGGAGCCCTCAGCCAATCGATACCAACGAGGCGGCGATCCAAAAGCCTAAGTGTATGATCGCCGACTCTAACGATCTGTGCCGATGAGTCCCCAAGGATGTCAGCCACTCCAAAATCGTCCTTACTGGCAACTATACGGTCCGTGCGAGCATAACCCCCCAGAGCGATACGAAGGCTTGCCGAGAGTTTTTCGATAGTCGCCTCATCGATTGGCTTGTCGATGAAGAATGCAAGCCGACCAGTCGTGTCACGCAGAATTACTCCTGAGCTGAGAATCTCGGAGCCCATTCTCTCTGAAATAATCCGTACGAGTGTAGGGAGGCTATCGTCAAAACGGATGGCCACAGCAACCACCTCTCAAGTGCCAATTGCGGCAATAGCCTGCCGTGCTTGGCAAGCCCACGCTATGACCCAACGATCGTCTATGTCCTTCCCGTGAGAATAGCGCATATGAGTCGACCAATGGTTCAAAAATCGGTCATCCTGGATCAAACGGACAAGGGGAGTGCCTTTTCGTCCCCTTAATACATCGCGCAACATAGAACGCAGCTCTGGGAAATGAGCAAAAAAGGGATCCGATTTTTTCTCTGGTACCGGTCTCATACCGAATTCAATCATCATCGCTTTCACTGCGCATTCTGCGGCGATACCATAGAGATAGCCTGCCACATCTCGACGCTGATTAGCCATAAGAATATCCCCGGCCTCTAAATGTCGGCGCGCAGCAGCCTTCATATCCGTTGCGAACGCCATTATATCTCTAACCTTTAGATCAGATAGGTACGCGAGTCTACTATCTTGACAGACAATACACCTTATGCGTGATTGAGTCTAGGCACTAGAGAGCGCCAGTATATACGAGCTGCTTAATTATTGTCATGTATTCATGCGTCTAGTGCTGCGCCGTGGCGATGACGGCGCCGTCATCGCGCGGACCAATTTCGCGCTCAATCGCACGATCGCCAGCAGCAGCACCGAACTCTTCGCCGCCAGCAAATACCTCGATCAGATCGTGTGGACGGCAGCGCATTGCGGCTCGAATCCTGCCGCGTCTATATCCTGATCGTCTTGCCTATCTGACTCCTCGAAGCGGCGGAAAAGCGGAGCGGAGCGCAGCGTATTCCGCCAGTGCCGCGGCTATGCCAGCCTGCGGCGATAGTCCCGAGGGGGCGCGCCGGTCCTCTTGCGGAAGGTGGTCGAAAACGCGCTGGTGTTGGCAAAGCCGAGCGCGAGCGCGATCTCGGTCACCGACAATTCGGGTTTCGCCAACAGCGCTTTGGCCTCCTCGATACGGCGGGCAAGGTGGTAATGATGCGGCGGCTGCCCGAAAGACTGCTTGAAGGCGCGCACGAAATGCTGCGGGCTCAAACGGACCAGATCGGCGAGCGCGGCGAGCGCGAGCGGTTCGGCGAGATGGGCTTCGATATGGTGTTCGACCGCGCGCCGCTGCCAGGCGGCGAGACCGCCGCGGAGATTGGCGCCGCGCGGCGGCGTGCCGCGGTCGAGCCGGATGATCTCGGCCAATAGCACCGCGCCCAGGCTCTCGGCATAGAGAGGGTCGGTCTCCGCGCCGCGCTCGATCTCGGCCGTCAATTTGGCGGCAGTCTCCCACAATGCAGGATCGTCGAAAAACAGCCGCGGGGTCGGATCCAATTCGCCGAACCGCCAGCACGGGTCGAGCAGCGGTCCGCTCGGATCGATGTAAAAGCAGGCCACCCGGGTCAGGACGCGCGGGTCCTGCCAGCCGCGAAATTCGCGGCCGGCCGGTACGAGCGTGAGCTTTTTGCTGAATTCGCGGCGGGTCGAGGGCGGCAGGCCTTCGACGACGGTCTCGCCGGCGCGGCGTTCCGCCCGGTAGAGCGCCATCAACGTGTGAACCGGCGCGCGCAGCCGGTACTTGAACGGCTCATGCCGGGTCAATTGCACGATTTCGGCGGCAATGCCGCGCCAGGCGACCGATTGCCGTTTGGCAATGGTCTCGGGCGAAAAAACGACACTGGCAGGACTGTCGGCCATGATGCCTCTTGACGCTGTAAGCGGCGCTTCCGGTCCCTGCGGCCGGCACGGCGGTTCTATCGCCGGGCGATCCGATCGGTTCCCGCAAATATGCTGCAACGCAGCACTGCAGCTTTGCAAGGCTGCCGATCCGCTGCCTTTTCCATGCGGTCGCGCGGCGCGGCATATTTTGCGGCGCGGCATCGATCCGCCAAGCGCGCGAAATGCCCCCGCTTCGGGATCGCCGGAAAATTCGCCAAACCGCGCGAAGATCGCAAAAGCGCCGAGGACGAGCCGCATTATCTGGAGGTCCGCGACCGTCGGGGTCGCAGGAACGACAAGGATTGCAGGAGACCAGAGATGCGTATCGCTTTATCGGCGGGTCTCACGGCTCTCGGCGCCACGGCATTGATCGGCTCGGCGCAAGCCGGCCCGGCAATGCCGGGAAATTCGGCCGCCGCTCCCGTCTACGAGGCCGCCGCGGACATCGGGACGTGCCCGCAGGGCTGGCGATGGGATCCCGCCCATTACAACCGCTGGACGCAGTGGCAGGCCGGCCGTTGCGTCCCCGCTCGGGGCTGATCGCGTGCGAGATCGGCGCCGCCGCCCGAAGGCGGCGTCGATCTCGCCTCTTCAGGCCGTAGCCGCCTCGACCGGCGGCGGTGCAAAGGCCCGGACCGGCGGCGGCGTAAGAGCGCGCTCGACCTCGACGAGCGCCGTCGCCGAACTCGGCCCCTGCCCCAGCCGCGAAGTGCCGCGGTCGCGGGTCAGGACATTGGCGTTGCCGTGCGCGCAGGCGGCGTCCTTGGCTTCGTCTGCAGGGTCGTACCAGGCGCCGCAGGAGAGCCGCACCACGCCCGGCCGCATCGTGTCGGTGATGACCGCGCCGGCAAAGCAGGCGCCGCGCGCATTGAAGACGCGCACGACGTCGCCCGCGGCGATGCCGCGGGTCTCGGCGTCGGCCGGGCTGATCGCCAAGGCCTCGCGCCCTCCGACCTTCCCCTGCGCGCTGACCGGTCCTGCATCCATCTGGCTGTGCAGTTTGTGGCGCGGCTGGCTGGAGACGAGATGGAGCGGAAAGCGCGCCGCCGTCCCGGCGCCGAGCCATTCGGCCGGCTCGATCCAGGCCGGATGGGGCGGGCAGTCGTCATAGCCGAAGCCGGCGATGCGCTCGGAATAGAGTTCGATCCGGCCCGAGGGTGTGGACAGCGGGCATCCTTCGGGGTCGGCGCGGAAATCGGCGAACAGCACGTAGTCCTCACTGCGCCGCGGCAGTTCGAACCAGCCCTTGTCCCAGAACGCCTCGAACTCGGGAACCAGATTGCTCTTCGCGCGCTCGCGGAAGCGGCCATAGAGATGCCGCAGCCACGCCGCCTCGTCGCGCCCTTCGGAGAAACTCGCCTCGACGCCGAGGCGCCGGGCCAGATCGCGCAGGATGTCGTAGTCGTTGCGTGCCTCCCCGACCGGCTCGATCGCCTTGTGCATCGCAATCACAAAGCGATCGCGCGGCGCGCAGCCGATGTCGTTGCGTTCGAGCGTCGTGGTGGCGGGCAGCACGATGTCGGCATGGCGCGCCGTCGCCGTCCACCACGGCTCGTGCACGATGATCGTCTCGGGGCGCTGCCACGCGCGGCGCAGCCGGTTCAGATCCTGGTGATGGTGAAACGGGTTGCCGCCCGCCCAGTAGACCAGCCTGATGTCGGGATAGGTCGCGCTGTTGCCGTCGTAATCGTAGCGCTCGCCGGGATGCAAGAGGCAGTCGGCGATGCGCGCCGCCGGGATCGCGAGCCCGGCCGGATTGCGCAGGCTCTCCATCGCCGGGCCGGGAAACGCAGGCGGCGGTTCGGCGATGCCGCCCGAGGAGCCGTAGCCGAACCCGAACCCGCCGCCCGGCAGGCCGATCTGGCCGAGGCAGGCGGCGAGCAGGACGAGCGCCCAATAGGCCTGCTCGCCGTGATCGGCGCGCTGCAATGACCAGGACGCCGTCAGCATCGTGCGCTCCGCCGCCATCCGGCGCGCCAGGGCGCGGATCGTGTCGGCAGAGACGCCGGTGATCGCCGCAGCCCAGTCCGCATCCTTGGGCCGGCCGTCGCTCTCGCCCAGGAGATAGGGCAGGACGCGGTCGAAGCCCACGCAATAGCGGGCAAGAAACGCCGCGTCGTGGCGCCCTTCGGCAATCACCGTATGGGCCAGCGCGAGCATCATCGCCGCATCGGTGTTGGGCCGGATCGCGATCCATTCGGGCGCGACCGGGGCCGGCCCGTCCTCGCGGATCGGGCTTACATTGACGACGCGCACCCCCTCGCGCGCGAGCGCCGCAAACCACCCGCTCGTCCCGTGCCAAGCGCAGCCGCCCTTTGAGACCTGCGTGTTCTTCGGATTGGCGCCGCCGAACAGGACCAGGAGCCGGGTATGCCGGACGATCGACGACCACGAAGTGAGCGGCCCGGCGACCGCCTGCGCATTGCCGAGGATGTGCGGCAGAAAGGTCAGCGCGGCGCCGAAGCTGTAATTGCTGGTCTGGTCGACAAAGCCGCCGCAGGCGGAAAGAAAGCGCCGCAACTGCCCGCGCGCCTCGTGAAAGGCGCCGGCCGAGGACCAGCCCTGCGATCCCCCGAGAATCGCGGCCGGACCCTGTTCGTGCCGTACCCGCGCGAGTTCGCCGGCGACGAGATCGAGCGCGCGCGCCCATGAGACCGGCACAAAGGGCTCGCGGCCGCGGCCCGCGCCGCTTGCCCGTCCGCCTTCGAACCATCCCCGGCGTACCATCGGCGAGGCGATGCGGGTCGGCGAATAGACCGCATCGGGGATCGCGGCGATCAGCGGCGACGGGTCGGGGTCGCGTTCAAAAGGTTCTGCGCCGACGACGCGGCCGTTCTCGACGACGGCGCTGAAGGCGCCCCAATGCGAATGCTGGGGGACAAGGGTGCGGTCCATGATCTTCACCCGAGCCCGAGTTTCGGCCGCACCCACAGGGCGAGGCGGCGGATCGCCTGATCGGCCTCGGGGGCGGTGCCGGCGAGGAAGTGAAAGACGTGCTGCATCTCCGGCACGATTTCGAGGGTCACGTCGACGCCGCAGCTTCGCGCCAGATCGGCGAGCTTGCGGCTGTCGTCGAGCAGCGTCTCGTCGGCCCCGACCTGGATGTAGATCGGCGGGAAGCCCTTGAGGTCGGCATGGAGCGGGTTGGCGAGCGGGTCGTTGCGGTTGCCGCCCTCGCCGAGAAACGTGTCGGCCATGGTCTTTATGATGTCGCGCGTCACCAGCAGGTCTTTTTCGGCGTTGGTCGTGAAGCTCTCGCCGCTCGCCTCCATGTCGAGCCAGGGCGACAACGGCATCGTCGCGGCCGGCAACGGCAGGCCCTGTTCGCGGGCGCGCAGGATCGTCGTCACGGCGAGGCCGCCGCCCGCCGAATCGCCGATCAACGCGACATGGCCCGGCCGGATGCCCTGGTCAATGAGCCATTTGTAGCTCCTCGCCATGTCGTTGACCGGGCCGGGATGCGGGTTCTCGGGGGCGCGCCGGTAGTCGACGATCAGGGCGCGGCAGCCGACCGCCTTGGCGACATGGGCATAGGTCTTGCGGTGCGTGTACATCGAGGCGACGACATAGCCGCCGCCATGCGCGCACAACAAGACGCGATCCTCGGCGCAGCCCTTCGGCGCCGCCCATAATGCCGGGACGCCGCCGGCATCGGTCTCGCTATAATCGACCCCGCCCGGCTCGCCGGTGATGTTGCCCCACTGTTCGAACATGCGGCGCAATTCGTCGAGCGGCATCTCCGGGTTCGCCTGCAACGCCGCCACCCAGCCGCGATACAGCGCATTCAGCGCCTCGCTCTCTCTGCTCGCCATTGTTCTCCTTTCGATCCCAAAGCCGGTATTGCCCATTGCTCCGTCACCCCGGCGAAAGCCGGGGTCCATCTCTCCGCCGCACGAGCCGATCCTTGGTAATAGAGCATTGCCACTGCTTGAAAAGTCCGAGACGGCGGAGAAATGGGTCCCGGCTTTCGCCGGGACGACAGGTTGTTTGCAGTTTTTACATGCCTTCAAATCACCAGATCGAGCCCGCGCGCCGGCAATTCGACCTTGCCGCCGCATTCCCGCGCAATGACCGGCATCACCTCCTCGGCGAAGATCTGCATCTGCTCTTCGATCTCCTTGGCCGCAAAGCCGCCGAGTTCAAACCAGCCGAGGAAGCAGAAATCGTCGTAGCCGCACTCCTTGCGCATCTTCATGATCGTGTCGATTACGTATTGCTTGGAGCCGTGGATCGCGATCTCGCGCTCGCGCAACATCTGCGCCGTCACCTTCTTGTTGAGGTCGAACATCGGCTCGTCGAGACGCCCCAATACGGCGCCAAAGCCGAACGGTCCGTAATAATCGAACTGCAACTCGACCGCCCGCGCCGCGCGTTCGAGCGCCTCCTTCTCCTTGCCGGGGTGGGTGATGTGGAGATAGCGGCTGGTCATGACGCCGCGCCTTTTCTCGGCGTCCCAGCCGAACTTGAAGCGGCCGCGGTTCAGCATGTCGGGAAAGCCCGCCTTCTCCGCCGCCTCGTAATAGATTTCGAGGTTGCGGCGCAGACGGTCGTTTGGTTCGACGATCATGACCCCGTTGATCCCGTGCTCGGCCGCGAATTTGAGCGAGCGGGCGCTGGTCAAGGGCTCCCACAGAGGCGGGTGCGGCTTCTGCACCGGCTGCGGGAAGACCTGCAATTCCTTCAAGGTGGTGGTGGTCGCCTGCACCGGGTTGCCGGCCGAGTACATGTCCGGGTCGCCGAGCGCGAGCACGTCTTCGAGCCGCCGCCCGGCCTCGCCGTGGCGGAAATAGGCGATCGTCTGTTTGTGGTTCCACTTGGTATAGGTCGGCGGCACCGAGAAGAACTCGCCGTGATGCGAAAACGAGGGCTCGGTCCAGCATTTCTTCAGGATCGCCAGGGTCTCCTCGAAGGCCTTGCGGTTGCGCTCCTGGTCCTGGATCGTCGAGCCGTAGGGGCGACCCAGGGTTTCGTTCTCGCGCGGCTGGTAGCCGCGGCCGACGCCGCATTCGACCCGCCCGCCGCTGATCACGTCGAGCGTCGCAATCTGCTCGGCGAGCCGCACCGGATGATGCCAGACGATGATGTTGGCGGCTTGCCCCAAGCGGATGCGCTTTGTGTGCGCCGCGACGCTCATCTGCACCATCAACGGGTTCGGGCTCATCTCCGCGCCCTCGGGCTGGAAATGATGCTCAGTCAGCCAGAACGACTGGAAGCCGAGTTTTTCGGCGAGGATTCCCTGGCGCACCTGATTGACCAAGGTCTCCTGCGCCGCCCGGTGGACCTGCGGCAGGGAGCCGTCATTGAAGGTGGTGCCGTCCTTGTCGGCAACGATCGGCAGATGGGACGCCCCGTTGTGAAACACGCCGATTTCCAGCATCGCTGTTCCTCCCTTTGACCGCCCGCGCGGGCGCTCTTTCGAGCCTACTCCCGATCCGCGCCGCGACGGAAGCGACCGTCGCCGACTGCGGCGCCGTCGATTTTGTCCGAAGCGGCGAGGTGATACGATGCCCCACGGAGCACGTCCGCGCCTTCGATCCGAAAGGGCGTTGGATCTCGGAAGGAGGACTTGTGGAGCTTCTGATCAACAGTGCGATCAAGGCGCAGATTTCGACGATGCCGGACGCCGATCAGCACGCGACCGAGGCCGTATTCCACAGGCTTGCCGAGGAGTTCCCGAATGTGCCGGATCTGCGCAAGAAGGACGGCAACCTCTGGGAGCTGAACATCACTCCGCGCCTCCTCGCTCTGGTGCGGATCGAGAGCGGTCGTGTCGAGATCCTCGCCGTTATGCGGCTTGAGCAGTTGCAGCACTATAGGCTGCGGGAACCCCCCGGCTGATGCCGCTGCTGGACGAGCTTCGTTCCGATGGAGCCATTCTCCTGCGCGAAATCGAAGAGTTTCGCGCCTTTCTGGCCGCTAATCCGCGCGGAGAACGAGCAGCCTTTCTCCCGTTCTTCGCCGCTCATAGACAATTTTGTGCCCATCTTGGAACAATGCACCACAGGGTGGGCATTGGTACGCATGTGAAGACCGAACTGTCGCTGTGGGGGGATTTTATCTGCGATTTGGTCACCGGCAGCGTTCAAACTATCGCATGGAGCGCGATTTCGCAGTCCGGCATATAATACCGGAGAATATAGTATCGGATACAGCGAATTTCTACATTCCAAAATTGATACTGAATCTGAGTATCGAAAGATCAATATTCTTATCCTGCAAGATAAGTTCCGGCGATGCGGACGGCCGCGGCTTTACCAGCGAAGGGCCGACGCAACCAAATGAGAGCGTCATCTGTGATGCATTTGCCAATGCCAGGCTATCCTGGAGTTCACGAAATTGGGACTGGAGCAGCGGAATGTGGATGTCGATGCCCGCAATCTGAAAAGGGTCATCACCAGAAAACGTGCGAATAGTTTCGACATCTTTGGCCACGAATGCACTTCCGAGTCTATATCTGTGTGCTTCCTTTGCTCTAAGATCGTCTCCCGCCCAGATCGTTGCATAAACTGTAGTCTTTTCAATAAGTCGCTGGCCAACGATGACGGTTCCTTGAATTCTCAAGCTTTCACGGCGAATCATCTGAGAATTGTGCAGACCAAATTCGACATCCAGGCCTATTGATACCACACGAACTACAAAATTCCAGAAATCGATTGGCTTCTCCATAGAAACTCCTGAATATTGATTCTATTGCGTATTGATTTGCCCAGACACTTAACAGCCATTATGATCTGAACATTGAAAGAGCGTATACGCCTTCTTTGGTGATACCGGGCATCGATAAAAGCCTGGCTTCCATTCTTCCCCGTTTGCCTCACCCTCGTCCAGCCGCATAATGACATGCTGATATCCGCGGAGGATAGGCGAACCCATATCGGCTTGGATACCGGTCAGTGTCGGATATTCGCATTCTTCGAAGCGCGGCGGTGCGGAAAGATCGCAGCAGTAATGGCGAGGCCTCACTCCTAATTTTATAATGCATTCATCTAAAGGTAGCGTCGCGAGCGGCCCTCCGGTCGTGGGGTCATCACCGTCGCGCCACAGCCATATCTCTGCCATTGGCCATTCCTGTATCACCTTGCCTCTGACTACTGTGCATATAATCAGATAGATGGCTTAGAAATAGTTAAAGTAACCATAAGTAGCAGCAGAATGATCGATGCAGGTCTTGATGCCCCAAACCTGATCCGGGGATTGGCGAGTGCCTGCCGCTTACGCCAGCTCGTTCGAGAGGATGATACCGCCGATGACGGCGAACACGCCGCCAATTCTGCAGCAGAGCAAGATCACAGCGCGAGGATTGAGCAATCGCCGATCACGGTGCCATTGTAGGCGATCCTCCGCGAGTCCGACAAACCCATGACATTGATCGATCTGATGCTCTAACCCCGGCGCATCCCGTGGCGCACGCGCAAGATTCTCACTTCGCTACGGGCAATCCGATACCGGACGATATAGGGATAAACGAGGGTCCACTCGCGTAAATCGGTGCCGGGAACCGCTCGGCCACGATAAGGGAAGGCTGTCAGGCTGTCACCCGCAGCGACCAATTCTCTCGCCAAGTCCTCGGCAGCACGCGGATTGAACCTGGCGATGTAATTATAGATGTGATGGACGTCTCGCAGCGAGGAAGGCGACCAGACTACTCGCACGGCGGCGGAGCGACTTCACCCTTGGCAAGCTTGAGAAGCCACTCCCTGACCCTTTCATGCGTGATGCCCTTGCCCGCGTCGATCTCCGCTTCCGCTTCGGCGATCGCGCGGGCCTCGGCTTCGGCGTCGATCTGGTCAAAAACAGACTTCACCTCAGCCATGCGGCTCCTCCGCTCCGAGGCTTTGATCATATCGCATATCGCGCTCGAAAGCTAACGCGACAAGCCTCTGCCGTCGGACGAGAGCACCGGCGTACGACCGCGAAGACCACCTTGAAAAAAGGGCGCCAATGGCGTACATTCCGCAGATGCGGACGCGGCCGATTACGGTAGGGGAAACGGCTGTGTTCATGCGCCAAGCCAGCGTCCTTTGGACCGAAGGCGAGCGATTGGAGTTCGTCGATTTCATAGCGCGTAACCCCGAGGCCGGCGATTTGATCCCGGCAAGCGGTGGCGTTCGCAAGGTCAGGTGGGGTCGGCACGGCAGCGGAAAGCGAGGCGGAGTCCGCATCATCTATTTCTATCATGATCCAGCAATGCCGCTTTACCTGCTTATGATCTACGCGAAGGCACGGCGCGATGACCTCTCACCTGATGCGCGGCGAACGGTTGAGGGGCTTGTGGTGCGCCTGAAAGAGGCTTACGGGCGTTGATGAGAACAGCATGAACAAATTCAGCAAGGAACTGATCGAAAGCCTGACCGAGGCTTGCGAACACGCCGAGGGCAAGCCCAGCGATATGCGCGTTCATGTGATCGAAGTGCCCGATGTGCGCGCCATCCGCCGACAATTGCGGATGTCCCAGCAGGAATTCGCCCGCGTCTACCGCATCCCGCTAGCGACGCTGAAGAATTGGGAACAGGGGCGCCGCCAGCCCGATGCCCCTGCCGCAGCCTACCTCCAGGTTATCGCCAATCGCCCGCGCGAGGCTGGAGAGGCAGGGCCGGGAAGACCAAAGCCGACTGCGACGGTCGCGGCTAGCGATGTAAGGGCCTTTGCGAATGCGTGCGTTTACGCGCGCTCCCTTTATATGCACTATAAGACAATATTTGAGGAAGCGCCGTTTGGCGAAAACCCACTTAAGAAATTATCGCCACATTTCTTTGGTGATCTGGGCTGGATGTTCCGTGAATATATTATTCTGCAAGTCTGCAAACTCACCGACCCGGCTGTAGACGGCCGCGGCAACGAAAATCTAACTGTCAAATTTCTGACGGCAAATGCCGATTTCAGCACTGATCCGTCGTGTGCCGTGGAGCTCCAGGCACATGAGGAAAGGATTGAGAAGTTTCGCTCCCAGCTTAAGCCTGCGAGAGACAAGATCGTATCGCATTTGGATCGCAAATCGATTTTAAACAGGCGGACATTGGGTGGAGCCTCGACGGATGCTTGGGGCACTTTTTGGCATGACCTTCAGGCTTTTGTAAATCTCCTCTGGAAGCGCTACGTTGGTGGTGATCCTATACACATTTGTGGTGCCGCGGGCTCGTCAGATGCCGCCGTCATCATGCAAGCTTTGCGTTCGTTCGCCGCCAGCGGCTTCCCTCTCACTCCATAGCTGGCGCCCGTCGGCAAGCCAAAAATAGGCAGACCACATTCGCGCGGCGCTTCCAGCGCTTCACCGCCCCTCATTCGTCATGATGATCGTCCCCGAGGCGGCGAACATGCCGCCGACGCCGTGGCAGACCGAAATCTTCGCGCCCGGCACCTGCGCCGGGGCAATGCCGCGCATCTGGCGCACGCTTTCCTGCAAGGCGTACATGCCGTACATGCCGGAATGCATGTAGGACAGGCCGCCGCCATTGGTGTTGAGCGGCAATTTGCCGCCGGGGGCGGTGTTGCGCGCCGCAATAAAAGGGCCGCCCTCGCCGCGTGGGACAAAGCCCAGATCTTCAAGCCCATAGATCGGCAGATGGGCGAAGGCGTCGTAGATCATCAGATGGTCGACGTCCTTGTGCGTGATGCCGGCTTCGGCAAAGGCCGTGGGACCGGCGACGCGGAAGGCGCGCGAGGAGGTGAAATCCTCCATCTGGCTGACCATCGGGGTCTCGACCGACTCGCCGGTGCCGAGGAGGTAAACCGGCTTTTGCGGGAAGTCGCGGGCGCGCTCGGCCGCGACCAGGACCAATGCGCCGCCGCCGTCGGTGACGAGACAGCACTGCAACAAGCGGAACGGATAGGCGATCATCCGCGAGTCCAGCACGTCCTCGACCGTGATCGGCGCCCTGAAGGTGGCGCGCGGGTTCATGGCCGCCCATTCGCGCTGCACGACCGAGACCATCGCCAGTTGCTCGTGGCTGAGGCCGTAGGTCTTCATGTAGCGCAGGACCGGGATCGTGAACAAAGTCGGCGGCCCCAAGGGCCCGTAGGGCTGCTCGAACTGGCCGGCGAGGCTCGACGGCGCGACGATGTTGCGGGTGCGCCCGACCCCGGAGCGGCCGCTCTCGCCGTGCGTGATCAGGACCGTCCGGCACAGACCCGAAGCGATCGCCGCGGCGGCGTGGCGGACATGGATCATGAACGAGCAGCCGCCGACCGCGGTGCCGTCGACCCATTTCGGGGTCAGGCCGAGATAATGCGCGACCGTCACCGGGGTCTCGCCGGCGGTGGCGATGCCGTCGATGTCGGCGGGTTTCAGGCCGGCATCGGCCATTGCGTTGAGCGCGGCGTCGGCGTGCAATTGGATCTGCGACATGTCCGGGATCACGCCGAGCCTCGTGGTCTCGGCGGCGCCGATAATGGCGATCGATTTCGGCGTCATCGCATCATCCTTTGGCCGGACGGAACAGGGGCAATGTGATCTCGTCGTCGAGCCGCTCGAAGGCGACCTCGACCGGCATGTCGAGCTGCAGGGCTTCCGGGGTCTGCGGGCAATTGACGATGTTGGTCATCATCCGCGGTCCCTCTTCCAGTTCGACGACGGCGATTGCGTAAGGCGGGGTGAAGCCCGGCACCGGCCGGTGGTGGATCACATAGCTGTAGAGCCGGCCCCTGCCGCTCGCCGCGAACACGGCGACGTCGCGGGAGGCGCAGGCGGGGCAGAACGGCCGCGGCGGGAAATAGACCTTGCCGCATCCGTTGCAGCGCTGCAGGCGCAACTCGCCCGCCCGCGTGCCGTCCCAGAAATGCATTGTCTCGGGCGTCGGCGTCGGCCGCGCCCGCCTGGCTTCGGACATCCCTCTCCCCTCCGCTCGGAGCGTTCGGGTCAGACTTTGACGTCTGTCGAGAATTCGGGCAAACGGAATAGGACCGCGGGCGTCTCGCCCGCATGCGGCCGGCTCTTCGAGAACCTCAGGAGGCCGCGGTCCAATTGGGGATACCACATGGCCATGAGCACGATTACGCCGGCGCAGTTGCGCGCGCGGTTTCGGTCCGGCGGCGAGATCGCGATCGTCGATGCGCGCGAGGAAGGGAGCTTTCACGATCGCCATCTGCTGATGGCGTCGTGCCTGCCGCTCTCCCGGCTCGAACTGATCGCGCCGGACCTGTTGCCGCGCCGCAGCGCGCCGATCGTCGTCTGCGACGGCGGAGAAGGTCTGGCCGAACGCGCGGCGTCGCGGCTGAGCGAAGGCGGCTATACCGACGTCACGGTCCTGGAGGGCGGCGTCGGAGCCTGGGAAAAGGCAGGGTTTCCGGTCTACAGCGGCGTGCACGTGCCGAGCAAGGCGTTTGCCGAGGTCGTCGAGCACGAATACGGCACGCCATGGATCAGCGCCGAGGACCTGGCTCGGCGACAACAGCAGGGCGAGCCTCTGGCGATCTTCGACAGCCGGTCGTTCGAGGAATACCATGCGAATAGCATCCCCGGCGCGATCAGTGTGCCCGGCGCCGAACTGGTCTATCGCTTCGCCGAATTGGTGCCCTCGCCCGACACGTTTGTCGTGGTCAATTGCGGCGGGCGGACGCGCAGCATCATCGGCGCGCAATCCCTGATCGATGCCGGCGTGCCGAACCGCGTCGTCTCATTGAAGGACGGCACGATGGCCTGGCACCTCGCCGGGCTCGAGGTCGTCTCGGGCGCCTCCACACGCGCCCCGGAGGTGTCCGCCGCCGGCGCTGCCGCGGCGCGGCAGCGTGCCGACGCGGTCGCCCGGCGCTACGGGGTGCCGGTCATCGACCGGGCCACCTTTGCGCAGTGGCAGCGCGACAATGACCGGCGCACGCTCTACGTAATGGATGTCCGCGATCCCGCCGAATACCGCGCCGGCCATCTGCCGGGCACGGCAATGGCGCCCGGCGGCCAATTGGTGCAGGAGACCGACGCTTGGCTCGGGGTCTGGGGCGCGCGCGTCGTATTGGTCGACGATACCGGGGTGCGGGCGCGCATGACCGCCTCCTGGCTGCGCCGCATGGGCTGGGATGCGGCGGTCCTCGACGGCGCGCTCGACGATGCGGAGCGGGAGCAAGGGGCGCCGGAAGCGCGCGGCGGGTCCTTCCCGCTCGCCGGCCCCGAGCCCGAGACCGTCACGCCGGCGCAGCTTCGCGCCGGATCTTTCGTCGTCGTCGATCTCGCGCTGAGCCGGCGCCACCGCGCCGGCCACGTTCCGGGAGCCTGGTTCGCGATCCGCGCTCGGCTCGGCGCGGCGCTCGCCAAACTGCCGCCTGGCGATCTGGTCCTGACCAGCGAGGACGGCCGGATCGCCCGCTTTGCCGCCGCCGAGATCGCCGCCCGCCGCAGGGCCAAAGTGCTCGCCGGCGGCACCGCCGCGTGGCAGGCCGCCGGATTGCCGCTCGAAACCGGCATGGGACCGCAGGCCGACGAGCCCGACGACGTCGCCCTGTCGGCCCGCGAGCGGCCGAGCGACCGCGAGCGCTACATGCGCGCCTATCTCGCCTGGGAAATCGATCTGGTCAACCAGATCGCCCGCGACGCGGACTGCCGCTTCCGCCTCGACGGGGTCCCCGCGCGAGCTTAAGCTCGCGCGGGGCGAGGCGCCGGCCGCGCGCCGCTGTTGCGGTCTTCGCGGATCATCGCCGCGCCCTTTTCGGCGATCATGATCGTCGGCGCGTTGGTGTTGCCCGAGGTGATCGTCGGCATGATCGAGGCGTCGACGACGCGCAGACCTTCGACGCCCCGGACGCGCAGGCGCTCGTCGACGACGGCGAGCGGGTCGCGCCCCATCTTGCAGGTGCCGACCGGGTGGAAGATCGTCGTGCCGATCGCCCCGGCGGCGCGCGCCAAATCCTCATCGCTCTGGTACTCCGCGCCGGGCAGGAACTCCTCGGGCGCAAAGCGCCGCAATGCCGGCGCAGCGCAGATGCGCCGCGTCAACCGGATCGCCTCCGCCGCCACCAAGCGATCGGCCGGCGCCGACAGATAGTTCGGCCGGATCGCCGGAGACGCCTGCGGATCGGCGGAGCGCGCCCGCACCGTGCCGCGGCTGTCCGGCCGCAGATGGCACACCGAGGCGGTGAAGGCCGGGAACGGGTGGAGGGGATCGCCGAACTTGTCGAGGCTCAACGGCTGCACATGATATTCGAGATCCGGCGTCTCGCGCGCCGGGTCGCTCTTGGCGAAAGCGCCGAGCTGGCTCGGCGCCATCGTCAGGGGCCCGCGCCGCGCCACGGCGTATTTGAGGGCCATGGCGGCGCGGCCGGCAAGGCGCCCGGCTTCTTCGTTGAGCGTCCTCGTATTGCGCACCTTGTAGATGATGCGGATCTGCAGATGGTCCTGCAGGTTCTCGCCGACCCCGGGCAATGCGTGCACGACCGGGATGCCGCATTCCTCCAATAACGGCACGGGCCCGACGCCGGAGAGCTGCAATAGATGCGGCGAGCCGATCGCGCCGGCGGCGAGGATCACTTCGCCCCTGGCCGCGGCATAGGCCGGGACGCCCTGGTGGAGGAATTCGACGCCGGCGACGCGCCTGCCGGCAAAGGAGAGGCGCGCCGCCTGGGCTCCGGTCAATACGCATAGATTGGCGCGGCTCCTGACCGGCTTCAGAAAGGCTTTTGCCGTATTCCAGCGCACGCCGCGCTTCTGGTTGACCATGAAATAGCCGCAGCCCTCATTGTTGCCGCGGTTGAAATCGTCGGTCTTGGGAATGCCGATTTCGGCCGCCGCCTCGCGAAAGGCGTCGAGGATCTCCCAGGAGAGCCGCATGGTCTCGACCCGCCACTCGCCGCCGGCGCCGTGAAACGCGTCGGCGCCGCCGGCATGGTCCTCGCTCTTCTTGAAATAGGGCAGCACGTCGTCCCAGCCCCACCCGGCATTGCCGAACTGGCGCCATCGGTCGTAGTCGCGCGCCTGGCCGCGCATGTAGATCATGCCGTTGATCGAGGAGCAGCCGCCGAGGACCCGCCCGCGCGGGTAGTTCAGCGCGCGGCCGCCGAGCCCCGCCTCGGGCTCGGTCTTGAAGCACCAGTCGGTGCGCGGGTTGTTCTGGGTATAGAGATAGCCGATCGGGATGTGGATCCAGAGATAATTGTCCCTGCCGCCGGCTTCGAGCAATAAGACCGAAGCCCCGGCGTCGGCGGAGAGCCGGTTGGCGAGAACGCACCCGGCCGAGCCCGCCCCGACAATCACATAATCGAAGCTGCCGACGTCTCTGATGTCCGGCCCTCTCGCCGCTGTCATGGCCGCCGCCTCTCGCGAAGGGATAAATTGGCGGAATGCGCTTCGCTTTTCCGCCCTACGATTCGGTGTCGGCGTAGGGCGGAATAGCGCAGCGTATTCCGCCGATCACGCGGTTACGGCGTGTGCTTCTCCAAAAACTCCTTGACCCGGACTTTGGCCGCATTGAGGGCCGCCCCGGTCTTCCATTCGGGGATGAACGCGCAATTCGGGATCAGTTTGGCGAGTTCCTCGGAAATCGCGTAGGGGTGGGCTTCGTCATTGCCGGCCAGGACTAGGCAGGGCGTCTTGACCGTCGCGGCAAAGGCGCGGTCGACGCAATAGACAAAACCGGGCTCGTAAAGGTTGTGGTAGAATGCGTCCAACACCTGCGGAGTCGCTTCCGGGTGGTCTTTCAGCGATCCCGCCCACGCCTCGAAGCGGGCGGCGCGGCCGGACGGCAGCGGGCCGACGCGCCCGATGGGCTGCGCCAAGACGGCACTGGCGACGCGCTCGGGCTGGTGCTTCAACAGGTTCATGATGAACGAGCCGCCGATGCATTGGCCGTAGAGGTGGCAGCGGTCGATGCCCAGATGGTCGAGCACGGCGATGTGGTCGGCGGTGTAGGCGTCCCATCCGTCCTGTGCTCTGATCGGGGCGCGGGAGCGCCCGCCGGCGTTGCGCTGGTCCATCGCAATGACGCGGAATTTGTCGGCGAATTCGGTGGTTGGATTGATCGGCGCCGAGGGCTGGCTCCAGACGTCGATGACCGATTGCAGCCCGGCCGGCGCGAAGGTCAGGATCGGGAACCCCCGGCCGAACTCCTCGTAGTAAATCTGGGCGCCGTGATGTTCAAAACTCGGCATCTCGTGTCCTTTCGTCAGGGAAGGCTGTTTCACCCGGAGCACTGCCGGGGCAGTCTATAGACGATTTCGCCGCGGCGCGGCACCGGCGCGGCTCAGTCCAGCAGCCAGGGCGCGGCGCAGGCCTGGGCGATCTGGCGCACCTGATTTAAGAGGCCGGCGCCGACCGGAATCCCGTCCCGCCGGCGCGTTGCCGCGTTGTTCCATTGCGGATCGCCCGCCACCATGACCGGCTGCGCCGGATCGACGGGCTTCGTCGCCCGCAGGTCGTCGCACAGGCGCGTCACGTCGGCGGCGAATTCTTCGCGGTCGCGGAACAGGCCCGGATCGATCGCGATCAGGCAATGGCCGATGTCGTTGTCCCCCGGGTCGATGATCAGGCCCGCCCCCGGCAGGCACGCGCCGAGAATGTTGACCATGACCGCCAGCCCGTAACCCTTGTAGCTGGAGGTCTCCGGCGAACCGCCGAGCGAGGTCAGGAACCCGCCCTTCTCGCGCGCCTCCAGCGGATCGGTGCTGGGCCGCCCGTCCTTGTCCAACACCCAGCCCGGCGGGCAGGGCAATCCCTCATTGGCCTTGTTGCGAATGCGGCCGGCAGCCACGGTCGTCGTCGCCATGTCGAGCAGAAACGGCTGCCCGTCCGCCGTCGGCGCGGCAAAGGACCAGGGATCGGTGCCGAGCTTTGCTTCCTTGCCGAAGGTCGGCGCCATCTGGGCGACGGAATTGCTGGTGCAGGCCATGCCGATCAGCCCTTCCCGCGCCGCCATCAATGTGTAATAGCCGGTCGCGCCGAAATGGGCCGAGTTGCGCACCGCGGCGATCGCCATGCCCGACTGCTTGGTCTTGTCAATCGCCACCTGCATCGCAAAGCGCGCCGGCACATGGCCGAGCCCGCCGTCGCCGTCGATCAGGGCGGAGACCGGAGTTTCCTTGATGATGCGCGGCCGCGCGTTCATGTTCGCGCGACCGCTGCGGCGCATCCGGTCGTAGCCCGGAAGCATCGAGATGCCGTGGCTGTCGACGCCGTGCAGATCCGCCCAGGACAATATGTCGGCCGTCGTTTCCGCATTGTCCTCCGGCATGCCCCAGGCCGACAGGATGGCTTTGAGCTGGGCACGATGCGTTTCGTAGGGTGCAGGCATCGAGGTCTCCTTTGGCGCGCGGCGGTATCGAGGCGGTATACCCGCGTCGCGGCGCCGCTGTCGAATAGAGAACCGGATGGCCCGATGAACGACGGCCCTTCGCATCCGCCCCCGGCCCGGCGCGGCGGCATCCGCCTGCCGTTCTTTTACGGCTGGGTTCTCGTCGCGATCGCCTTTGTCACGATGGCCGTTGGGGTCAACGCCCGCACCGTCTTCTCGCTGCTGTTCCCGGCGATGCTCGACGAATTCGGATGGGATCGCGGGGTGACGGCCGGGGCGTTCTCCTTCGGGTTTCTCGTCTCGGCGCTGGTTACGCCCGGGGTCGGACGGCTGATGGATCTGCGCGGCCCGAGGCTCGTGATCGAAATTGGCGTCGTCGCGATGGGGGCGGGCCTGATCCTGGCCAGCTTTATTCGCGAGCCGTGGCAGCTTTACCTGACCTTGGGGGCGCTCGCCGGAGGCGGCGTCAATTGCCTCGCCTATACCGGGCAATCCCTGTACCTGACCAACTGGTTCGTGCGCCGGCGCGGGCTCGCCTTGAGCATCGCCTTCTCGGGAGTCGGCCTCGGCTCGATCGTGATCCTGCCCTGGCTGAACGCGGTGATCGCCGGGGCCGGATGGCGTTCCGCCTGCCTCCAGCTCGGCATCCTGGTGCTCGTCCTGTTGGCGCCGCTCAACCTGATGCTGAAGAAACGGCCCGAAGACCTTGGTCTGGAACCGGACGGCATCACGTCGATCGCCGTATCCGCCGATCGCGCCGCGAACGTCGTCGACCCGGCCTGGGCGGCGGTCGATTGGACGCTCGCGCGGGCGTTGCGCACCTCCCGCTTCTGGTGGCTCGCCATCGGCTATTTCTGCGGCCTCCTCTCCTGGTACGCCGTCCAGGTCCACCAGACGCGGTATCTGACAGAAATCGGGTTCGGGCCGGGCGAGGCCGCCTGGGCGCTCGGTTTTGTCAGCCTCGTCGCGGTTCCCGGCCAGATCGCCTTCGGCCACCTGTCCGATCGGATCGGGCGCGAATGGGTATGGACGATCGGGAATGCCGGTTTTGTCGTCTGCTGTATCCTCCTGATCGCGCTCAGGAGCCTCCCCTCCGCGACCTTGCTGGCGGCGATGATCGCCGCGCAGGGGGCGCTCGGCTACAGCCTGACTTCGGTCATGGGCGCGATCCCTGCGGAGATCTTCGAGGGACGGAATTACGGCAGCATCTTCGGCACGGTGATGCTGGCTGCGATCCTCGGCGGAGCGGCGGGGCCGTGGGTTGCCGGGATCCTCTATGACAACACCGGAGGCTATGCCGTCGCCTTCGCGATCGCGATCGGATGCAGCACGCTCTCGGCGCTGACGATCTGGCTTGCCGCGCCGGGCAAGGTGCGGGCCGTCCCGGGGCGCGCCGGCCGCCGCAACCGGCTCAGATGATCTTCCGCTGCCGGAGCTCCTCGATCTCGGCCGCGCTGTAGCCGAGTTCGTCGAGGATCGCGTCGGTGTCGGCGCCGAGTTCCGGGGCGACGCCGATTTGGGCCGGCGTCTCCGAGAAATGCCACGGCGAGCCGTGCACCTTGAGCCTCTTGCCGTGGCGCGGATAATCGACCTCGGTCACATAGCCGTTGGCCACCACGTCGGGGTCGCTCGCCGCTTCGAGCAGGGTGTTGATCGGCGCGGCGACAATGTCCGCGCCGCGCAATCGCGCCACCCAGTCCTCGCGCGGCCCCGTCGCGAACAATTCGTCCAACCGGCGCAGCAGGCGCACCCGCTCCTCGTCGGACGAGACGATCACGCCGAGATCGCCAAAGCCCGCTTGTTCGAGAGCTTCGTAAAAGCCGAGCGCGGTCATCGCCTCGCGCCATTTGCGCGCGCCGTTCAATTGGAACACCAAGGGCTTGCCGTCCCGATCGTTGAAGCTGGCGCTCAATCCGGGGCGTTCCGGCGTGCCGGTCACGCGGGCCTGGCCGGTGACGGGATCGCGGTTGCGCCACATCGCCGTCGTCAGGGTCCAGCCCATCAGGCGGATCTGGCCGCCGAGCAACGAGCAGTCGACCTTCTGGCCGATGCCGGTAGCGCGCGCATGGGTCAAGGCGGCGAGCGCGCCGCCAAAGGCGAGGATCGCGCAGGTTTCGTCGGCGACCGAGACGATGCCGGTCTTCAGCGGCTGGCCCGGGACCGCATAGGCCTGGGCGATGCCGCCCAAGGCCTGGGCCATCGAATCGGTGCCCGGCAGTTCGGCATGGGGTCCCTTGGGACCATAGCCCGACACCGACACGTAGACGAGCCGCGGGTTGACCCGCCGCAATTCGTCATAGCCGAAGCCGTTCTTCTCGGCCGCGCCGGGCCGGAAGTTCTGGCCGAAGATGTCGGCGCGCGCGACCAGCCTGTGCAGGATGGCGCGGCCTTCTTCGCTCTTCAGGTTCAGCGTCAGGCTTTTGACGCCGCGATTGTTGGTCTCGAAATAGGTGCTGGGGAGACCGGGCAGGACGGTCGAGCCGCGCGAAGGATCGCCGCCCCCCGGCACCTCGATTTTGATGACCTCGGCCCCGAGATCGGCCATCAGCATATAGGGCACCGTGCCGGCCTGCGCGGTCGAGCAGGCGACGACCTTGACCCCCTGGAGCGGACCATGCGGCCGGGTCATGGCGAACACCTCGCGTCTTGTTCCGGGGGCGGCGCCCCTCACCCCGGCCCTCTCCCCGCGCGCGGGGAGAGGGAGGGACCCGCGCAAGGCGCGGGAGGGTGAGGGGCTACGGCCCTCCCTATCCGGGGCTAGGCGGCGTGGAGCCGTTCCAGCGCCTCCTCATAGACCGTCATGTTCTTGCCGAAGGAAATCGCCGCGGCCTGGGCGCCGCAGACGAGATGCATCCAGCGCCACGGCTCGCGCGTGGTGTGGAATTCCTCGACAATCGACTGGTGATGCTTGAACGCGTGCATCTCGGTGAAGTTGTCGTGGCACACGACCTCGGCGAGGGTCGCGATGAAGGCCTGCGGGTCGTAGCCCGCCTTCATATATTGCGTCGCCAGGTTCACCGTCTCCCTGACCTCCGGCACAGCCCGCATCACCCCGAGATTGGTGACCTTGGACCAATCGGTCGGCGGCTGGTTGTAGATGCTGTGCTTGATCGTATCGAGCAGTTCCTGCTGCGTCCGCTGCGGCAAGGCGGCAACCGCTTTCAGGTCGGGCTGCGGATAGGGCTCCATGCGCGTCTGGGTCGAGCGGATCTCCGGGCCCGACTGCCACGTCAGCAATAGCAGCAACTTGTTCTTCAGGCTGATCCCGTCGAGCCGCAGCAGATAGCGCCGCAGATTGATGCTGGTATGCAGGTGGACGTCCATCGGGTTGCCGCCGAGGGAGCGCAGGAACAGGCCGGCAGCCCCGATCGACAGGGCTTCGCCCCCGCCCTCGAGCGACAGCCCTCCCGCCAGCGCTTTGGCCATCAGCACGGGAATGTCGGAGAAGGCGTCAACGGCGCTGATGGCCTCGCCCAGTGCGCCGATCGCCGCCGTCTCATCCTCGCCGCTGCGCTGGCGCAGGATGCGCTTCATCAATTGGTGCTCTTCGATCAGCGCCTCGATCTGCGGCAACGGCGAGGGCATCGGGTTGTTCGGGGCGACCGGAGAACGGGTTACAAAGCGCACCACCTGCCGCATCACGACCGGCAGCAGCGCCTTGTCGAGAACCCCGGTTTCGAAGGCGCGCCACACGGTGCCGGGGAACATGAAGTAATGGTCATCGTGAAAATTCTTCGGGATCGCCACGCTCAGCAACAGATCGAAGGCCTCGATCCAGGGAACATGATCCCACAACCACAGATACAGATGGTCGGCCTTGTTCCACTCGCCGCGACCCACTGCGGCGAGGAACGCCGCCTTGGTCGCCTCGACCCCGCCGGCATCCTCCGGGGCGAATTCGAGGAGGCCGTACGGCCCCATCGCCGGATGGTGGATGTGCTTGTTGGTCAGCGCCACATGCTGCAACACCGGGAGAAACCGCTCTTCGCCCTGCAGCCGTGCGACCGTATCCGAGACCGCGTAGAGGCCGGCCAACGGGTGCAGCGGACCGCCGTGATGACCCGGCGGCATTTCGGTGGAGCGCGTCACCGCGAGGGCCGAGGCCGTTAGCATGGTCGGTATCGGCACCCCGGCGCGCAATTTTTCCAGGGTACGATCCACGATCTCGCCTGGAGGCGTATCCTCGATGAACTGGACCAACGGTTCGATGGCGTCTGAGTACCGGATACGGCTCGGCATCGGCATGGTAAATTCTCCGTAAGTGAGATCGTGCCTAGTTTGCTCTTCACCCCTGCGCCGGACGCAGCGCTTTTCCACTATCGGGTAATTTCACCTCCCGTGAATCGGCGCTGTCAAGCGACGCTCTGACATCCGAGACCGGCGTTTTTGCATCCCTGCCCGCGCCGCGCCGCTTCATCCGGGTTATGAAAGGCAAGGCGCGCCTGGTTAAACCCCTATCCGGATTGAGAAGCACAACTTTCAGGGCCAGGCAGAGGAACAAGGGGGAGGAAGGCGCGGCGGAGCCAGCGGCGTACCCCTCCCCGCGTATCGATCGCCGCAGATATGACCGGCCAGCTCGCCCTATGCGACCGCCGCTGGGCGCGAATAGGGCCTCACGACGTTGTCGTCGGTCGTCAACAGCCTGACCAGCGCCGGATGGATGAAAAGCTTCTCTCGACCCGACTTCACTTCCGACAATACGCCGATCACGGTCAGCTTCTTGAGGTAATCGGATGCGGTCTAGCGCTTGGCCAGACCCGCATCCGTCACGTTCGAGATCCGGCAATAAGGTTGTATGAAGATGAGCCCGATCATTTCTCTGCTGTACGTGATCGGCGCTGTGGCCCGCACATATTCAGTGGCACGACCCATTAGGTCGCGGATCGCTCTGATTTTGCCGGTTGTCCATTGCGCCGTTTGCAGAATGGCGGCAAGCATATAGCAGATCCATTCCTCCCAGTCTTGACTGGCAGTTACGCCGCGCAAAAGACTGTAATATTCGGCTTTTTGCCTGATAATGTACCGGCTGAGATACAGAACAGGCAAGGTCAACAATCCCTTTTCAATCAGGTAGATAATATTTACAATCCGCCCTGTTCTGCCATTGCCATCCGTGAACGGATGAATCGCTTCAAACTGATAATGCGCTATGGCCAACTTTACCAAAGGATCGATGTCACTGTCGCCATGAACAAAGCATTCCCAATTTGCCAAAAGGTCGCGAAGCAACAGCTCGCCGGCCGGCGGCGTGTAAACCACGGAGCCGTCAGCTTCGTTGACGAGGGTCGTACCGGGCACACGGCGCACGTCCATATCGACGCCCTTTATCGTGCTGCACACCTCGACTGCCATTGCGGTGCATAGGGGTCGCCGTTGCAAGGATTGGTACCCTCGATACAGCGCGGTCCGATATCGGAGCGCCTCCTTCGTCGCGGGATCGGCGCCGGAGCCGTCATCATGTGCGCCGGCAAATTGGAACAATCGGTCCGTCGTCGTGACGATGTTTTCGATTGCCGAGCTTGCCTGAGCCTCAAGGACCGGGATCGTATTGATCAGAATGGCCTGATTGGGGATCAGCTCGCCCGCCTGCTTGAGTTCCGCGAGCGCAGCGCGGGCTTCGATGCACAACTTCAGGACCCGCCTGGTCTCGATTTCGCCCTTCGGCGGAACAAACGGCAAGCTGTTATACGGCCGATCCGGGCGGAAGCGGGACATATGGCGACGATATTCCGGATTCTCGACAGGTTTCCCCGATCTGTCGATCCGATCGACATGTCGCGAAAACATGTCGATCATACACCCATATAATCGACACGTCTAATCCAGCAGGCGCCGGCGGTCACCCTCGGCAAGCGTTTCGGCAGAGGGTGTGAAATCGGATATAATCCCCTCCTCGCTCCCTCTTCTCGCAGCGCCGTGAGGGGGAACCAACAAGAGCAGGTAGGGTCAGCGGGAGAGAGGCGATGACGCGATGCTCTATCCCTCGCCACGACAGCCACTGGCCTCGGTTTTGATCCGCAAGATTAAATATGCCGCCAAAAGAGCACTTGACAAAAGCGCATTATTACGATATACGTACAACAATTTGGCCACGAGCGTCAGCACTCTGGCACCTGATAAGGACCTGCAGAATCAGGCGGAACAGGTGGCGGAGTTCAGAGCCGGGCGTGACCTCTTCCGCCCACGATTCTCTGCTGCGGGACGGTGAGGATTAATCAACAAAGCGGGGACCCGCTTTGGCCCGGCTCCATGCAATCCTGCCGGACCGCTGATTTGGCAGGGTCAGGTCACATCCGGTTTGCGACCCGGCAGCGGCATTGGTCGACCTGGTGCAGTTCGACCATGTTGCCGCTCGGGTCGTTGATGAAGACCTGCTCGGCCGAGGGTCCGTTGATGCCGGTCATCGACCAGTAGGGCACCCCCAGACGTTCAAGCTCGGCCTTGGTCTCCTGGATGTCGGCGACGGCCAGGGCGACATGCGGGATCGTCGGGTCCTGGCCCGGTCCCTTGGCCAGGGGCGAGGGCTGCGCCCCGCCGATCAGGTGGATTTGACCGCCCTCCCCGACATTGATCCAGAAGCCCGGCACGCCGGGGATCGTCGGGCGACCGGGGTCGGCGGCGAGGCCGAGGACGTCGTTGTAGAACCGCTGCACCGCGTCGAGCTTGGGCGGGTCCGCGTCGATGCGGACCGCGTGATGATGGATTTCGAGAACGCGAATGCCCATGGCAGCCTCCCGGCGGCCGGGATGAGTCGATCCCGTGTTGTGATTGGAGCGGGCGAGGGGATTCGAACCCCCGACCCCAACCTTGGCAAGGTTGTGCTCTACCCCTGAGCTACACCCGCATGGCCTTCAATAGTAAGGAAGCCGGGGCGCGCTTGGCAAGGGTTGCGTCGGCGGCCTCGTGGCGGCATCGTGCGCCCCAATGCCCGCCTTTCCGCTCTCGCCTGAGGATCTGTTCCGGCGCTTCGACGCGCTCGGGATCGCCCATCGCACCTATTCCCATCCCCCGGTCTTCACCGTCGCCGAGGCCGCCCAATTGCGCGGCAGCCTGCCCGGGGGGCATTGCAAGAGCCTCTTCCTGAAGGACAAGAAGGGCGGGTTCTGGCTCGCCGTCATGCTCGAAGACCGGCATATCGATCTGAAGGGGCTGGCCCGATTGCTCGCCGCGCCGCGCTTCTCGTTCGGCGGCGCCGAGGACCTCTATGCGCTCTTGGGGGTGCGCCCCGGCAGCGTCACCCCGTTTGCGCTCGCCAATGACGGCGCGCACCGCGTCGTCCCGGTGCTCGACAGGGCGATGCTCGAACACGACCCGCTCAACTACCACCCGCTCGTCAACGACCGCACGACCGCGCTCGCGCCCGGCGATCTCCTACGCTTCATCGCCGCCTGCGGACACCGGCCGCGGATTGTCGAACTCGACGCGGTGGAGCGCGCCGACCCGCCGCCGGGTTGAAGGCGTTTCGCTCGTACCGCAACAGCGCTTGTCTTGAGGGCGGCGTGCCCTCATGTTGTGGAGGACATCCGAAGAGGGGAGCGATGGCGAGTGAACCTTTGATCGGCGCCGCCGCCGGGGCCGGCGCCCCCGTCAAGGACGTGACCACCGCCACCTTTATGGCGGAGGTCGTCGACGGCTCGTTCGACACTCCGGTCATTGTCGATTTCTGGGCGCCCTGGTGCGGGCCGTGCCGGCAATTGGGGCCGATCCTCGAAAAGGTCGTGCGCGCGGCAAACGGCGCCGTCCGCATGGTCAAGCTCAACATCGACGAAAACCCCGAGATCGCGCAGCAGATGCGCATCCAGTCGATCCCGGCGGTCTACGCCTTCAAGGACGGGCGGCCGGTCGACGGCTTTGTCGGCGCCCTGCCGGAAAGCCAGGTCAAGCAGTTCGTCCAGCGCCTCTCGGCCCAGGGCGGCGGCAACTCGGCGCTCGAAGAAGCGATGGAGATGGCCAAGGGGGCGCTGCAATCGGGCGATGCGGCGAGCGCCGCCGCGCTCTATCAGCAGATCCTGCAGCATGATCCCGCCAATGTCGAAGCGACGGCCGGCCTCGCCCGGGCGATGATTGCGCGCGGCGAGTTCGAGCGGGCGCGCCAGGTCCTGGAGCGCGCCGCGCAGGAGAATGCGGGGCATGCCGAGATCGCCGCCGCGCGCGCCGCCCTCGAACTGGCCGAGGCCGGCAAGAAAGCGATCAAAGAGAGCGGCAAATTGCGCGCCCGCCTGCAGAAGAACCCGGACGATCACGAGGCGCGCCTCGAACTGGCCGCGGCCCTGTTCGGCGCCGACCAGCGCGAGGCGGCGATCGACGAACTCCTCGCCCTCTACAAGCGCGACCGGCAGTGGAACGAGGAGGCGGCGCGCAAGCAGCTCCTCAAATTCTTCGAGGCGATGGGTCCGACCGACCCGTTGACCCTATCCGCCCGGCGCCGATTGTCGGCGCTGATGTTCTCCTGACGGCGATGGCCGAGCGACATCCCGGGGCGGCCCTCCCCGACATTCTCCCGGTCTTTCCGCTCCCGGGCGTCCTGTTGTTGCCGCGCGGCCGGTTGCCGCTCAACATCTTCGAGCCGCGCTATCTCGCGATGACGCGCGACGCGCTCGCCGGCGAGCGGCTGATTGGGATGATCCAGCCGCTCGATCCGGTCCTGCGCGAACAGAACCCGCCGCTCTACCAGACCGGCTGCGCCGGCCGCATCACCTCCTTTACCGAGACCGACGACGGCCGCTACCTGATCACCCTGACCGGGATCTCGCGCTTTCGCATCCGCGAGGAGTTGCCGCTCCTCGAAGGCTATCGCCGGGTCGTGCCGGACTGGAGCGTCTTCGCGCAGGACCGCGGCGGCGAGGCGGAAGGACATTTCGAGCGCGACCGCCTGGTCCAGGGACTGCGCGCCTTTTTCCAGAGGCACGCGATCGCCGCCGACTGGGAGGCGATCGCCAAGACGCCGGGCGAGCGGCTCGTCACCTCGATCGCGATGATCTGTCCGTTCGCGCCGAGCGAGAAGCAGGCTCTGCTCGAAGCGCCGGACCTCGACGAGCGGGCGCGGCTGTTGACGGCGATCATCGAGATGGCGGCCGCGGGCCCGCCGCAGGAGGGCGCCGATACGCCGCGCCATTGAGGGGCGCCATTGAAGGGGAAGGGTCATGGAAGGGCCATCCGAGATCGATCCGCGGCTCCTTGAGATCCTTGTCTGTCCGCTGACCAAGGCGCCGCTGCGCTACGACCGCGCGGCGCAGGAATTGATCAGCGAGGAGGCCGGGCTCGCCTACCCGATCCGCGACGGGATCCCGATCATGCTGGTCGACGAGGCGCGCCGGCTCGGCGACGAGGAAAAGACCAAACGGCTGCCGCAGCCGTGACCGAGCCCGAATCTCGCTGGCCGGTCGAATTGCGCCTGAAGCGGGCCGACAAGGCGCTCGAAGTCAGCTTTGACGACGGCAGCCGGTTCTCTCTGCCGGCCGAATATCTGCGCGTCGAAAGCCCGTCGGCCGAGGTGCAGGGGCACAGCCCCAGTCAGAAGACGATCGTCGCCGGCCGTGCCCATGTCGGCATCATCGGGCTCGAACCGGTCGGCAATTACGCCGTGCGCATCACCTTTGACGATCTGCACGACACCGGCATCTATTCCTGGAGCTACCTCTATCAGCTCGGCGTCGAATACGACGAACGCTGGCGCCGCTACCTCGACGCGCTTGCCGAGCGCGGCCTGTCGCGCGAGCCCGAGCGATCCTGATGGACCGCGAGCTCCTGAGGTTCTCGAAGGGCCGCGCGCATGCGGTCAGCCCTTCGAGAACTTTAGGGACCGCCATACGAGCGACCCTTACATTTTGCGGAAGAACCTCTATTTCGATCTTGCCATAGGCTGATGCTGTTGAAGACATGAATCGGGATAGGGCCGCCATACGAGCGGGCGAAGACCCCACCCTCAAACGCTTCCGCGCCGCCCTCGACAAAATCTACGGCGAGCGGATCGAGCGCGTGGTGCTCTACGGCTCGCGGGCGCGCGGAGATCATCGGCCGGATTCGGATTACGACATCGCCGTATTCATCAGGGGCTGCGACACACTCTTCGAAGAACTCCGTCGGCTCGCATCGATCGCGACCGAGATTCTGCTCGACACCGATGCGGACATATCGGCCATGCCGTTTCCTGCCGGAGCCTACAGGGAGCGCACGGGCTTCATGCACGAATTGCGCGTCGACGGCATCGACATATGAAGCCCGAAACGGCTGATTATCTCGAAAAGGCGCGCCGCTGTCTGCAAAATGCGATAAAGATTTCCGAAGCTGAAGTCTTTGATGTTGCGGCTCGCGAAGCCTATCTTGCCGCCTATCACGCCGCCGAGGCATATATTTTCGGACAGACCGGCAAAGCGGCAAAGACGCATCACGGCGTCAGGAGCCGATTCAGCCGATTGGCGCGGCAGGAACCGCGTATTGCCGAGGAGTTCTCGGCTTTTCTTCGTATAGGATACGATTTGAAGGTAACGGCCGATTACAGCATAGGCTCTGCCGCTCAGACGATCTCCGAGGCCGATGCAAGTTCGGCCATCGATACAGCGACCCGGTTCATTGAGTGCATTACGGCGCTTCTGATTTGACGCCGCTTCGATCCCCGTTTGCCGTCACAGCCTCTCGCCGCGCGCCAGCCGCGGCAGATCGCCGGTCAGCCCCATCGCGTCGCGCATCAGAAAGCGCTTCAACGGCGGCAGCCGGTTGACCGCGAAGAGGCCCAGGTCGCGGGCGAGGCGCAGCGGCGGCAGCGCGTTCGAGAACAGCCGGTTGAGCCCGTCGGTCACGGCGGCGAGCGCGAGCGCGTCGAAGCGCCGCCAGCGCTCGTAGCGCTGCAACACCTGGTCGTCGCCAATGTCGAGGCCGAGCCGGCGCCAGTCGACGATCAGCTCGGCGAGCGCGGCGACGTCGCGGATGCTGAGGTTGAGCCCCTGCCCGGCGATCGGATGCACGACATGCGCCGCCTCGCCGACCAGTGCGAGGCGCGGCGCGCTGTAGCGCCGCGCCTGCATCAGCGCCAGCGGATAGGCCCAGCGCGGCCCGACCGGCTCGACGGCTCCGAGAAAATCGCCAAAGCGGGCGGCCAGCTCGGCGGCAAAAGCGGCCTCGTCGAGCGCCAGCAGGCGCGGCGCCAGGGCCGCCCGCTCGGTCCACACGATCGACGAGCGGTTGCCGGTCATCGGCAGGATTGCAAACGGTCCCGCCGGCAGAAAATGCTCGACGGCGATGCCGCGATGGAGGGCCTCGTGGCGCACCGTCGTGACGATGCCGGTTTGCGGATAACGCCAGGCGATCGTCTCGATGCCGGCGGCGCGGCGCAAGGGCGAATTGCTGCCGTCGCAGGCGGCGACGAGGCGGGCGGCGATCCACCGCCCGTCCGCCAGCAGCGCGAGAGCGCTGCCGGGCGCAGCCGTCGCCCGATCGACGGCGACCGGAGCCAGCAACAACAGGTTCGGCAAGGTCCCTGCCCGGGCGAACAGGGCGCGGCGCAACACCCGGTTCTCGACGATATAGCCGAGCGGCTCGCCGGTTGCGAGCGCGCGGGGATCGTAATGCAGGAACAGCGGCGAGGCGTCGTCGGCGACCCGGATCTCGCGGATCGGCTCGGCCTCGGCGGCGATGTCGGGCCATACCCCGAGCCCTTCCAGGACCAGCCGCGAACCGTAGGCGATCGCCGAGCTGCGCCCGTCGAACGCCGCGTCCTGCATCACCAGCGGGTCCTGGCGGTCAATGAGCGCCACGTCGAGCCCCGCCCCGGCGCAGGCGATCGCCAACAACAATCCGACGAAACCGCCGCCCGCGACCAACAGTTCGACATCGTCGACCATCGCGCGAGCATGGGCCGGCGCAGCGGCGATGTCCAGCCGGGCCGCTTGCCCGTTTCAGGGGCGCATTGGGCCTGATTGCCTAGAGAATAGGCAAATGTGGGATCTCTGTAGGGCGGAAAAGCGCAGCGTATTCCGCCATTGCTGTTGAGACCGGTGCCGGCGCTCCCGGTCGGCGGAATGCGCTGCGCTTTTCCGCCCTACGCTCCCGGAGGCGGAGAGGAGCTATGGCACGTTTCTTGTCTCCGGGTCGGACAGGTTTCCTGTTCGGAGGACATGCGATGCGTTGGCGCGCCGTGGCCGCGGGGTTGGCGGTCTTTATCCTGTCCGGCCCGGCTTTTGCGCAGGGGCCGGCGCCCGCAATCAATTCCGGCGACACCGCCTGGATGCTGACGGCAACGGCGCTGGTCCTGATGATGACCGTGCCGGGGCTCGCCCTGTTCTACGGCGGCATGGTGCGCAAGATGAACGTGCTCGCCACGGTCATGCAGAGCTTTGCCATCACCTGCCTCGTCACAATCCTGTGGATGGTGCTCGGCTACAGCCTCGCCTTCACCGAGGGCACGAGCTGGATCGGCGGAGTGTCGCAGGCGATGCTGAACGGGCTCGCGGTCGACAGCGTCAGCCCGCTGGCCAAGACCATCCCGGAATCGGTCTATATGACCTTTCAGATGACGTTCGCGATCATCACCCCGGCATTGATCTGCGGCGCCATCGCCGACCGCATGAAATTCTCGGCCCTGCTGTGGTTCATCGGCGCCTGGAGCCTCCTCGTCTACGCCCCGATCGCGCATTGGGTGTGGGGGCCCGGAGGCTTTCTCGGCAATGCCGGGGTGCTCGATTTTGCCGGCGGCACGGTCGTCCACATCAACGCCGGCACGGCCGGCCTCGTCGCCGCCCTGGTCATGGGCAAGCGGCGCGGCTATGGGGTCGAGATGTTCGCGCCGCACAATCTCGTATTGTCGGTGATCGGCGCCTCGCTGTTGTGGGTCGGCTGGTTCGGCTTCAATGCCGGCTCGGCGACCACGGCCGGCGGCTCGGCCGGGATGGCGATGGCGGTGACCCAGATCGCGACGGCGGCAGCGGCGCTTGCCTGGATGTTCGCGGAATGGATCGCGCGCGACAAGCCGAGCGTGCTCGGCGTCATCAGCGGCGCGGTGGCCGGTCTCGTCGCGATCACGCCGGCTTCGGGCTTTGTCGCGCCGGGCGGCGCGCTCGCCATCGGCGTCGCCGCCGGGGTCGGCTGCTTCTGGGCCGCCACCAGCCTCAAAAACGCGCTCGGCTACGACGACAGCCTCGACGCCTTTGGCGTGCACGCGGTCGGCGGCATGATCGGCGCCGTGTTGACCGGGGTGTTTGCGCGCGCCGCGATCGCCGGCGATCCGGCGAAGGCCGGCCTTCTCGACGGTCATCGGGGCCAGGTATTGATCCAGCTCTACGGCATCGCCGTGACCCTCGTCTATTGCGCCGCGGTGAGCTTCCTCATTCTGAAAATCATCGATGCGACGCTTGGGTTGCGCGTCGACCGCGACGCCGAACGCGAGGGGCTCGATCTCGCCCTGCACGGCGAGGCCGTGCAATAATGGAGCGCGGGCGGGACGCCCGCGCTCCAGGAGCCCGAAGTGCCGCTCAACCCGCGCCTCGACGATCTTTCCGATTATCCGTTCGCACAATTGCGCGCCCTGCTCGCCGACATCACGCCGCGCCTCAACGAGGCGCCGATCGCGATGTCTTTGGGCGAACCGCAGCACCAGCCGCCGCCGCTGTTGGCCGAGACGGTGGCCGCGCATGCCGATCAATGGAACCTCTACCCGCCGATGGCGGGAACCCCCGAATTGCGCGCGGCCGCCGCCGACTGGCTCACCCGCCGCTACGCTCTGCCCGCTGGTATGCTGTCGCCCGAGCGGCACGTGTTGAGCCTGTCCGGCACCAAGGAGGGGCTCTATCTTGCGGCGATGCTCGCGGTCCCGCAGCACAAGGCGGGGGCTCGGCCGATCGTGCTCGCCCCCAACCCCTATTACCTCGTCTATAACGGGGCGGCGACGATGGCCGGGGCCGAGACCGTGTTTCTCGACGCGGTGCGCGACAACGGCTTTCTGCCCGATCTCGACGCGATCCCGGCTGAAACCCTGGCGCGCACGGCCCTGTGCTATCTGTGCTCGCCGGCCAATCCGCAGGGCACGGTCGCCAGCCTTGCCTATCTGCAAAAGGCGATCGCCCTCGCCCGCCGTTACGATTTCGTGTTGGCGATCGACGAGTGCTATGCCGAGATCTATGACCGCGCATCGCCGCCGGGCGGGCTCGAAGCCTGCGTCGCGCTCGGCGGGGGGCTTGCCAACGTCCTGGTGTTCCACTCGCTGTCGAAGCGGTCGAGCGCGCCGGGACTGCGCGCCGGCTTTGTCGCCGGCGATCCCGTATTGATCGACCGGTTCCTGCATCTGCGCAATTACGGCGGCTGCCAATTGCCCTTGCCGATCCAGGCCGCGGCTGCGGCGCTGTGGCGCGACGAATCGCACGCGATCGAGAATCGGGCGCGCTATCGCCGCAAATTCGATCTCGCCGAGGCGGCGCTCGGCGGCCGCTGCAATTTCTACCGGCCGGAGGGCGGTTTTTATCTGTGGCTCGACGTCGGCGACGGCGAGCAGGCGGCGGTTGCCTTGTGGCGCGAGGCCGCGATCCGCGTCCTGCCGGGCGGCTACATCGCCCGCGCCGCAAACGGCGCCGCCAATCCGGGACAGAGCTATATTCGCCTGGCGCTGGTGCACGACGAGCCGGTTCTCGAAACCGCCTTTACGCGGATCCGGCGCGTGCTATAGCGGAAGGGGCGTGCGGTCTTGGGGAAGGCTGCGCCGCGGGGGGAAGGGGATGAGATCGATCAGCCGAGCGCGGGCTCCTGAGCTATTGTCGAAGGGCCGCCTGCACCTTGCGCTCCGCGAGCGCGTGCGCGGCTGGGCCGGAACGGCGGCGGCGTGGCGGCGGCACGTGCGCGCGGCGATCGGTTTCGCCGTGCTGATCGCGGCCTTGGCGGTGCTGCTCGCCTTGCTGACCTATGATCCGCGCGACCCGTCCTTGGACGCCGCGGCCGTGGCCGCAGCCGAGCCGCATAATTTTCTCGGACATGGCGGGGCGCTGGCCGCCGACGTGCTTTGGCAGTTGTTTGGGATCGCCGGTTTTGTATTGCCGGCGGTCCTGTTCGGCTGGGCCTTCCGCCTGCTGCTGAACCGGAATTTGACCATGCTCGGCCGGCGGGTCGCGCTGTTGCCGGTGGCGCTTGTCCTCGCCGCGCTCGCCCTTTCGGTCGTCGATTTCGGGACGCCGATGGGGGGCGGCGCGGTCGGCTGGCTCGCCCGCCGGCTGCTCTTGATGGCCGGTCTCGGCGCTCTGGCGTTGCCGCTGGCGATGGCGGCGGCGGCCCTTCTCGGGCTCGTCTTATTGGTGGCGATGGGTCTGTCCTGGCGCGACTGGCGCGACCTTGCCGCCGGAGCGGGCCGCGGCACCGCCCGCGCGGCCACGTTTTCCGGCCGCGGCGGCATCGCCCTGGCGCGCCATTTCCG
>DATFCQ010000114.1:0-7547 GCA_035252905.1 Allostellaceae bacterium | reverse complement strand
TCCAGAGGCCGCGCCAGCGCGGCGCCGCGCAAGGCCAGGCGGAACAGAAAGGGGCGGGTCAGGACCAGCCCGAGCACCCGGCGCAGGGCCCGCTCGCCCGGCGGGCGGCGGTAATGCTCCTCGATCCAGCCTCGCGCATGGTCGACGAGATGCATGTAATGGACGCCCGAAGGGCAGGTCGTCATGCAGGCAAGGCAGGACAGGCAGCGGTCGATATGCTTGACCGTATCCACGGTCGGGGTCTCGCCGCCTTCCAGCATGTTCTTGATCAGGTAGATGCGCCCGCGCGGGCTGTCGAGCTCGTCGCCCAGCAGGACATAGGTCGGGCAGGTCGCGGTGCAGAAGCCGCAATGGACGCAGCTGCGCAATATCTTGTCCGACTGGGCGATATCAGGGTCGGCGAGCTGGGCCGGCGAGAACTCGGTCCGCATCGGCTCAGTCCCTCTCGATCATGCGGCCGCGGTTCAGGATCCGGCGCGGGTCGAAGCTTTCCTTGACGCGGGCGGCGAGCGCGGCGAGCGGCGCGGGTTGCGGCTCGAACACCGGGACCGCGGCGCGCAGCCCCGGCGCGCCGCGGATCAGGGTGGCATGGCCGCTGCCCCTGTTATCGGCGCCGCGCAATGCGGCGCGGATCGCCGCGCTGCCGCCGTCCTCGGCTCTGGGGACCGCGGCCCAGACGAGACCGCCGCCCCAATCGAGATACCACGCAGCGTCGAGGCTCTCCGCGATCGCCTCGGCGATTTCGGCGCCGCGCGACGGGGCAGCCGAGACGCGCCAGAGGGCGCCGTCGCCGAGGCCGGCCAGCGGTTCGGCGTCGCGGATCGCCCGCCACAGCGCGGCCGATTCCCCGCCTTCGAGCACGGCGGCGCGACAATCAGCGCCGAATTCGGCGATGAGCCGGTCGCGGCGGAAGGCGACCGAGGGCGGCGGGCCTTCGAGTCGCAGCAAGACAAGGGCGACGCCGCCCGCGAGCACCGCCGGCAGATAGGCCGCGCCCGAGACCTCGTGCGGCGAGGCGAGCGCGGCATTGAGGCGCGCAACCGCCGCCGAAGGACCAGGCCCGGGCAACACCACGGTCAGCGCCTGTTCGGGCTGCGGCAGGACCTTGACCGTGACCTCCTCAAGCGCCGCGAGGGTGCCGAAGGATCCCGCCATCAATTTCGGCAGATCGTAGCCGGTGACGTTCTTGACCACCTTGCCGCCCGCCTTGAAGATCTCACCGCGGCCGTTGACCGCACGAAAACCAAGGAAATGGTCGCGCGCCGCCCCTGCCTTGACGCGGCGCGGCCCCGACAGATTGCAGGCGAGCACGCCGCCCAGGCTCCGCCGCGCCGCCGCAGCCGCGCCGAGGCCGTAGAGGGCGCCCCAATCGGGCGGTTCAAAGGCCAGCATCTGGCCCGCCTCGGCGAGCGCCGCCTCGATCTCGGCGAGCGGGGTCGCCGCCGCGGCGGTCAATACGAGTTCGCTCGGTGCATAGTCGCGAATGCCCGAGAGGCGCGACAGATCGAGCGTGTGCGGTCCTTGCAGCGGCCGGCCGAGCCCGCGCTTGGTGCCGCCGGCAAGGAGCTCAAGCGGCTCCTCGGCAGCCAGCGCGGCGCCGATCGCGTCGCGCAACTCTTCGATATCGGTCGGGGTGAAACGGGCCACAGGGCATAGTTAATGCTTATCGCAGAAGTCGCCAAGGAAGCGCGAAGGTCCCAAACGTCTTCGCGGCCTTCTCGGCAAAGCGGCGGAATGCGCTGCGCTTTTCCGCCGACTTGTCAGAACCGCGGCAAATCGGGATGCGGCAGCCGCCCGGCACGGACGTGCAGGCGGCCCAATTCGGCGCAGCGATGGAGCTGCGGGAATACCTTGCCGGGATTGAGCAGCCCGTCCGGATCGAACGCGCATTTGAGGCGCTGCTGCTGGTCGAGGTCGATCTCGTCGAACATCGTGCCCATCAGGTCGCGCTTCTCGACCCCGACCCCATGTTCGCCGGTCAGGACGCCACCGACGGCGACGCACAATTTCAGGATGTCGGCGCCGAACGCCTCGGCGCGCTCGATCTCGCCCGGCCGATTGGCGTCGTAGAGGACGAGCGGGTGAAGATTGCCGTCGCCGGCGTGAAACACGTTGGCGACGGCAAGCCCGTGGCGCGTTGACAGGGCGCGGATCCCGGACAGCACTTCGGGCAGGCGGGCGCGCGGAATCGTCCCGTCCATGCAGTAGTAATCGGGCGCGATCCGCCCGACCGCCGGGAAGGCGGCCTTGCGCCCGGCCCAGAAGGCGAGCCGCTCGGCCTCGTCGCGGCTCGTCTTCAAGACCTGGGCGCGGTTGTCGCGGGCAATCGCCTCGACCTCGCGGGCGAGATGGTCGATTTCGGCCGGCACGCCGTCTAGTTCGACGATCAACAGCGCCTCGACGTCGAGCGGATAGCCGACCTTGACAAAGGCTTCGGCGGCATGGATCGCCGGCCGGTCCATCATCTCCATGCCGGCCGGGATAATTCCCCGGGCGATGATCGCAGCGACGCATTGGCCGGCGTCCTCGATCCCGGCAAAGCCGATCAGCAGGGCGCGCGCCGCCGCCGGCTTGGGCAGGATGCGCAGGGTGACCTCGGTGACGACGCCGAGGAGCCCCTCGGAGCCGGTCATCACTCCCATCAGATCGTAGCCCCCGGAGTCGAGATGCCGGCCGCCGAGGCGAATCACCTCGCCGTCCATCAGGACCATTTCGAGGCCGAGCAGGTTGTTGGTGGTGAGCCCGTATTTGAGGCAGTGCACGCCGCCCGAATTTTCGGCGACATTGCCGCCGATCGTGCAGGCGATCTGACTCGACGGATCGGGCGCATAGTAGAAGCCGTGCGCCGCTACCGCCTGGCTGACGGCGAGATTGGTGACCCCGGGCTGGGCCACAACGCAGCGGTTGTCGTAATCGATGTCGAGGATGCGGTTGAACTTGGCCATGCCCAACAGGACCGCGTCGGCGAGCGGCAGCGCCCCGCCCGAGAGCGAGGTGCCGGCGCCGCGCGGCACCACTTTGAGGCCCTCTTTGCTGCAGTAGCGCAATATCCCCGAGACCTGCGCGACCGAGGAAGGCAGGACGACGACAAGCGGCGGTTGCCGATACGCGGTCAGACCGTCGCTCTCATAGGCCCGGCGCTCGGCTTCGGCGGTGATGACCCCCTCGCCCGGCACGATGCGGGAAAGCGCCGCCGCGATCTCAGCGCGGCGGCGAACCGTCGCGGCATCCGGAATCGGCAATTTCATCGGCGCGAGCCGCGCGCGACAGCGCGCCCTCTAACCTTGGCGCGCCTTGAACCGGGGATTGCTCTTGTTGATGATGTAGACGCGCCCCTTGCGGCGCACGATGCGACAGCCTTTGTCGCGCCTTTTCAGGGCCTTTAGCGAGTTCACGATCTTCATGTTCCATAACCTTTAGGCAAGGCGAACATAGGGGGCCGACCAGGCTGTGTCAAATAGGGCATGAGGATCGGAAAGGCGCTGCCGCTTCCGATCGGGCTTGGGCTCAGCGCGTCGTAAAAGTCGAGAAAAATTTTATCCTTCTCCCTCCGGTGACACTTGCCAGTCAGCCTTCACCTAAGCTACCTTCTTCATATCAACTGAGAATCACGGGTGCTCCTTGTAGAACTCCCGATATCCCAATTAGAAGTTGGCATCTTCTAAGGAATCGACCTACAACCACGAACAGATCCCGTGCAAGGGATAAGGGGTACTTTTAACGTTTATCACAGGTAACCGCTGATTTATCACCAGCGGGACGATGAGCACTGCCATATTTAGGGGGGTGTGGGGGTGGTGGAGGCGGTCTACGAGAATCACGGCGAGACCGTGAGCAGGGCCAGCGAGAGCGAATGGAACCGGGTCTTGGACCACCTCAAAGGCGAGGTCGGCGAGACCGCGTTCCGTAGCTGGCTGCGGCCGATGAGCGTGCAGCGGGTCGACGGCGGTCAGGCGGTGCTCGCCGCGCCGACGCGGTTCCTGCGCGACTGGGTCGCCACCCATTATGCCGACCGGCTCCTGGCCCTGTGGCGGGCCGAGAACCAGCAGGTGACCCGCCTCTCGATCGTGGTCGGCGCGGCGGCGCCCGCGGTGCCGGTCCTCTCGGACGCGGACGAGGCGGACGGCGCCCGCCGCTCTGATGCCGCGCCCGACGTTGCGGACGACAAGGCGCAACTGTCGGGACCGCTCGACCCGCGCTTTACCTTCGCCAATTTTGTCGTCGGCAAGCCCAACGAGCTGGCGCATGCGGCTGCCCGCAGGGTGGCCGAGGCGTGCGCCGATCCCGCCCATGCGGTGCCGTTCAACCCGCTGTTTCTGTATGGCGGGGTGGGTCTCGGCAAGACCCATCTGATGCATGCGATCGCCTGGCATGTCCGCCAGCGCGCCGCCGACCGCAAGGTCATCTACCTTTCGGCCGAAAAGTTCATGTATCAGTTCATTCGCGCTCTGCGCTTCAAATCGACGATGGATTTCAAGGCGCAGTTCCGCTCCGTCGATCTTCTGATGATCGACGACGTCCAATTCATCAGCGGCAAAGATTCGACGCAAGAGGAGTTTTTTCACACCTTCAACGCCCTGGTCGACCAGAACCGGCAGATCGTGATCTCGGCCGACAAGTCGCCCTCCGATCTCGAGGGCCTTGAAGAGCGCATGCGCTCTCGCCTCGGCTGGGGGCTGGTGGCCGACCTGCACCCGACGACTTACGAATTGCGGCTCGGCATCCTGCAGTCGAAGGCCGAACAGGCCGGCATCCGCATCCCGCAAAAAGTCATGGAATTCCTCGCCCACAAGATCACTTCGAACGTCCGCGAACTCGAAGGGGCGCTCAACCGCATCGCCGCGCACATGCAGCTCGTCGGCCGCGACATCACATTGGAGAGCGCCCAGGAGGTGCTGCACGATCTGTTGCGCTCGAACATGCGGCGCGTGACGATCGACGAGATCCAGCGGCGCGTCGCCGAGCATTACAATCTGCGCCTCAGCGAGATGACCTCCGATCGCCGGGCGCGCGCGGTTGCCCGTCCGCGCCAGGTCGCAATGTATCTTGCCAAGCAGCTGACGACCCGCTCCCTGCCGGAAATCGGCCGCAAATTCGGCGGACGCGACCACACCACCGTGATGCACGCGGTGCGCAAGATCGAGGAATTGATGCTGACCGACGCGGGATTGGCCGAAGACATCGAGCTGTTGCGCCGGATGCTGCAAAGCTGATCGGAAAGCGGCGGAATGCGCTGCGCTCTTCTGCCCTACATACCGAACCGTGGGGCGGAAAAGCGGAGCGCATTCCGCCGCTTTTCTCATGCAAACAGGCTCTGAGCGAACGCCGGCTCCATGCTATACTGGCTGCCCGTCCCCTCCCGGGACTTATCGATCCCCTGTCAGGCGGGCGATCGGCCCGGGGGAAAGCGACGGGACCGCGCCCGCCCCTCCGCCGCAGGCCGATCGGGAAGGCGTCGGTCGTTCGCCACTCCCCGGGCTGTCAAGAGCCCGGCGGGCCCAGGCGAAACACAATCGTTGGAGCGGCGGTTCGCCCGGGGATGCAGCTGTCATGAAACTGACCATTGAGCGGGCTGCGCTGTTGAAGGCGCTCTCCCATGTGCAGAGCGTCGTCGAGCGGCGCACAACCATCCCGATCCTCTCGAACGTGTTGTTGCGGGCCGAAGCCGGCCCGAGCGCCGGTCTGCTCGCGCTCTCCGCCACCGATATGGACCTCGAAATCGTCGAGCGGGTCCCTGGACAAGTCGAGCGCGAAGGCCGCACGACGGCACCGGCGCACACGCTTTACGACATCGTCCGCAAACTGCCTGAAGGGGCGCAGATCGAGATCGAGACAGGGGGCTCCGTTCCCGTCGGCGGCGGATTGACGGGCGGCCCGCAACAAAACCCCCTTTCGGCGCAGGCGGGGATGCTGCTGCGCTGCGGCCGCTCGAACTTCACCCTCGCCGCCCTGCCGCCTGAGGATTACCCGCTGATGACGGGCGGCGACTTGCCGCATAATTTCACATTGTCGACGCGCGAATTGTGCACACTGATCGACCGCACGCGCTTCGCGATCTCGACCGAAGAGACCCGATATTACCTGAACGGCATCTATCTGCATGCGACCAAGAGCAATGAAGTCCCGGTGATCCGCGCAGTGGCGACCGACGGCCACCGGCTCGCTCGCGTCGAGATGCAATTGCCCGCCGGGGCCGCCGGCATGCCGGGCGTGATCATCCCGCGCAAAACCGTCCTCGAATTGCGCAAGCTCATCGAGGAGGACGAGCAGGAGGTCGAGATCTCGCTGTCCGAAACCAAGATTCGCTTCGCCATTCCCGGATCGACCCCGGGGAGTTCGGCATCGCTGATTTCAAAGCTGATCGACGGCACCTTTCCCGATTACGACCGGGTCATTCCGGCAAACAACGACAAGCATCTCGACGTCAAATGCAAAGAGTTTGCAGAGGCGGTCGATCGAGTGTCGACGATCTCGACCGAGAAGAGCCGGGCGGTCAAGCTCAGCATCGAAGGCCGCAGCCTTACGGTGTCGGCAACGAGCCCGGAAAACGGCACTGCGGTCGAAGAGATCGAGATCGATTACGGCGCCAATCCGATCGAGATCGGGTTCAACTCGCGATATCTTCTCGACATCACCGACCAGATCGACGGCGAGACGGCGCAGATCAAGATGTCCGACGCCGCTTCGCCGACAATCGTGTGCGATGCCGGCCCCGATGCGAGCGGCGCCAGCGCGCTCTATGTGCTGATGCCGATGCGCGTCTAGAGGATCGGGTTATCGCCATGACGGTAAAGCCGGCGGAACACGCTGCGCTATTTCGCCCTGCACCGAACCCTAAGCAGGCTTACATTGGATGGCCAACAGATCCTCATGCGCTGCCCGAAGCTCCCTCTCCGCCCCTGGGGGCGGAGAGGGCCGGGGTGAGGTGGGGGATTCCCGTGCCACGGTCGGCACCCACCTCACCCTCCCCATCGCTGACGCGATGGGTCCCCTCCCTCTCCCCCCTGAAGGGCGGAGAGGGCATTCGTTTACTGATCAACGCAGACCTGCTTAGAGTGGAAACGCGAAGCGCATTCCGCCGCTCTTCTCCCTCAAACAGGCCCTGAGAGCGGCTTCCGGGTAGCGGAAGACGCTCTCTAACCCCATATAGGATCTATGTTTACCGAGGTACAGGAAGCCCCGAGCAGCACCGGCGCCGCGGGCCTCCTGACAGCGGCTGTGCGCGTCGGAGCGAGGCGGCTCGTCCTCACCGATTTCCGCAATTACCGCGAGGCGCGGCTCACTCTCGGCAGTGAGCCGGTCGTGCTGACCGGCGTCAACGGGGCCGGCAAAACCAATCTCCTCGAAGCCTTGTCGTTTCTGGCGCCGGGCCGGGGATTGCGCGGCGCCAGGCTTGGCGACGTCGACCGGCGCACGCCCGGCGCCGAGGCGCCGGCGGAGGATGCGGTCGCGCGGGCCTGGGCGGTCGCCGCAATCGTCGAGACCCGCCGCGGCCCGGTGCGGATCGGTACCGGCCGCGACGGGAGCCTGCCAGGCTCGTCTCGCGG
>DATFCQ010000113.1:0-2885 GCA_035252905.1 Allostellaceae bacterium | reverse complement strand
GGCCGCGGCGCACCGAACCCGCGCCAGCTCGAACGCTATGTCGAGAACGGCTGCTTCTGGAAACACGAACTGCCGCCCGAGCAGCATTATTACAAGCACGCCAACAAGGCCTATCTCGAAGGGGCCGTGGCGATGGGGTTGATCGACCGGGCCGAGCCGATTGTCCTGCAGCTCTATGTCGAGCCGCTGCAGCGCTTCCGCCTCGCCGCGCGCGGCCACGGCACGGTGCAGCCTCCGCCCCCCGACCGCCAACGCATCGAGACCTATTTCGACCCGCTGCCGTTCTGGTACATGCCGTTCGAGGAGGCGGGCGTCGACCGCACGTCCTTCCCGCTGCACGCGATCACCCAGCGGCCGATGCCGATGTACCATTCCTGGCATTCCCAGAACGCCTGGCTGCGGCAGATCTTCGGCTACAACCGGCTCTATGTGCACCGGGCGACCGGCCGGGCATTGGGGCTCGACGACGACGACTGGGTCTGGCTGTCGAGCCACAAGAGCCGCATCCGCGTCCAGGTCAAACTGATGGACGGGGTCAACCCCGATACGGTGTGGACCTGGAACGCGATCGGCAAGCATGCCGGCGCCTGGGGCCTCGACGGGGCGGCACCCGAATTCAGGAAGGGATTTCTGCTCAACCACCTGATTTCGGAATGGCTGCCCTCGGGCGGCGGGGCGGCGCAGGCCAACGCCGATCCGGTGACCGGCCAGGCGGCCTGGTACGATCTGCGCGTGCGGATCGACAAGGCGGCGCCGGCGGAGGCCGGGGTCTCGGCCCCCACCTTTGCCCCGTTCGAGCATCCGCCCGGGCTCGCGCGGGCGCCGGCGATCCTGCGCTATTGCGCCGGCGCCCCCGACGGAACCGCGCAGACGGAGGGGAGGAGGGTGCGATGACCTCTCTTCCCGCGCCACAGCTGGGCCAGAAAAAGCTCGGCCTTGTCATCGATCTCGACATCTGCGTCGGCTGCCACGCCTGCGCCACCGCCTGCAAGGAATGGAACGCGAGCGGCCATATGGGGCCGCTGCCCGATTTCAGCCCCTATGGCGCGGGCGCCTATGGAGTGTGGTTCAACCGCATCCATTCCTTCGAGGAGGGCGAGGGCGAGGGGGCGCGCACGATCCATTTCCCGAAATCCTGCCTGCATTGCGAGGAGCCGGCCTGCGTTACCGTGTGCCCGACCGGCGCCTCCTACAAGCGCGCCGAGGACGGGATCGTACTGGTCAACGAAGCGATCTGCATCGGCTGCAAATTGTGCTCGTGGGCCTGCCCCTACGGGGCGCGCGAATTCGACGCCGACGAAGGCGTCATGAAGAAATGCACGTTGTGCATCGACCGCATCTACAACGAGAACCTGCCCGAGGTCGAGCGCCGGCCGGCCTGCGTCATGGTCTGTCCGGTCAGCGCCCGCCATTTCGGCGATCTGGGCGATCCCGATTCGGCGGTTTCGCAACTGGTGGCAAGCCGCCGCGGCGCCGACCTGATGCCCGAACTCGGCTACAAGCCGGTCAACAAATACCTGCCGCCGCGGCCGGGGCGCATGCGGCCGGCGGATGCGATGGCTCCGCCGTCGCCGGAGGACGACCTCCCCTCCCCCGGCGAGCGGCTGCTGCGCTGGGTCGACCGGTTGTTGTCGCGCTGAGAATATTTGAGGCGTTTGCCGCGAAGTCGGCGGAATACGCTACGCTCTTCCGCCCTACGCTGGTCGGGAACGTCGTAAGGCGGAAAAGCGCAGCGAAGCGGAGCGCATTTCGCCGTTTTCCTCATGCAAACAGGTTCTGAGTCGAGGGAGGAGCGAAGTTGCATCCCGGTCTGTCGATCATTCTGTTCACGACCGCCTCGGGGGCGGGGTTTGCCCTCATTCTGTTGCTCGGCGTCGGCGCCCCGCTCGGCCTCCTGCCGCAGAGCTCCTGGTTCGGCTTGACCGCGCTCCTGATCGCCGTGGCGCTGGCGGCAGGCGGGCTCGTATCCTCGACCTATCATCTCGGCCGGCCGGAGCGGGCCTGGCGCGCCTTCTCGCAATGGCGCTCGTCGTGGCTGTCGCGCGAGGGCGTGTTCGCGGTGCTGACCTTTGTGCCGACCGCGATCTTCGGTATCGGCTGGGTATTTTTCGGCACGACCGGCGGGGCGGTCGGATTGTGCGGACTGATCGCGGCGGGGCTCGCCGTCGCCACCGTGGTTTCGACCGGGATGATCTACGCCTCGTTGAAGCCGATCCGGCAGTGGCACAACTTCTGGACGGTGCCCAATTATCTGCTGCTCGGCCTGATGAGCGGCTGGCTGATCCTCGATCTCTTGGTCCGTTTCTGGGGCGGACCCGCCGCCGGCACCGCCTTCTGGACCTTTGTCGTCGTCATCGTCGCGTGGTGGGTGAAGGAGGTCACCTGGCGCTTTATTGATACGACCTCGGCGCTCTCCACCGTCGAGAGCGCGACCGCGCTCGGCCGCAGCGGCCGGGTGCGGCTTTTCGAAGCGCCTCACACGGAAGAGAATTATCTGCTGCAGGAGATGGGGTTCCGGGTGGCGCGCAAGCACGCGCGACGGCTGCGCATGATCGCCCGCTTCGCCGCCTTTATCGTGCCCGTGGCGCTGACCTTGTTCGCCCTGGCGGCCGGCGGCGTGGCGGGCGCGATCGCCGCCGGGGTCGCGGTTGCGAGCGCCGCTCTCGGCCTCGTCGTCGAGCGCTGGCTGTTCTTTGCCGAAGCCCGGCACACGGTGACGCTCTATTATGGTGCGCAAGCCGTATGAAATCGGTTGACGGGGGTTTGGGATGGGGTTTATAAGCGCGGCCCTTCCGGGGGCTTGGGTCTTCGGGGGTTGTTGATTGAGATTGTGAGGGGAGAAGGGATGCGCGGGCGGCGGCTGGGGCCGTTGAGCGCGCGCATCG